>JBIOHJ010000006.1:0-44151 GCA_044448905.1 Bacteroidia bacterium | reverse complement strand
TGGCAAAGAAGCAATTGAACTGTTACGTAAAAATAAATTCGACCTGGTAATTATGGATATTCAGATGCCCGAAATGGACGGATATGAAGCTACCAAGTTTATACGAACTAATTTTAAAAAACCAGTTTGTGATATTCCGGTGCTGGCTATGACGGCTAACGTTATAAAAGAAGAAATTGAAAAATGCTTTGACTCAGGAATGAATGCATACATTGCCAAACCGTTTGATCCCGATGACCTTTTAAATAAAATCACCGGGCTATTAATAAAAAAAGAATAATTATGGATGAAATTATTAACCTGACTTTTTTGAAATCATTTACTGCAGGTAATTCTGAAAAAATGAATAAGTACATCAACATGTTTCTTCAACATGCTCCTAACCTGGTAAAAGCAATGGATGAGCATTTAAGTAAAGAAGACTGGCCGGCATTAAAAAGTTCAGCCCACTCCCTGAAACCGCAGATATCTTACATGGGAATAAAACCGGCTGAAGATTTAATTAAATCCATTGAATCGAATGCAGGTGAAAAAACAAATCTTGAAAGCATCCCTTCACAAATCAATACTCTAAAACAAATACTCGATAAGGCGTATCCCGAATTGAAAAAAGCAACGGGTTCAGTTTGAAATTAAATTTTTTTCGGATATTGCAGGCAAATTCTTAATCCATTATGGCAACTACAAATACTTTGATCTTTATTATCGAAGATGATATGATGTACAGGCAGATGTTGTTAGATCACCTGTCGCAAATGTCACATCTCACCATTAAAGATTTTGGAACCGGTGAAGATTGCCTCGACCATATAAAGAAAACTTCCGAAAAACCTGCTATTGTTTTTCTTGACTATTACCTGAATAGTCAGGTAAAAGATGCACGTGACGGTCTTGAAATTCTTACCGAATTAAAAACCGTTAGCCCGGATACTGATGTGGTTATGCTTAGCGGACAAGATAAAATACATGTAGCCGTTGAAGTAATGAAGTATGGCGCATTTGATTACATTGTAAAAGGTGAAAGCGCTTTTTACCGGGCAGAAAAAGCTGTATTTAATATTTTCCGCTTTGCTAAAATGAAAAAGGATGCCCGCCTTTATAAAAAGCTCACCTTAACATTTGCTGTGGCATTTATACTTATGATTGCGCTTTTTATCCTCATGCAGAAGAAGGGATTAATTACCGATACACCTGGTTGGTTTTAATGCGAACTGGTTTTTTTATTTTCTTATTAATTCCTTGCTATTGCCGATTGCTGATTTTTTAATTTTTGAAAATGCCTGCTAAACAAATTGCAATATTTGCTTCAGGCGAAGGCAGCAATGCCGAAAATATCATTTTTTATTTTAAAGGACATCCCTCGATAAAGGTAACTATGGTTTTATCTGACAATCCACAGGCCGCTGTTTTAAATAAAACAAAAGCTTCAGGAATCCTAACCTGCACTTTTACAAAAAATGAATTTTATGAAACGGATGAAATACTCAATCTCCTTAAAGACCTGCATATTGATTTAATCGTGCTGGCAGGATTTTTAAAAAAGATTCCCGAAAATATAATTAACGATTTTGATGGAAGAATAATTAACATTCATCCGGCATTGCTTCCAAAACATGGCGGCAAAGGCATGTATGGAATCAACGTGCATAAGGCTGTGTATGATTCCGGTGAAAATGAAACAGGCATTACCATACATCACGTAAATAAAAATTATGATGAAGGCGATATTATTTTTCAGGAAAAAATTCCGCTCGATAAAAATGACTTGCCGGAAATAATTATGCAAAAAGTGCGAAAACTCGAATTGAAATATTATCCTGAAATTATTGAAAAGATGTTAAGCTAATATTAAATATTTCTTGTATTTAATAAGAGTAAAAGATAATAAATGCTTTAAAGAATTTAATTACATTTGCCCCTCTTTAAAAAAAGCAGGCATATTTTTTAACTTAAATAGCCTGCCTGCAATTCTTAACCCTTCAAAATGAATCAACGTATCAAGTTAATCCTGTTTTTAATTGTTTTTTTTCCTTTGCTTTCTTTTTCTCAAACATCCTTGATAAAAGGAATTATACTGAATGAAAATAACAGCCCTGTAGAAAATGCAAACGTTACATTACAGGGGACAGATTTTTCTACCATCACAGATAGTGCTGGAGCATTTTCCATTTCAAATGTGGCTTTTGGAAATTATACTCTGGTTGTTAATGCTTCAGATTTTGTTTTGTTTTCAAAGACAGTTGCCGTCAATCAAACTGAAATTGATTTCGGAATTGTAAATATTACAAGCGAGGATTATAATATGGATAAAAATATTCCAACCGTATCGCTTACCGAATCCGATCTGAGAGAAATTCCCACACAAAATACCTCCAGTGTATTAAGTGCTTCGCGCGATGCATTTCAATCAGCCGCTTCATTCGGGTTCAGCATTTCACGTTTCAGAATAAGAGGTTATGAAGATGATAATTTTATCACCCTGATGAATGGCGCACCCATGACAGATCTCACTACCGGAAAAACCCCATTTTATACATGGAGCGGTTTGAATGACGTAATGCGGAGCCGAGAAAATTCTTTAGGACTTGAAGCCAGTCAGTTTTCTTATGGCGGTGTTGGCGGAACCTACTTTATTGACAGCCGGGCTTCGCGTCAACGTAAACAATTTCAGATTTCGTATTCTCTCGCCAACCGCTCGTATGACAACCGTATTATGGCAACATACGCTACCGGTTTGCTTAAAAGCGGTTGGTCATTTGCTTTATCTGGCTCACACAGGTGGTCCAATGAAGGTTATATTGCAGGAACATTTTATGACAGCTGGTCTTATTTTGCAACTGCCGAAAAACAGATAAACTCAAATCATTCTCTTGCATTTACATTTTTTGGTGCACCAGGAAAAAATGGAAAATCATCACCCGTTGTGCAGGAATTATATGATTTGGCAGGCTCATCCAATTACAACCCGAACTGGGGATGGCAAAATGGCGAGAAGCGAAATGCGGCAGTTGGTAGAAATAATATCAAATCTTTTATTTTGACTCATGAATGGAAAATAAATAATAATTCAACACTCGAAACTGCTCTATCGTACCAGTTCGGAAAAGGTAAATTATCGGGATTGGACTGGTATAATGCTCCAAATCCAAAACCCGATTACTACCGCAACCTGCCCAGCTTCACTGAAGATTCTACGCTTTCCGCGCAAGCTGCCTTGCTGTTGCAAAATAATGATACGCTCCTTCAAGTCAACTGGGATGCGCTGTATGCTGCAAACTCGCTTAGCGATACCACGGTTGAAGATGCCGATGGTATTGCCGGAAACAGTGTGAGCGGAAAATGGGCGCGATATATTATTGAAGACCGTGTGACCGATCAGAAAATAATTAACTTCAATACCTTTTATAATAATATATTAAGCGATCACATTTCATTTACTGCCGGCTTGAATTTGCAAAAGCAGAAATCAGAATTTTATAAAGAAGTAAATGATTTGCTGGGCGCAGATTTTTATGTAGACATAAATAAATATGCCGAACAGGATAATCCGGGGAATTATAATGTAATACAAAATGACTTGAACAACCCGAACAATATTTTACATGCAGGCGATCGGTTCGGATACGATTACATTGCTGACATTACAAAAATTTCGGGATGGTGGCAGGCTAAATTTACGTTTGATAAAGTTGATTTCTTTTTAGCATCACAAGTTACCCACACCGGTTTCTTCAGAGATGGAAAAACCAAATACGGATTATTTCCTGATAACTCTTATGGTAAATCATCAACCCAGAATTATACCAATTACTCATTTAAAGGAGGAACAACTTATAAGCTTAACGGACGAAATTATTTGTTTGCAAATGTCTCTTTTGCTACTCGCGCACCCTACTTTGAAAATGCGTATACCTCACCCCGTACCCGCGATGAAATTGCAACCGGTGTAACCGATGAACAGATTAATTCAGCTGAAGGAGGGTATTTATTGAAAACGCCTAAAATGAAGATGCGATTTGTAGGTTATTACACCAACTTTAAAAATTCGAGTGAAATAAGATACTTTTTCAATGAAGCAACCAATTCCTTTGGCAGCATTAATCTGACAGATATAGATAAACGCCATACCGGCATTGAAGCCGCAGTGGAAAGAAATTTGGGAAAAGGATTCAGCGCAAGTGCCGTAGCAGCAGTTGGTCAGTATTTTTATACTTCACAACCTAAAGCAACTTTTAATGAAGATGAAAGCGCAAAAAAGTTAATTGAAGATCAGGTTGTATATTCAAAAAATCTTCGGGTTGCCGGTTCTCCGCAGTCGGCATATACTGCCGGGATTGGTTACCGTTCTCCCAATTTCTGGTTTCTGAATCTGAGTTTTAATTATTTCGACAATATTTATATTGACTTTAGCCCTGTGCGTAGAACTGTTGATGGAATTGATCTGGTTGACCCCGATTCGGAATTGTGGGATAAAATTCTTGCACAGGAAAAAGTAAAAGGGCAATTTACTCTCGATTTCTTTGGCGGGTGGTCGTGGAAAATGAATAACAAATTCAGATCATTAAAACGAAATACATTTCTTGTTTTGAATGTAGGGGTGAATAATATTCTCGATAATAATGATTTTATCACCAACGGGTTTGAACAATTACGATTTGATTTTGAAAACAAAGATCCCGATAAATATGCTTCGAAATATTTTTATGCTTTCGGAAGAACTTATTTTATCAATCTGACTTTGCGATTTAATTAATTGAAAAAAACTAAAAATATTATTCAAATGAAATTAAAAAATATTGTTTCGATAATTTTTGCCGCCACACTATTTAACTCCTGTGTTAAAGATGAGTTCGATACGCCACCTTCTGGCGGGCAGGATCCCGTTGTAAGCGGTGATAAAATTTCAATTGCCGATTTAAAAGCATTGTATGCGGGTTCGCAGGTACAGGCTGATGTGTACATAGTAGGTACCGTTATTGCCGATGATAGATCAGGAAATTTTTATAAAGAACTCGTGTTGCAGGATTCCACGTCTGGAATTTCTATTCTGCTCGATTTGTCGGACTATTATACTAAATACCCTATAGGCAGAAGAGTATTTGTAAAATGCAAAGGGCTTTACATGGATGATTATTACGGATTGATTCAGCTGGGAGGTTATATTCAGACAGACGGAAGCTTAGGCAGAATTCCACAGTCGTTAATCAGTCAGTATATTTTACCCGGCTCTTATTATCATTATGTGACTCCGCAAAAAGTTCACATTAATGATTTAAACAGCGGGATGCAAAACAAGCTCATCATGTTAGATTCATTAGAATTTGCCTGTTCTTCTGCCGGTGTAACGTTTGCCGATGCCGTAAACCAGGAAGATGTAAATCTTGATTTGCAGGATTGCAGTAACAATACCGTCCTTATCCGCAGTAGCGGGTTTGCAAATTTTGCCACAACAATTACTCCGGGAGGTAACGGTTCGATAGTTGCCGTTTGCCAGATTTATCAAACCGATGTTCAATTAAAAATACGTGAACTTACTGATATTAGTATGGAGAAGGCACGTTGTGACGGTACAGCAAATATTAATATTCCCCACACTTTTTTAGACGAAGATTTCGAAAGCCAGAATGATAACCAGGATATTTCAATTTGCGGATGGAAAAATATTTATAAACAAGGCAACCGCAAATGGCTTGGTAAATATTATGGAGGCAACACCTATGCGCAGGCAACTTCCTTTGGTGCTACTACCCCGCTGATTGAAGAATGGCTTATAACCCCACCGTTAGATTTATCGGTTGCGGATACATTAACTTTTCTGTCGGAATCTTCTTTTTATATTCATCCCGGTTTGAGTGTTTGGATTTCCACTGATTTTGATGGTGGAAATATTAATACGGCCACTTGGACTCAGCTAACGGCTACATTAGCCGGTTCTACTCCTAACGTTTGGATTCCGTCAGGAAGTGTTCCGTTAACTTCTTTCAGCGGTACAGGATATATTTTGTTTAAATATACCGGTAACAGCACTACTCAGACTTCTACCTTCAGAGTAGATGATGTAATGGTTCATTAAGTTTTCCTTTATTACATGTCATACGCATTAATCACCGGGGCTACTAAAGGTATCGGCAAAGCCATTGCCCATGAACTTGCTGGGCGTATGTACAATGTATTGCTTGTTGCACGCTCCGAAAATTTATTGAAAGAGGTTGCGGATGAATTACAAAATAAATACAGCGCGTCATGCCACTATCTTCCAATTGACTTATCGCAACAGGATGCACCTGAAAAAATTTCACAGTGGGTGGCACAAAATAATTTTCCCGTTTCTATTCTTGTAAATAATGCAGGTTATACTATCTGGGAAGAGTTTGAAAAAACAAAGTGGGATGAACTGATGAATATGATGCAGGTAAATTTAATCTCATTAACCCGGCTTACACATCTGATGATCCCTGTTTTGAAAAAGCAAAAGCAATCATATATTCTTAATGTAGCAAGCACATCGGCTTACCAGGCAATACCGACTATGAGTGTGTATGCAGCAACCAAAGCATTTGTAATTTTGTTTACACGCGGATTAAAAATGGAATTGGAAAAATCGAATATTTCGGTTTCATGCCTCAGCCCCGGTACGACTGATACCGATTTTATGAACCGTGCCAACATGGATGCACTGAAAGAAACAGCAGCCAAGTTTAACATGAAACCTGAAGTAGTCGCAAAAATTGCTGTGGGTGGAATGTTAAAACATAAAGCCGAAATCATCCCCGGTTTTATCAATTGGATTTCGGCACAGATGTCTTACCTAGTTCCTAAATCAATTCCTGAAAATGTGGCTAAGAAGATTTACATGGGGAAGAAGTAATGCCTTTCAATCCACTTTTAAAAACTTGATAATTTCTTTTTTATCTCCTGAAATTATTTCAATAAAATAAACTCCGGTTGTGTAGTTTGAGGTTTGAAGTTTGAAATCGTTTGATTTGGTTTGAAGTTGCGACTTGAAAAATTCTTTGCCAACGACATCATAAATCTTTATTTCAGATATCAATTCTCTGCTTTGAATATTTAATTCGGAATTTACAGGATTTGGATAAATGTTTATTTCATCATTTATACTATTTATTTCATTCACTCCGACTAAAGAACAAATATCAACAACATTTGCTGTAAGTGATGAATCAGTATATGCAACCATCGTTCCGGTTAAATTTGTTTGTGCCGATGGAAGATTAGTAAATGTCGTGGGTGTCCAGGTTACGTTTTGTATGGAGAATGGATAAGTTCCGCCTAATGATGGACAGCCAGTTGTTCCGATATAATCAGTCGTTAGCAGGCAATGTTTGTAAACAGTCTGATAAAAGTAAGTGGAATAGACATACCCGTTTCCCGGTCTTTCCACGAGATCTTCACCATGTGAACTGTAAACATTGTGGAAAAGGTTATTGGAGGTATTTTTGATTTTTGTTGTTCCCAATAAGTTTCCTGCCGAATCAAGCTTCATAAAAAAATCTCCGTAGTCGGATGATAAATAATATGGACCTGCTACAACAATATTATCCTGGCTGTCAACTATAATGCTTCTCCCGTATTCTTCCCAACCGATTTGATAAGGGCGTTTTGCCCAGATAATATTCCCGTTATCATCAAATTTTATTACCTGTGCATCAAAATTAAAATTAGTGTTTACAGAAAACCCTGTCATTACGTAATTTCCATCGGGAGTTGCACCTATGTCGGTTGGCTGGAAGTAAGTAAAAAAACCTGTTGTGTCTTCAAACGTTTTCATCCATAATAAATTTCCGCTTGCATCAAAACGCGCCAGCATGGGGTCATAATCATTGGGAACACGTAAGCCATAATTGCCGGCAGTAATCAGATCACCATTTGGTGTTATGATGGAGGCATTAGCCAGGAATTCATAAGAATTATTTCCATATGCTTTTGCCCACAGCAAATTTCCAGTTGCATCAAAACGAGAAAGTGTAATGTCGAACGTATAGCTGCTTGCACCACAGACACAATCACGATGCCCGACTGTCAGATAGCCACTGCTTAACGGATGAATGCGCGTATTATCATTTATGTCGCCATAATTAATTTCATTTGTCCATAAAACATTTCCCGCAGTGTCGAGCTTTGCAAAATAATTGCGGTAGCCTGCATTATAAGTTGCTCCAGTTAATAATAACGAATTACTGTCATATTTAATACGATATACATCTGATGAAGATACGGAATAGTTAATTGTTTTTGTCCAGATTACATTACCATTCAGATCGGTTTTTGCAAGCTCAGTAATTAATGAAGGAAAACCGGCATCGTGTACTAAATAATAAGCATCAGGAGAAGATGCAAAATGAACTTCGGTTGGATTATTGCTCCCATAAATATTCTGAAACAAGGGTTGTGCGACTGCATTTTGCATAGAAGCCAGGATAACAAGAATCAGTAGTTGTTTTTTCATGATGCTGTATTTTTAATAATTAAATTATCAATCAGTTTTTATAAACTTAGTAATGCTTTTTTTATTTTCGGAAATTATTTCAATAAAATAAACACCGGTTGTGTAATTTGAAGTTTGAAGTTTGAGCCTGTTTGATTTGGTTTGAAGTTGTGAATTGAAAACTTCTTTTCCAACAATATCATAAATTTTTATTTCAGTTATCAGTTCCCGGCTTTGAATATTTAATTCAGAATTTACAGGATTCGGATAAACAGAAACAAAATGAGTTGTGTTTTTTTCATTCAACCCTGTAGTTTGCGAAAACTTTATAGTTTGCGCTTCATCATCATTGCCGTTATAAAAGTAACCCGTTACTCCTAAGTCATTGTTTCCATCTAGCACGGCATCAGCAGTATAATCGTCATCGTTAGTGCCTCCGTCATAATTGAATGACCAAACAGGGTTTCCACTGTTATCGTATTTCAGAAATAAATAATCAAAATCAAAATTTGCATTCAGGGTAATTCCGGCTACATACACATTGCCATTGCTTTCCATTAAAATGCGATAGCCAATATCCGTATCGTGACTAGGTCCGTCAAAAGATTTCATCCATTGAATATTTCCGCCATTATCATATTTAATAGTAAGCACATTCTCATACGTCAGGCTGTCATACGTAAAACCTGTTGCATAAATATTTCCGCCCGCATCAGTTATTAATTGGTTTACATTATCAGCTTTATTATACGAGTTATTGAGCTGATGCATCCAATCCTGTTGACCGGAAGAAGTGAACTTGATAACAAACCAGTCTTCATCATTGTTAATGCTGTTAGATACATAACCGCCCGCAAAAACATTTCCATTCAGGTCAACAGCAATATCATACGCCCTTGTGTAGTAAACAGAAGAGGTATAGGATGATGCCCATTGCTGAACACCCGATGGATTATATTTGACAACATTTAATTTAAATGTGTCAACAGTGGTTGCACGGTAACTCCATCCACCAACATATACATTGCCTGCAACATCAATTGCTATGCTTGTTGCGCGATCATCATAGTTTGTACCATGGCTGAATGCAACATTCCATTGTTCCGTTCCGGATGCATTATATTTTACAGTTACAAAATTACCATACGTGGTTCCCTGTGACCCAGCCCATCCTGTTACATATACATTTCCTGAATTATCTACGGCAACTTCGGCAGGAATATCCTGGTAAGACCCCGGTGTAGTATATCGTGCTTCCCATTGCTGCACTCCTGCGCTGTTGTACTTAAGAGTTACATAATCAGAAGGAGCCCCGGGTGATGGACTTGAGCCTATTACATACACATTTCCCGAAGCATCTACTGCAATATCTGTAGGACTGTCAGATCCCGAAGTGCTGCCTCCCGGTCCATAATAATAGGTTGCCCATTGCTGCACACCCGCGCTATTATATTTGATCGTTAATATACAATCAGCATTTGAAGCGCTGTCTTGCGATACAAGAGTTACAAAATAATTGCCTGATAAATCACATGTCATTGCTTTAGGCTGATCATAGGCACTGCCTGCTCCTCCAAAAACATGACTCCACTGAACTGCAAGCTGCGCAGAAGAAATAATTGAAAGATGCAGGAAGATGAAGAGCAGTAAATATTTTTTCATGACTTTAAAATTTTTGTGTAAAAATCTCAAAGTAATTAATGCACGTCAATAGAACAAAAGTTATATTTTGAAAAAACTCAGCAGTGTGGTTACCGATGATAAAAATTTCTTATCAAAATATTTATTAATGGCTTCGGTTTTATTCTGCACATGCAGCTTTTCATAAATTTTATGAATATGCTGCTTCACTGTACCCGTGCTAATGAAAAGCTTTTCGGCAATTTCTTTATAAAGCAAACCCTTTGCAATTAGCGTAAGAACTTCTTTTTCTCTTGGTGAAAGAATATCAGTTTCTCTGGAGGCTTTATTTTTATTCTGAAAAACTTCAACCACCCTTCTTGCAATATGCGCGCTCATGGGTGAGCCTCCTTCAGCCAGCTCGGTGACGGCTTCAATAAATTTTGCCGGTGAAGTTTTCTTAAGCAGGTAGCCGCTGGCCCCAGCTTTCAAGGCATTAAAAATATTTTCATCATCATCATATACCGTAAACATCATGAAAAGTGATGAAACATTTTTTTCTTTCAGCCGGGTAATACATTCAATCCCGCTGATGCCTGGTAGATTAATATCCATTACCACTACATCGGACCCGAGCTGCGGAATTCCAACCAGTGCATCCTCCGCATTGCTGAACGAGCCGCAGCAGGTAAAACCATCGGATGCATTGAGAATAGACGAAAATCCTTCGCGGATTTCGTGCCTGTCTTCTACTATGGCTACACGTAACATGTTGTGGGTGCAAAATAAAAGTATTCAAAACCTTTTATCAATATAACTTTTGTTAGGTGTCGATTTTGTAAGCTCCGAACACACATTCACAGATTACAGTGGTTCCCTGTTTGTTTTCAATCGAAAAAGTGCCACCTATATCTTCCATCCTCCTTTGCATATTCTTCAGCCCGTTTCCGAAACGGTTTACACTGGTTGTCTCGTATCCTTTGCCGTTATCATGAATGGCAACAGCGAAAACAGGATTTGTTTTTATTTTAATTTCAACATGCGTGGCGCTGGCATGCTTAACCGTATTGTGCAGGCTTTCCTTCAACACCAGGAAAATATTTCTCCGCTGCCCTGCTGATAATTTAAGATGAGGAATGTCTTCAGGTATATCCATTGTGCATTCTATTTTGTGCTGTTCAAGGAATTCAAAAGAATATTTCCGGATGTAAAGCAAAAGGTCTTCAAGCGAATCGTTCCTGCTGCTGATACTCCACACGATGGCACGCATGCTGTCAATCAATTCACTTGCCGACTGCGTTATCTTTTGCATCTCGGCATTGCCATCTCCCGGTGATTTTGCCATTGCCATTTCGCCCATCATTTTAATGGTTGATAAACCGGCACCCAAATCATCATGCATGTCATTTGCAATACGGTTGCGTTCTTCAATAACAGCTTTTTGTTTTTCAATTTCTTTTTGATGTTGTACCACTTTTTGCCGCTGCATGTAATACCCGATTGCAAAAACTAAAATGATAACCAGTGCTGCAATGCTTCCGGAAAGAATATAATTGGTAAACTTTTTTTGTGTCAATTCTGTTTCGGCTTTTTGCAATTGAAATTTATTTTCAGCCAACTGTCTGTCCTTTTTTTCCGTTTCATATTTGGTTAAGATTTCCTGCAGCTGCTTTGAACGGTCAATACTAAAAATACTGTCTTTAACCTGCACTGATTTTTTAAATGTTTCAAAAGCTTCTTTCTGATGGTTGCCTGCTTCTAAAAGTTTAGTTCTTAATTCTAATATTTTCGCCTCAAGCGTTTTTTCCTGTAATACGAGGTTTAGCTTTTCGGCTTTATCGAGGTAGCTCCCGCTCAAAATATAATCTTGTTTGTCAAAATAAACATTCGCCAAATTGTAATTGCAACCTGCAATGTCAGACAGGTTATTGAGTCTTTCTTTCATTGCCAGCGACTTTTTCAAATAGCTGATTGCTTTGTCAGGTTCCTTTAAATTACGATAGGTTACACCCATATTCGTGTAAATGTTCGATAAGTTTTTATCGTCATTCTCAGCTATGGCCAGCTCCATTCCTTTTGTGTAATACTGCAAAGCGCTTTGATATTTTTTTAAGCGGTTATAAAGAACACCGATGTTCGTATATGAGCTTGCAATACCTGATTTGTTTCCGAGTTCTTTCTTAAGGGCAAGTGATTTAAAGTGATAGGTTAAGGATTCCTCGTATCGTTCCTGTTCTTTTAGATTTACAGCAATGTTGTTGTAAACTATTGCCATGCCGGATTTGTCAGCAAGAGCTTCCCTGATTTTTGCCGCCTCCAGGTAGTTTTGAAGAGCTGTGACAAAATCGGACTTCGCGGTGGCGATGTTTGCCAGCCCCAAATAAGCATCACCAACCAGGGCTTGTTTATTTTCTTTAACACCGTACGCAAATGTTTCGCGAAATAATTTT
Source organism: Bacteroidia bacterium (assembly GCA_044448905.1). Taxonomy (GTDB): domain Bacteria; phylum Bacteroidota; class Bacteroidia; order AKYH767-A; family OLB10; genus JBIOHJ01. The sequence continues at coordinate 31,635 of JBIOHJ010000006.1, read as the reverse complement.
TCTGCTTCATCAAACTTTGATTGCCTTACAAGATTTGTTCCTAATAGCTTTTTCGTTTCGTTAAACAATTGTTCGTCACCGGGTGAAGCCAAAAGCTCAAGAGCAGACCTCAAATATTTTTCAGCTGAAGGATAATTATTATTGGAAATGATTTTTGAACGCTGTACCAATGCTTTTGCTTTCCCCAAAGGGTAATTAATTTTTTCAGCAATGGCATAAGCTGCGAGAGCAGCAGAATCAGCAAGGTCCTTATTTTCTTTTAATGCTTCCGTTGAAAATGATAGTAGGCGCTCAACTTTATCCACATCATCAGGCAAAATATTAAGTTGCTGTAATGATTGCGCAAATAAATCAGTATAGAAAAAAATAAGTACTTGAATAATAAGAGTACTTTTTGTCATTTAGGTGGTCAACTTCAAATATCATTTGTAAAGTTAACACACTTAATGTAATTGTTTTTTATTCCCTCTTGATTAAAGGTTACAAATTAGGCTTAAACCAATCCCTGCGACATCATGGCATCAGCTACTTTCACAAATCCGCCAATGTTGGCGCCTTTCACATAATTAATAAATCCTTTTTCGGCACCATAATGTTCACAGGTCTTGTGAATACTCTTCATAATCTCATGCAAACGTGAATCCACTTCTTCTCGTGTCCACATAAGCCGCATGGAATTTTGTGTCATCTCCAGTCCGCTAACGGCTACCCCACCCGCATTGCTTGCTTTGCCCGGAGCGAAATGAATTTTTGCATTATGAAAAACCGCAACAGCTTCCGGTGTACAGGGCATATTGGCACCTTCTGCTACAGCCTTACAACCATTTTTAACAAGCACCTCTGCATCTGCACCATTTAACTCATTCTGGGTTGCACTTGGTAAAGCCACATCACATTTTATTCCCCATGGTGTTTTGCCTGCATGATATTCGCCACCAAATTTCCTTTTATAATCGCTGATGCGCCTGCGTTTTTCATTTTTCAATTCCATAACCCACGCAAGCTTTTCGGCATTGATTCCTTTTTTATCATAAATAAATCCTTCGCTGTCTGAAAGCGTAACCACTTTACCACCCAGTTGAATTACTTTTTCAGCAGAATACTGAGCAACATTTCCCGAACCGGAAATCACCACACGTTTTCCCTTCATACCGTCTCCTTTTGTTGCCAGCATTTCCTGTGTAAAATAAACACACCCATAACCAGTAGCTTCGGGGCGAATTAAACTTCCGCCATAATTTGTTCCTTTCCCAGTAAGAATTCCGGTAAACCGATTTGCAATTCTTTTATACTGACCAAATAGAAATCCTATTTCGCGTCCACCAACACCAATGTCACCGGCAGGTACATCAGCATATGCATCAATATGACGAAATAATTCAGTCATGAAGCTCTGACAAAAACGCATCACTTCATTATCCGATTTTCCTTTCGGATCAAAATCACTTCCACCTTTTCCACCACCCATCGGTAATGTTGTCAAACTGTTTTTGAAAACCTGCTCAAACGCAAGAAATTTTAAAATACCAAGGTAAACTGAGGGGTGAAAACGCAATCCGCCTTTATATGGTCCCAGTGCGCTATTCATTTGAATGCGGAAACCGCGGTTGATTTGAAATTTTTTACGGTCGTCAATCCATGGAACACGGAAAATAATTACGCGCTCCGGCTCAGTAATTCGCTCAAGAATTTTTGCTTCCTTGTAAATCGGGCGTTCTTCCATAAAAGGGATTACCGCTTCGGCTACTTCATGCACTGCCTGGTGAAATTCGATTTCACCCGGATTTTTTGTTTTAATCTTTTCCATGAACTGATTCACGGATCTTTCAATTGGGTTTTTTGATGCCATATCTAGAGTTTGCAGTTTAAAGTTTAAGGATTTTTGAAAAGGATGCCAAAAATAGAAATATTTTTGAATCCGCCACATGACTTATGTTTCTTAGGTTTTATCCATACGAGCTGAGGTTTAAACATCCGTTTTCCATCGCATCCGGAACTCGGGATGTCACTCCCGTTATATATGTAGAACTGGAACATGAAGGATTGACAGGTTATGGAGAAGCAGCACTTCCGCCCTATTTACCCGAAACACAACAATCGGTAATTGAATTTTTATCTAACTTGGAATTTAAAAAATTTTCTTCTCCTGAAGAAAAAGATAAAATTCTTGATTATGTATTTACGATTTCAGAAAATGATTTTGCAGCAAAGGCTGCCGTTGATATGGCATTGCATGACTTGGAAGGAAAGTTTCTCAAGAAACCTTGCTATGAAATTTTTGGATTGAATAAAAATAATTGCCCGTTTACTACTTTCACTATTGGCATGGATTCGCCAAAAATTATTTTGGAAAAAATAAAAGAAGCGGAAAATTTTCATTTGCTGAAAGTAAAGTTAGGCGGACCGTTCGATAAACTGATTATTGAAACAATAAGGAGCGCGACAAACAAATCAATTTGTGTTGATGCAAACCAGGGATGGCATGAAAAAGAATTTGCATTGGATATGATTTACTGGCTGAAAGAACAGAGTGCAGTTTTTATTGAGCAGCCTTTGCCAAAAGAAAAATTTGAAGACTGCTGCTGGCTAAAAGAAAAAAGTCCACTGCCAATTATTGCTGATGAAAGTATGCAGACTTTTGATGATATTGAAAAAATAAAAGATGCGTTTCATGGCATTAACATCAAACTGATGAAGTGTGGTGGAATGCGTGAAGCAATGAAGATGATTAAAAAAACAAAGCAACTTGGAATGAAAATTCTTTTAGGCTGCATGAGCGAAAGCAGCTGCGGAGTTTCAGCAGCAGCACAACTTGCACCTCTTGCCGACTGGACTGATTTAGACGGACCACTATTGATTTCAAACGATCCTTTTACAGGCATTACTTATAGCGATGGAAAAATTGTTTTAAATGATTTGCCGGGAACGGGTGTAATTAAAAATTAAAAAATCTATTCGAAAATTCGTATCGATTAGTTATTCGAACTAATAACTTTTTCCATCAAAGTAACATCTAAAAATTTTCCAAACTTAAATCCAACTTCTTTCATTACTCCAATATGAGCGAATCCGAATAGCTCGTGCAAATGAATGCTGATTTTGTTTCCTTCGGTAATACGTGCAAGCATATAATGGATTCCGGCTTTTTCTCCTGCCAATACTAATTGCTCCAGTAACATTTTTCCAATTCCATTTCCGCGGTGTTCTTTGTGAACATAAACAGAAACCTCCGCAGTTTTTTCATAAGCACAACGATCACTCCATTGTGTAAGCGATGCCCATCCAACAATTTTATTTTCTGATTCAGCAACAAGAACAGGATATTTCGTTCCGTGATTTTTAAACCAAACCATTCTATCATCAATTGATTTTGGTTCGGTATCAAAAGTTGCCGTAGTATTCAGTATAGCATCATTATATATACTGGTAATGGATGCAATATCAGTTATTGAAGCCGGGCGAATCTGAACCATCTTTAAAAATCTTTGTTCAAAAATAAAAAACTAAACATTCTGAGGAAGTTGATGGTTTGCAAAATGGATTTTCAGTTTATCAAGCAAATTAGCCCACAGAATATCATACGGAATTACTTCGAGCGTTTCAATCTCACCCTGGCTTTTGATCTTTGATGCTTTAAGTTTTTCATAAAACTTGTGACTAATTTCTCCGGTCTTTTCGGGATCGAAATCATAACGTACTAAAGTCAGCAGCATTTTAACAAAATAAAAACTACGCGGATTGCGTATTCTGTTCACATGACGCCCAGCATAACTTTTAAGCGAATCAAATTTATCCATCACCTTATCAAAATCACCCATCTTAATTAACAAAGCAATCTGTGCAATGATGATAGAAAGATTGTATCCTCTTTTATCTTTTGAGAATATAGGAACTTCATTTAAAAATCTTGATATATTAAATCGTTTTCTTTTTATTGATTCGGGCAGAATGTATGATAGGTATGCCTCAAATATTTTCCACTTTTCTAATCGTTCTGACGAATAATTTGAAAACTTAGGATGTTTTACGGCATCATTAAAAACTTTTTGCGCCTCTTCGTAATTTTCGGTGTGCAAACAAAGAAGGAAATAATATTCAAGGAAAATAAGCCAGTTTAAATAACCGGGGTTATATATACTTCTGCATATTTCGGCACTCTCTTTCCCTAATTTATAGTCGCGTATATAAAGTGAAGTATCCAGTTTCTGAAGCGCCATTTCGGCTACAACAGCATAGTTTATAAATACAGGATGGTTTTGAAGATATTTCTCTGCCTGTTCAATAACTTTTATTACATCATGGTGTCGTTCAAAAATATGATGATAGTAAACGGCTATGCGGAAATAATCAACTTTAATAGTATGCGAGCTGAATTTCTTATTTATTTCACTTGCTTTTTTATAAGACTCTGTCACAACTTCTTTCAGCTTTTTTTCAGGCGCTGAAGTGTTTCTGAGTAATACAAATAAATTTTCTTTTGCTTCTTCCATTTCTATTTCGGCTTTAAGCAATTCGTGGGTTTCTTTAATAATAAGATTATACTTACCCATAACTTTTCCTTTACCGGTAAATGTATCATGCAGGCGTAATTGCCTTGCCGACAAAAGTTTTATGTCTGTTAAATCAAATTTAACCGCAGTGTAAAATGCTGTCCTTAAATAGTCGACTCCCACGTTCTTCATGTTTTTTAAAATCAAAAGGCGGGCTGCAATTAAATTTCGCGAACTTGAATAAAGAGCTTTCTGGTAGCTGTGTTTCATTCTTTTCTCAATGTTCATAGTAAAAAGCAAGCTCAGCATTTGCTCACGGGTCCGGCTTTTCAGCATCTGGTAGCTTTTGTTTTCAGGTGTGCTGCTGTATAAGTCATTAGCGGCTTCTTCATCATCTTTAAATTTTCCGGTAATTATTCCTTCGAGCAGTTTATATGCTTTGGGGTCGCTTTTATCCCTTTTAAATATGTGAATTAATGACTTCTCACCCATGAAATCTGTTACCAATTGTGACATTTCTAACAATTTTTTCATGTTATTTTAAGTTTAAAATATTGATATTCAGTAATAAATGATAATAATTATTGTGTAAATCTATCAAATTTTGATGTTACCGGCATGCAAGGTTTGATTCTTTATACTACAACATGCAGGGTACTTTTGGGGTATAATTCTGTCATAAAACTATAAACATATGATAGAATTACTCGTAGCGATCCTCATATCATTAGGATCATTGACATCAGCAGCCGACTTTACCGATGAGTATAAAGGTACACATCAGGCAGAAGTTTCAAGAGCTCAAAGCATCATTGACAACAATCAATTCCACTATGACGAAAGAACTGGTGGAGTTGTGGTTGCCGATGGTACCGGAGTTTAAAACTTTGAAGGTTCGGGGAGAGTAGACGGATAAAATCCGTTCTATTATTCGGCAGACAACGGTTCTGCATAGTAATTGGGGAATACTCTCCCCGCTTATCTTCTTAAAAAAATAGGGGTTTAACCTGCAGCTTTTCCGACTGCAGGTTTTTTCTTTTAATATTGTTCCATCTTTACCCCTATATATAAGGCATAATGATACAGGTTGATTTTTTCACGTTCAATCCTTTCCAGGAAAACACCTATATTTTATCGGATGAAACCAAAGAATGCGTGATAATTGATCCCGGCTGTTACGAATCATTTGAAAAAGATGAATTGAGCGCTTTTATTGAAAATCAGAAATTAAACCCTGTTAAACTATTAAATACGCATTGCCACATTGACCATGTATTGGGAAATAATTTTATTGCTGGCAAATATAAGTTGCAGCTTGAGTTAAATTTCCTGGAGATTCCATTAATACGGGCAGTTTCGGATTATGCACCTCAGTATGGGATTTTCTGTGAACCCTCGCCCGAACCTTTTGCATTGCTGAATGAAGGTGACTTGGTGAAGTTCGGAAAAAGCGAATTGAAGATTCTTTTTACCCCAGGTCACAGTCCGGGAAGCATTTGTTTTTATTGTGAGAAAGAAGAGTTTGTTATTGGTGGCGATGTATTGTTTCAAATGAGCATTGGACGAACCGATTTGCCAGGTGGTGATTATGATACCCTGATAAAAAGCATACGTGAAAAATTTTTTGTTATGGATGATGATGTAAAAGTTTATCCGGGGCACGGCCCTTTTACAACTGTCGGATATGAGAAAAAAAACAATCCGTTTTTGATTTGAACGTGGGCCGGAAATTTTTACCATGTTAGATGAAAAATATTTTGAAATTTAATCAATCTTATGGCTGATAATTAATAATTATATTTGTTGACTTCTTTTAAAAAATTTATTTATGCTGAAATGTTTCTTCAAGATCAAAATCATCAACTGTAAAAAAATTTATTGTGCTGTTTTTTTTTCATCTATTGCTTTAAGCCTGGCTTCTTCAACTGCTATTGCTCAGCAAATCCAATTTTCTCCTCAACGTAATTCTGAAATTGCCTACTCTTCCATTGCATCTTATCATTCTTCACTTTCGAAATTTCAGCAAATATCATCGTCCGATTCTTTAATTGATACTTTGGTCATTAAAAAAAGATTCTGGCGCGCATCCGGTGAATTAATGTTAGTTCAGGTAATTCCCTGGGCATTTAATTATTATGTGCGTGATGCAGAATTTGCACATATCTCCTGGGAAAGCATAAAACATAATTTAAAATTCAGCAGCTGGGAATGGGATGATAATAGCTTTAATACAAACCAGTTTGCACATCCCTACCACGGAAGTATGTATTTCAGTGCTTTTCGAACCAACGGATACAGTTTCTGGCAGTCCGCTCCGGCAGCATTTGCTGGCAGCTTTATGTGGGAAACCTGTGGTGAAACACATCCCCCTGCTCAAAATGATTTTATCAATACAAGCTTAGGTGGTATTTCTATCGGTGAAATGACTTACCGGTTTTCAAATCTCATTGTAAATAATCATCAGAGAGGATTTAAGCGGCAGGTGAACGAAGTGCTGGCTTTTCTTGTTAACCCTATGAACGGTTTCAACCGTATTCTTGACGGAAGATGGGGAAGAGTAATGGGAAATCCTGCTGACCGTGTTCCCAGTATGCTTTACGGTACTTTAGATGCAGGTTACAGGCGTTTCAGCGAAGACATTAATGATGTATTTACCAAAGGTGACAATGAGTTTTTTGTTCGTGCTAATATTCAATACGGAAATCCTTACCAGGATTTTGAAAAACCTTTCAGTAATTTTTCATTGATAGGTGAATTAGGTGCTGCAGACTCTTCAACATTAAACAACATACAGATAAACGGAGTGCTTTATGGCAAGCATTTAAAAGAAGACGATGAAGTAAATCATGTTCTGACTGTAACAATGAATTATGATTATATTAAGAATTCTGTTCTGCAGTACGGGGCACAGAGTTTTAACTTCAAACTATTATCTGATCACATGTATGGAGAAAAATCAGACATATTTACTGAAGCGGGAATAATAGGTGTTGCTTTGGGTTCAATCCCTGATGATTACTTGTATTACGGAGAAGGAAGGAATTATGATTACGGACCTGGCGCAGGTTTGCTTTTAGGATTTAAATTTAATCTCGCTGACAGGTTTTGGTGGGGTACAAATTACAAGGGAATATGGTTCCAGACATTGAATGGAAATGAATCAAGTTTTTTTCTGAATGTGATTACTACTGATTTTCGGTATTTTGTTTCCACCCAGTTTTCTCTTAGCCTGAATGCGGGATATTTTACACAGAAGGGTTATTATGATGATTATGACGATGTGGAAAAACATTATCCTTACGCAAGAATTGGAGTAGGATATACGATTGGTTCGAAATAATTTTTTCAATTCTTAAAACACCTCTCCTGCTCCTAAATAAAATCCTGAAGATTTTTTTCCTGTTGCCGCATCTAATTGTAAATTGGTGCGTGTTGCTTTGTCAATCATAATTCTCAATCCTGCTCCCCCACCGGGACTGTTATACCTGAATAACTTGACATTATTTTGCTGGTCAGAGGTAGTAGTTACATTTAAAAAAATAACACCACCAATAATTCCTGTCCGCTTAGATATGGGGAACCGAAATTCTGTTTCAGCATAAAAAATATTTTCTCCCCTGTATCTTCCGAATGCATACGCACGACCTGAACTTTGCCGTGCATCATATCCAATGGCGGGTAATGCCAAATAAGGGGCATACCCGTTTGTTACAAATTGCCCCCATAACCAAAAAGTAAGTACGTCTCTTTTTTTAAAATGAAAATATGTTTTTAATTCAGCATTCAGTACCTGACTGTTTTGCGAACTTCCAAGCCATGTCGTATTAAAACGATAGCTCAGGTTGGCGTACAAACCTTTATACGCATTGACTTGGTTATCGCGGCTTTCATAAGTGGAGTTAATTGCTATTCCTGAGAGCACATATTCATTATTGTTAAATCCAAATTGTTTGCTGTAGCCGGAATGATATGATTCAACAAAATCGTTTTCATTCAAAAATAAATCTTCAATGCTAAAAAAGTTATCGTATTGCAAACCGGTTCCTAAAAACAAATGATCATGCAGGTTAAAAGAAACAGTCTGATAAAAACGTAATTGATGGTAGCGTAATGACTGCACTGTCGGGTCATCATTCACATCATAACCAAATAAGGCAATAGCCGGTTTCGGGCTCGCTTCTACTGGTGAATTAGTTCCTAACCCATAGGTGTTTTCTGAAAAAATAACAAAGCGCCAATCGCCATTCAATAAAAACTTTCCATTATTAACAAAAACATTATTTCGCATAAAGAGGTTTACCTGTTCCTTTGTAGAATATGTTGCTGTTCCATTAAGTAATGAAAGGTAGCGGTCAACCGGTTTAAATTTAAAAGTGTAGCTGGCAACTCCGCCAAAGAAAAACCCTGTTGCAGGGTTTGAACCAATTACAGGTACAATGAACAATAAATTTTTCTTCTTTGATTTATTTTTAATCCAACCTTTTTCGAACATCCAATCTTTAATATCCTGCTGCTGAAATGATGATTGATTGGAAGAATCAATTTGTGCTGCAGTTTGAATTGAAAGAAAGCAACCAACATACAACAACAGGCAACCTGGTGAAAATATTTTAATTGTCATTTCGGGCAAGAGTGTAAAAAATATTTGATGCTTCTACAAGATTATAAAAAAGCAATGAATTGCCCGGAAAAGAAAATTATTAAGCAAAAAATAAAAAGCACCCCGAAGAAAACGGGATGCTTTCAGAAAGAGTTTCAACTAATTTTAAACGGGAAGCATGGTTATAACCCGCTTTAATTCTTTCCCTGCTGCAAGGTGTACGTTGTTCTCACGGACGGGTTGAAAGGTTGCAAGTTCCCAAACCAAATCGTAATCACCGGCAGGTAAATTTGAGGCGCTGAATTTGCCACCGCCTGAGGAAGTTGTGCTTGCAACTAAATCGGTTGAGCCAGTTTTGAAAATGGAAAAGAGTACTCCATCCAATGCATTGCCTCCGTTATCGGAAACGGTACCACGAATTTTGCCTGTTGTGGAGCCAAGGTCAATGATTTCGCGAGCCATATAATATTCGGAGTAGTAAACATTGTTGGATTGCTTGAGGGTATCGGTCATTCTATCCAACTGTTCTTTCAGCAGCTTCTGAATAGTTTGGGAGATGTTATCTTTAATCTGGTCTTTGGCACTTGAAATTGAAATACGCGCCTGGCGAGGTCCCTGCATTCCGGCAACATATAAATTTATTGCGGTTTGAAGATCGGTTATATCCAATGGCGTTATACCGAAAGGACCTGCCGCAACTATGTTAGCATTTGCAGCATCATGAATGCCCTGACAAATATCGTCAACTTCTTCTTTTTTAAATCCGTCAAATTCGGAACGCCTTGTTTTGACCTGAGCCATTAACGTATTGTTGTTGACAGAAGAAGCATAAGCGAATGTTGCGCTTCCGCATTTGTAAGCAAGGTCGGACATGGTTGCGCGAAGAAGGTTTGTGTCGAGCGTTACGCCTGTTGTTGTGCCGGATGCAATGATGTTGAGCGCATCAATAAGCGTTATTTTATTCTTTACGGATGTTACCGTAACTGCATATTGAGCGATGGCAGCGGTTGCGGCAGCTTTGTCAACGCAATAGTCATGCGTGGTGCGAATCATGTTGAGGCGGTTGGTGTCGAGATTGTCCATGGAATAGAGTTTGAGGTTTGAGGTAAGAGGTTTAAGGTTTAAAGTTCAAAGTTTGAAGTTGTAGTTGCAAGCAGGGAGTCAGGAGTTGGGAGTTCGGAGACTTGAATGATGAATTATGAGAGATGCGTTATGATTTTAGGAAAGTGAGTGGTGGTTGCGGATTCCAGAGCAGTGATTTTTTTCCAAGTGCAGTGGTTTTGGATTCCCGAGCAGCCATTTTAGTTTCCGCAGCGATGAATTTTTTTTCCTGAGCAGTTGTGCTGGCTTCCGAAGCAGGTGATTTGGTTTCCTGTGTACTTGTCCCGGCATCCATTGAAGTTGATTTTGTTTCCATAGAAATTGACTTGGTTTCCATCGCATCGGTTTGGGATTCCGAAGCAGTTGTTCTGGTTTCCATAGCATTGGTTTTGGATTCCAACGGAGTGATTTTGGGTTCCAGAGCAGACGTTTTTGTTTCCAAAGAAATGAATTTGGCTTCCAAAGAGTTTGTTTTTTACTTGATTTTGAGGTTATTGTTCATTTAAGAAAGATGACAGTGTAATATTGGGGCAAACAGGGGGGTATGCACCAAATGGAAAATGAAAAAATATTGTAAACGCCTGATTATTCAGGAAATATTTTTTTCTGTTTTATCGAATACATGATTTGCAAAAGCTGATGCGGTGTGCATGAGACAAGCTGAACCTTTGTGTTTTCAATGTATTGAAGGTGTTCTTGTGTTTGGAAAACCAGGTGAATGGGGGTATGCAGAATTATGTTTATGTGCATACGAAAAGCGCTGTCGAGGCTTGATGAGAGCGCTGCAAAACTACCCTGAACAGAAAGAAGGAGAATGAGAATATCCGAAGCATCGCGGTTTTGGTTGAGCATTTTTTGTATGCCGTTGATTTGCCCGGCAAGGCGTTTGCTGCGCTTAATGATGTCGGATTTGGTTTCGTGCTCGATGTGCACAGTTAGGTTTGGGTTGGTTGGAGGATACAATTAGGGACAAAAGTTGGATGGGAAAATTCGCTTATGGCGAATTATTTCATCCGCACTTGCATTCTCTTTTTGTCACTTTTTTCCTTGATGAAAAAAGTAACCAAAAAAATCAAGACAAAAATATGCTTCAGCCCACTGGCAACTGCAGGCTCGCATTTTTGTCGGGCTGACGCTCATAGTTCTTAGGTAGCAGAGTGGAGAATCAGGGTTATTTTTGGTTTGTAGTTTCCTCATTCTTTATTTTGTTATGATTAATTTTTCTGTTTTCAAAAATTCTCCTGTCTGCATTTTAAGGAAATAAATTCCAGCATTTATTTTTTCTGCATTGAATTCAATTTGATGTTCGCCTGCTTCAATTATTTTATCAGTAAGTGTGGTTACCAATCTACCATTCACATCAAAAATTTTGAGTGAGACTTTTTGGGATTGGGTAAGAGAAAAAGAAAGGGTTGTTGAATTGGAAATGGGATTAGGAAAAATATTTAATGATGTACTAATATTTTCTTCCTCCACTCCTGTTGCCATTTGACATAATCCTATCACCTGCACAGGAACGTTGCTGTCAGTGTTGGTTCCGTTTCCAAGCTGACCAGCCCAATTGTATCCCCATGTCCAAACCGTTCCGTCATTCCTCAGGGCGAGCGAATGATACTCTCCTCCCGCAATTACAGTGATGCTTGTGACAGCGCTCACCTGCACGGGAAAATTGCTGTTAGTGTTGGCTCCGTTTCCAAGCTCACCATCTAAATTGAATCCCCAGGCCCAAACCGTTCCGTCATTCTTCAAGGCGAGCGAATGCCACCCTCCTCCCGTAATAGCGGTTATACCTGAAATCGCGCTCACCTGTACCGGAACATTGCTGTCGGTGTTGGTTCCGTTTCCAAGCTGACCATCAGAATTGTTTCCCCAAGCCCGGACCGTTCCATCGTTCTTCAAGGCGAGGGAATATATCACTCCCGCTGCAATTGCTGCTGTACCTGAAAGTGCGCTCACCTGTACCGGCACATTGCTGTCGGTGTTGGTTCCGTTTCCAAGCTGGCCATAATTATTGAGTCCCCAGGTCCAGACCGTTCCGTCATTCTTAAGGGCGAGGGAATATTCCTCTCCTCCTGCAATTGCCGTTATACCTGAAAGAGCGTTCACCTGCACCGGAACATTGCTGTCGGTATTGGTCCCGTTTCCAAGCTGACCATAAAAATTGCCTCCCCAGGCCCAGACCGTTCCGTCATTCTTCAAGGCGAGCGAATGCCACCCTCCTCCCGCAATAGCGGTTATACCTGAAATCGCGCTCACCTGTACCGGGACATTGCTGGGAGTAATGGTTCCGTTTCCGAGCTGACCAAAACTATTACTACCCCAAGCCCTTACCGTTCCGTCATTCTTTAGGGCAAGGGAATGGCCCGCTCCTGCTGCAATTGCAGTGATACCTGAAAGAACGCTCACCTGCACCGGAACATTGCTGGTAGTGAAGGTTCCGTTTCCAAGCTGACCAATACCATTGTCTCCCCAAGCTCTTACCGTGCTGTCGCTGCATAAGGCAAGGGAATGGTACCCTCCTCCTGAAATGGTTTGGGCAAAAGAATTAGGAATTAGAAATTGAGAATTAAGAATGAGGAAGAGTAAAGTTTTTTTCATGGGAGAGAAATTAAGATGAGTGTAATGTAAGCATTATTTATGAGGTAGGAAGTCGGACATCAACCCGATAATTATCGGGCTGACCTCTGACCTCATATTTTATTTCGTCACAATCAATTTCCGGTTCTCCGAATAGCTTGCTGATTCCATTCTCAGAAAATAAATCCCTGCATTTACATCAGCAGCGTTCCATGAAATTTCATTTTCCCCTTCTTCAAACATTTTATTGGCAAGAGTTGTAACCAATCTTCCGTTCACATCAAAAATATTGAGAGAAACATTTTGGGATTGCTCCAGGAAAAAGTAAATGACAGATGAACCTGATACAGGATTTGGTGAAACATCAAGCGTGGATAATTCCCCACCGGCTTGTTCATTTGCTATGCGACCATTACAAGGACAATAAATTAACCATGAATTATTCGGAAAGCCACATTTGGAGTGGCATCCAAAAGAAATTCCTGAACATTTATAAACACGAATTTTGTTGCCATTGCACGGCTGTGCATTGACGAATGTAAAAGAAAACATCACCATGATGATGAAAGCCAATAGCTTTTTTGTTGTAATTGTTTTCCCCGATAAGAATCGGGATTTCACATTTTCTGATTTGTAATTTTTTGAGTTCAACATTTTGTTTTTGTTTTTGATTGTTAGACTTAAAATTTCTGGTACAAAGGAATGGCAATGAGAAAGAAGCTGCAATGGCATAAATATGCTGATTGCATGAGAAGGGGGTTGAAAAGCAGCACATTTGTGCTATTTCTGCAGAGAAAGGAAGTTTGTTTCTTTGCGCTGTGATAAAAAAAGTCAATGAGAATGTTGTGTATCTTTCCGAATAAATATCTACTAACCGGGCTCAAATGAAAAAGAAGCTTGTTTTGAGTTTTTTTATTTTCTTCACAATCGCATCGCCAAAATGTTATTCGCAGAATCAACAGAAGATTGATTCTCTGTTGAATGTTTTGAAAACGGCAAAGGAGGATACAACCAAAGTGAATGCCCTTAACGCTCTTGGCTGGGAACTGTTCAACAGTAACCCTGACTCTTCTATTATACTCGCCAACCAGGCATTATCACTTTCTAAAAAAACAGCAAGCAAAAAACACATTGCTAATTCTTATAACGTAATTGCGTGGGCTAATTTTGTGAAGGGAAATTATGCTTCTTCCCTGGAAAATAATTTTAAAGCATTATCACTAAGAGAAGAACTTGCCGATAAATCAAGAATTGGACAGTCTCTCACCCACATCGGAAATGTTTATGATGCACAAGGCAATTATCCCAAAGCGCTGGATTTTTTTTTCAAGGCATTGAAATTGGCTGTAGAGCTTGGCGATAAATCAAGAATTGCAAAACCTCTCACCAACATCGGAAATATCTATTTAAGGCAAGGTGATTACCCCAAAGCATTGGACTATTATTTCAAGTCATTGAAAATTGATGAAGAACTCGGAAATAAAGATCACATTGCAATAACCCTCAGCAACATCGGAACTGTCTATAACGAACAAGGCAATTACCCCAAAGCGCTGGATTATTATTTCAAGGCATTGAAAACGAATGATGAACTCGGAAGAAAAAATGGAATTGCAAACACCCTCCTCAACATCGGAAATGTCTATTATGACCAAGTCGATAATCCCAAAGCATTGGATTATTATTTCAAAGCATTGAAGATAGCGGAACCACTCGGAGATAAAGATTTAATTGCAAGCATACTCAGCAACATCGGAAGTATTTATTCTGAACAAGGCGATGTTCCCAAAGCATTGGACTATTATTTCAAAGTATTAAAGATCGCAAAGCAACTCGGAAGTAGCTATTTAAAGGCAATACAACTCGGCAACATCGGCTTTGTTTATACTAAAACAGGAAAGTTCGCAGAAGCTGAAGAGTATCTGAAAAAAGCAATTGCTATTGCTGACAGCATTGGCATCATGGATTACTTAAGGAAATTTGAAGTATCACTCTCTCAACTATACGATACCACCGGTAGATACAAGCTCGCACTGGAGCATTACAAAAAAGCAATGGTGATAAAGGATACGCTTTTTAACCAGGAGAAGAATAATGAAATCACCCGCAAGGAAATGAATTATGAGTTTGAGAAAACGCAGGCAGCAGAAAAAGCCGTGCACGAAAAGCAACTGGCAGTGGCAGATGTAGAAATTAAAAAACAAAAATTATTGAAATATTCGTTAATAAGCGGGTTGGGTTTGGTTTTGATTTTGGTTTTTCTTGGTTACAGAACTTACCGCACACAGCAGTTAATGAAACTTCAAACGTTAAGAAATAAAATTGCGAGTGATTTGCATGATGATGTTGGAAGCACATTAAGCAGTATTTCCATTTTCAGTGAAATGGTAAAAGAGCAAAGCCGTGAAGTCAATCCCATGCTTGAACAGATTGGTGACAGTTCAAGAAAAATGCTGGATGCAATGGCTGATATTGTGTGGACCATAAACCCGGAGAACGATCAGTTTGAAAAAATTATTCTTCGCATGAAAAGTTTTGCTTATGAATTACTTGGTGCAAAGAAAATTGACTTTGAATTTGAAGCGGATGAAAATGTTTCGCGACTGAAACTTCCAATGGATACTCGTAAAAATCTTTACCTGATATTCAAAGAAGCAACTAACAACATGGTGAAATATTCAGAGGCAAACAAAGCATCATTTTCAATTTCAGGAAATAAGGAAATGTTAACCATGTTTATCAGGGATAACGGGAAAGGCTTTGATGTAAATAAGGATTCACTGGGAAATGGCCTAAAGAATATGAAAAAACGGGCGAAGGAAATTGGAGCAAGCCTTTTGATTGAATCAGAAGCAGGCATAGGAACTACACTTCAACTAATTTTAAATTTAGCGTAATGATTCGGGTAATAATATTTGAAGACAACAACAGCTTGCGTAACGGTTTGAATCAACTTATTGAAGGCAGCAATGGTTACACCTGCGTGGGGGCTTTTCCTGATTGCAGTAATTTATTAGAGAAAATTGAAGATACGAAGCCCGATGTTGTTTTAATGGATATTGAAATGCCGGGAATGAATGGTATTGAAGGTGTGAAAATTTTACGCGATAAAAAACCTGAACTAAAAGTTTTGATGCAAACTATTTTTGAGGAGAACGAAAAAATATTTCAATCCATTTGTGCTGGTGCATCCGGTTACATTTTAAAAAACACTTCTCCATCAAGAATCTTAGAAGCGATAAA
Organism: Bacteroidia bacterium; assembly: GCA_044448905.1. Lineage (GTDB taxonomy): Bacteria > Bacteroidota > Bacteroidia > AKYH767-A > OLB10 > JBIOHJ01. Next base: position 15,624 of record JBIOHJ010000006.1, on the reverse strand, counting down.
AGAAACTTATGAAGGCGGTGCGCCTATGAGTCCTTCTATTGCAACCAAGGTTTTGAAGATGATGCAGGCTCAAAACGGATTGTCAAAAAGTAATTCTTTCAACCTTACTGAAAGAGAAAAGGAAGTTTTGTCGTGCCTTGTAAAAGGAATGAGCTACAAGCTGATTGCTGATGCTTGCTTTATAAGCGTTGATACTGTTCGCGGACACATCCGAAATATTTATGAGAAGCTGCATGTTCATTCTAAGTCAGAAGCGGTGGCGAAGGCGATAAAGGGGAAGATTGTGTGAAATGTGTTGTGTCGCTAAAGTATCAAATTAATTGATAGGATTTAAATCATACGATTAAATCCATTTGCTACTTTTGAAAATTATAGAAATTCACATAAAATAAAACAATATAATCATGAAAAAAAAGTCTATCCATGCAGCATTATTATCATGTGTAATGTCATTAATAATCGCCTGCAGTCCTAAGAATGAAGAACCCGCAGCACCGGTAATTGATAAAGAGGAAATAAAAAATGAAATTCAGGCAAAAGAAAATGAATTTGCTGCATTGTATAATAGCGGGGAATTAAAAAACATAGGCTATTATGCTGATGATGCAACAGTCTATGCTCAGAACAAACCTCCTTTAGTTGGCAGGGAGGCAATTATAGCATATTATAAAGCCGGTATTGACTCCTCTTCAAAAGGCAATAAGATTACATTTACCACCCATGAAGTTTTTGTATCAAATGACGCGAACCAGGTGGTTGAAACCGGTTATTACAATTTAGTTGACTCTCTTGATGCGACACTTAACAGAGGAAATTACATGATTCTGTTTGAAAAAAGAGACGGTAAATATGTTAGCGTAAGAGAGATGAGTGCTTCGGATATGCCGCTTGATTAATCAGGCATTGAATATTTTTATTTGGGCTGTCCGAAAAGTATTTTCAGACAGCCTTTTTTGTTTTTAAAATTTAAATCCAACTAGAATCATAAAAAATCCCCGGTAGCTTAATCAGTTGCCGGGGATTAATTTGTCCTTTCAAAAAGTTTAATTATCGTCTTCCACCACCGCCTCTTCCTCCTCCTCCTCTTCCGCCACCCCCTCCGCTAAAACCACCGCCTCTTGAACCACCGCCACCACTATATCCACCGCTGCCTCTTGAACTTCCGCTATTATTATAACCTCCGCCTCTGTTGCCTGATGAACTCATATTATTTGATGTTGAAGGGCGGGATGACCCTGAGAAATTATTAGAAGGTTGAGTTGAAGGGCGTGCATTTCCTGATCCATTTCCAAAAGATGACCCACCTGCCGGTTGAGTGGATGGTCTTGCTCCTCCACTACCTCCTCCGGGGCGAGTTGACGGTTGTGTTGAAGGGCGTGTACCGCCACCAGCTCCGGTTGACGGGCGGGTTCCCCCTGATGCGTTATTAGCCCTGTCATAACTGCCATTTGCTCTATTATGGTTCACCGTATTAGAACTATTTCTGGAACCATTATAATTATTATAAACATTGGTATTACGTACCACAGTTGTATTGCCGTGATATCCATAACCACCGTGATAACCGCCATGGTAATGAGCATGACTGCCCCAATACATACCGACTGCCATTACTGTAAATGCCGCAAAATAGGGCGGATAATATCCATAATAATAAGGCGGGGCATAGGGCACATAAGCAGGTGAATACACATACTGTACGATTGGTGCCTGTTCGACCACCACCACAGTAGTTTTTGCCGGAGCAGCCACAACAACAGTAGTATCTGTGCCGGTATACCCCGGGTTAGGAGTAACTGAAGGAGTTTTAGATTCTTTCAGTTCAACAATATAATCTTTGCCGTACAAATCTTTGTCGCCTACAATCTGCATCGAAATTTTTTTGTCTTTATCTTTTGTTACAAGAATGACAGCAACATCCTGGGTTTCATTTTTAGCCACATCAACCTGGAGAATAAAGGTAAAATTATCGCCATCTTTTTTTGTCACCACTTTTATGAAATCAACTTTTTTATCTAAATTTAAATCCAGGTTATTGATTCCTGTTTTTTCAAGATTCAAGTTTTTTTCAAATTCTTCAATAGTCTTTGACTTTTGAAAAAGATCAAGCACGGCATAGAGATCAAGATTATCTCCGGGTAAGCCTAATAATGTGGTATCCTTCGCAGCAGTATTATCTGTTTGAGAAAATCCCCGTGTACTTAGCAAGCCCATCGCCACTATTAAAAACGATAGATAAATTCTTTTCATGATATTATGATTTAATTACAAATAAATTCTTTTACAAATTAACACAAAATATTAATTCGCACAATATGTTTTAACAAAAAGTACATTTCAGTCACTTAATCAGAGGAAGTTTTACACTAATGCGTGTGTCACCACAAATGTTGTGCGTCTTATTTGCACCCTTGCACCCTTGATGATTTCGAGAGCAGGGAATGTGTGTCGTGTGACATTGAATTAAAAGACTTCTTGCAAATTAAAATAAATCCCACTTGAGTTATCGGTGCCATAACCTAAATCTACCGTAAGATTTATTCGCGCACGTTTGTCCATTTTCATACGAATACCTGCCCCCATTCCCGGGGCCGCCTTTTCAAAAAGTTTCTGTTCAGAAAATGCTTGTGTCTCCTCGTTGTAATCAATCCCCTTTGCAAAGGTGGTATTAACAAAAGCAACTCCTCCCCAGAATCCATTTTTTGAAATCGGAAACCGGTATTCTGCTTCGGCATAAACCATATTTAGTCCGCGGTAGCGCCCTTGTATGTATCCTCTGCCGGAACGATTGTAGGTATCCCATCCTATTGATGGCAATGCAAGATAAGGAACCTCGCCTCCTGTAACAAAATTTCCATACGACCAGAATGCAAGCACATGACGAGGGCGCTGTTTACTTAACCCTAAATAATAGCGCAAGTCATAAAGCAGCATAGTGCTTTCTTTGGAACTGCCCAAAAGCTCAGAATTAAAACGAAACGACAATGATGCATAGTATCCCTTGTAGGGATTAGCTATATTATCACGATGATCAGTAAGGATATTTGCATTGAAACCGTTTGTAGAATACTCTTCAGTACTAAAACCTTTTAAAACTGAATAGGCGTAATGGTTTGTTATATATAAAGGAGCAGTGTCTGCATCAAGGTTCAGTTTTTGATCACTAATAGAATAGTGTAAATCAAATGCAATACCTGCACCAGCATACCATTTACTTGCTCCGATTTTATGCACTACATCTTCATAAATCCTCACATAATTAAACCGCATGGGTTCTTCAACAGGAGTTTCTTCTGTTTCCAGCCCATTTACATGAATAAGAAATTTATTCCCCTCATTATAGTTTATCCCTAAACCATAAGTAGGCTGCGCAAAAAAAAGTATTCGCCAGTCTCCCTGCAGGAACCATTTATTTTCAGCTAAATATATTTTGCTTCGTGCATTGATAATGAATTGTTTTTTTGAGGTAAGCTGAAAGTTGAGCATTCCAGAGGATAAGTTTGTTGGAGGTTTAGCAACAAGCCGTGTTATGCTCACTGCAGCACCAATTAAAAATCCATTTGCAGGTGCATAACCTACAACGGGTAGTATGGACAAGTAATTTTTTCCAATCTGTAACTCAGGAGAAAGAATTTTCAGTGTGTCCTTTTTCCATTTACCAATTACATCCTTTAAATCTTTTGTTTCTTCCTGGGCGAATACAGCATGGGTAGGAAAAAAATAAATAAGAATGATTAAAACTATTTTAATCTTCATTATTGTAAAATTAAAATTCAAATCCCATAGTTGCAATTAAAAAATAGTCATCAGTAAAAGGATTAAAATAATGTAATCCTCCTGTAAGTTTTCCAAACGAATATTGAGCAAAAATTCCATGCTGGATATCACGATCGGTTTGATAAAGCCTTGTCCGGCTTGCAGAGAATCCTGTTCTGAAATTTTCGAATGGTGATACAGCTAACTCGGACCATGTATAAAAAAAATTGTTTTCTTTTTCGCTAAAATCAAAAACGTATTCACTTTCGGAATAAAAATCAAATTTTTTATACGTAATATCTATTAACAAACCGGGTGCAACCCCATCGGTATTTCCAAAAACGAATCCAGCTATAGGTGTTGCACCAAATATTAATTCACTTCCGGTTTCAAAACGGTAACCTCCGAAAACTGAAGCAGTATTTTTATCCTCGTAGTTGTATCTTGCTTCAAAATGAATGGATTTATAATCAGCATAAAAAACCGGTGACAGGTAGTCCGTTTCATTGGGTAAAATATAATCATAGATGACACCTTCGAATTGCCAGTCCGATTTCGTTGAATCGCTTTCTTCAGGGGCTGACAAAATATTATTCTGCTGAGCAACTCCGGAAACTGAAAACAAAATAAGTACTCCAAATAAAATGAGGGTCCGCATGTTATCCGCCCAGCGAAATGGTTATTAAAACAAGTGCTACTCCGATTAAACTCATCATCGCACCCATAAAGAAACGATTACGTCCTGAGTATTGACCCAAACCCCATCCGCATATAAACATCATTAAAATTGCTATTGCGTTTGAAACACGCAATGCAGTTTGTAATTCTTTAGTTAAAATAAACGGAATCGCAATTGGAAATGTAGAAAGGAATACAAGAATAAAAATTCCAAATGCTGTTTTAAAATCTTCAAATTTTAACCTGTTTTTTGGTGGAGAATCGGGGATTGCTATTATCTTTTTTCTGATCTCTTCAAGCTCATTGTGTTGTATAACGGAAGCAATGACCGGTGGCAACGCATCTGAAATAAATTGATGAGCTTTTTCTTTGCTGTCTGTTTTTCGAACAAAATTAAAAATGGAAAGGCCGCGTCCTTTTTCCGTCATGGTCATTAATAAATACATTACCGCATCTACTAATCCCCATGCAATGTTACAGCCAATTGCACCAATGAGCATATCTTTTACAACGGTTCTGTCCGATTCAATAATACTTATAGTACAGGTAAAAGTAAGTGCCATTATTAAACCGAACAGGATTTCGGAAATTCGATCAATCGGATTTAATAATCTTTTATTTATTTTCGGCTCAAGAGTTTCCATGTTAAAATTATATTTACCGATCAACAGTTTTACTTCAATTTTAAAATATCAAATAACCATTTCACAAAATAAAAAGTTTAATTTATTTTGTTTTTTAAAAATAAAATCAGTTACTGAGGCATAAAGAAAAACATAAATGCAATAATTAAATAGATAATAATTAGTTGTATGCCTTTATACCAATTTGATTTTCCATCACCCACTACCATCATTCCCATGAGCACTGCAAGAAAAAGAGTTCCTAATTCAACTTTTCCAAAACTGAGATTCATTGGCTGGGGCCCGATAAAATAGCTTGCCAGGACCACTATTGGCGCAATCATTAATGAAATCTGGATACAGCTTCCAAGAGCAATGCTGAGGGTTAAATCCATTTTGTTTTTTGCCGCCATGCTAATGGCTGAAAGACTTTCGGCAGCACCTCCTACAATGGCAAGAATAATAATCCCGATAAATGTTGTTGACATTCCTAATGCTTTGCCGGTTTCTTCGGCTGAACCAACCAGCACTTCGCTCATCCAGGCTGCAAGTGCTGATGCTACAATTAATGAAATCACAGCTCGTTTAACACTCCAATGTTCTTCATGCATTTCAGTTTCATCAGCTTTTTCACTGCTTGTGAAAAAATCAGGATGAGTTTTTATCATAAATACGAGATACAAAATATAAGTAATAAGCAAAATCACAGCTAATCCAATGTTTAGCAAGTACTCCTCCCGGAGAATATCCTCTGAACCAAACATCCGGTTAAATGAACTTGGTACAACCATGCTCACAACAGCAATAAACATCATGGAAGAATATACTCGTGAACTTACCGGGTTGAAACTCTGGGTGTGATGTTTTAGTCCTCCTACAAAAAAGGAAACCCCAAGTGCAAGCAATAAGTTTGCTAAAACAGCTCCAATCAGTGAAGCGAGAACCATTTCGTGAAGTCCGGCACGTAATGCCATCAGCACTATAATAAGTTCAGGAAAATTTCCAAACGTAGCATTAAGCAATCCACCAATTGATTGACCTGTGTAATGCGAAAGGTTTTCAGTTGCTTCGCTGATAAGCCGTGCAATTGGAATAATTGCTAATGCGGCTGAAAAGAAAATCAGCGCATGTGCATCGGCTTTGAAATATTCTAAAGCAAGAGAAATAGGAATAAAAACAAAGAGCAGATTTATGGAAAATATTTTTTTCATACCATTTCGATAGCAAAGGTAATTATATCAATTTAGGAGATCATGCAGATAATTTTGGTTTTAAATCATAAATCTTTCTGAATTTGGAAATGTATTCCTGCATATTTATGTTGAGGTCTTTTAAAAGCCCGTTGTGCAGGTCGTACACCCATGCATGAAGCTGGGGAAAACCCGTTTTATACCAAACGCGCTGCACGTGGTCAATTTTAATAATGTTTACGCATTGTTCAACAACATTTAATTCAACAAGACGGTTAAATTTTTCATCCTTAGCGGGTATTGCATCCAGCTCATTTTGATGAATGCGGTAAACATCGCGCAGTGTTTGCAGCCAACTGTTTAATTGTCCCATATCAGAAGGATTTAAAGCCGCCCTGATACCTCCGCATCCGTAATGGCCGCAAACAATAATGTGTTTTACTTCGAGCTGCTCCACCGCGTATTGAATTACCGCGTTTAAATTGTTATCGGTGCTTATTACGAGGTTGGCAACATTTCGGTGGACGAAAACTTCACCGGGTTCTAATCCCATAATTTCATTGGCAGGCACTCGGCTGTCGGAACAACCTATGTAGAGGTAATCAGGATTTTGATCGCGGGCCAGTTTTTCAAAATAATCTTTGTCAATGGCTAATTTATCTGCAACCCACTTTTTATTGTTTTCAAAAATCTGTTTGTAGGATGTCATTATTTTATGAGCAGCAAATTGATTTACCAACCTCCGCCTAAGCTCCTGTAAAGATTTACCACAGAAGTGAGCTTCTTTTGCAACACAAATGACCGCTGAAGCTCTGCTGAATAAAGATTGTCTTCCTGGATAATTACTTCGAGGTATGAAGTATATCCATAGTCGTATCTTGCATTGGTCAGCTCAAGTGCTTTTGTAGCTGCTGCAACCTGCCTGTTTAAAATTTCAAGCTGTTCATTATAGGAACGGTAACCGTACAATGAATTGTCCACATCGGCAAATGCCTGCAGCACTGTTTGTTCATATCCTTTGGTAACTTCAATCAACCTGTATTCCTGTTCACGCTTGCGGCTGCGGTTTTTGCTGAACTCAAATATCGGCCCGAAAATACTTCCTGCCCCTGCTGCCATAAACCCGTTATCGGAAATGATGGTGCTAAGTGACGGAGAAGCAAAACCTAATATTCCCGTTAAAGAAATGGTAGGAAACATATTGGCTTTTGCCACACCAATATTATTAAACTGTGCTTCCACAATTTTTTCTGCCGAACGGATATCCGGTCTGCGCAATAAAAGCTCCGAAGGTATTCCCGCAGGAATTTCAGGACCTAAATCCTGTGCATTGTTTTCAAGTCCGCGAACTATTGGCCCGGGATTTTGCCCGATAATAACACGCAGTGCATTTTCGGTTTCAATAATCTGACGTTTGATTTCGGGAATATTTGCTTCCACTGTTGCTTCCTGTTGCTCGGCTTGTAATTTATCCAATTCAGGTACATAACCTTTGTTGAAACGTTCGGTGATCAATCGTGTGTTTTCTTTTCGCGAAACTAAAGTCCGTTCTGCAATAGCCAAACGATTATCAAGATCACGAAGTATAAAATACAGTTCAGCAGTTTGCCCGATTAACGCAACCTGGATGCCATTGCGGTTTTCAATTTCACTCATAAATATAGCTTGCGCAGATTTATTGGCATGACGTACTCTTCCGAACAAATCCAATTCCCAGCTTAACGCACCGTACATTTGAAAATTGTTTCCGTCTAATGCAGCACCTATAGCCTGTGCATCGGTTCCAACTTTTCCAGTGCCTGCAGTTCCATTGTAACCAATCGAAGGCCATAAATTTGATTTCACAACTCCGGCACGCTCGCGGGCTTGCTCAACACGTGAGGCTGCAATCATTAAATTCCGATTGCTGTCTAATGCCGTTTTAATTAATTTGTTTAATGCTTCATCCTTATACAAGTCAAACCATTTAACTAATTCCAGTGTATCTTTTTTCTCGCTATGCGGATAAGCATAACTTGTATCAATCGGATTTGCTTCAGACTGTGGAGTATATCTTCCACCAACAAGACATCCATTGAGCGTAACTGCAGCAAGAAGTAAAAAAATAAGTGAAACACTATTGATGGATATAGAGCCTAACCATGGATGAAATCCTGAAAGTTTTACAAATCTCTTTTTCATATCAATGCCCTCCCTCCGTTTGTAAATTAGATGCACCTGCATCATCAGGGTTTTTCTTTTTCTTTTTTCCTCCTTCAATCATAACATAGAATGCCGGAATTAATATCACACCAATAATGGTTGCACCTATCATTCCGCTGAATACCGACATACCCATAACCTTCCGCGCTTCGGCACCTGCTCCCCATGCCGTAAGCAATGGAATTACTCCGAGAATAAACGCAAGTGAGGTCATTAAGATGGGACGAAAACGAAGCTTGGCTCCGTCAATTGCAGAAGTAAAGGCATCTTCACCGGCATCTTTTTTCATCTTGGCAAATTCAACAATCAGGATGGCATTTTTGGCATTCAATCCAATCAACATTACTAACCCGATTTGTGCAAACACATTATTTACATAACTCAAAGAAGATAGACCGGCAATAAACAATCCGAGAAATGCAGCCATCACCGCCCACGGTGTTCCAAGTAAAACGCTGAAAGGCAATTTCCAGCTTTCATATTGCGCTGCAAGAATTAAGAATACAAACAATAATGCCATCCCGAATACAGATGCTCCTTTTCCTGCAGCAGCCTTTTCCTGGTAAGAAATGTTGCTCCATGAATAACCAACATCAGCAGGTAAAACTTTTTTTGCTGTTTCTTCAAGCGCATTTAATGCCTGTGCCGAACTGTAACCCGGTGCGGGTATTCCGCTCAACTCCGCTGAACGATAAATATTAAAGTGATTGGTGTATTGGGGACCAACTGTATCTTTTACAGTGACCAGTGTACTTAAAGGAACCATGTTGCTGTTTTTATCCTTCGCATAGTACTGGGCTAAATCCTCCGGTCGCATGCGATAACTATCATCAGCCATCAAATAAGTTTTATACTGCCGTCCGAACTGATTGAAGTTGTTGATGAATGATGAACCCATCAAAACAGATATTGTTTGATTTACTGCATCCAGGCTCATTCCTAATTTCTGCACTTTATCTTTATCAACTATGATTGCTTTTTGAGGAACGTTAGCACGGTACATTGTATAAATCTTTCCAATTTCCGGACGCTTGCTTGCCTCTGCAATAAATTTCTGTGATTGTTGCGCAAGGTATTGTGGAGAACCTCCACCCAAATCCTGGAGATACATAGAGAAACCCGCACCGTTACCCAGACCAATAATAGGTGGAGGACCAACCGCTATTACAGTTGCTTCCGTAATGCTCTTCATGCAAATAGCATTAATTTCCTGGGTAAGCTGATTAGCTGTTTTCTTACGCTCTTTCCACTCTTTAAGTGAAATAAAAAATGTAGCTGAATTTGGAGACACTGTATTGGTCAGCAAATTGTTTCCGTTAACTGTAGTGACTAATTCAATTTCAGGAATTTTTTTAAGAATGGCTTCCACTTTCCTCGTTACTGCATCTGTACGCTGTAATGAAGCCGCATCGGGCAATTGCACTGCAATCATAAAATACCCCTGGTCTTCTTCAGGAACAAATCCTGAAGGAATTTTCTTTCCTAACAATGCTGTAAGTGCAACAATACCTCCGAGTATTAAGCCGGTAATTAATAGTTTTCGTGCAAAGAAGCTTGCAGTTTTTACATAGCCATTTGTAAACCTGTCGAACATGCGATTGAATGCTGCAAAGAAACGTGCAAGCAATCCTTTACTTTCTTTTTTTGGTTTTAATAAAAGTGATGCAAGTGCAGGACTTAATGTCAAAGCATTGAATGCAGAGAATGCAACGGAGATGGCAATGGTGATAGCAAACTGCTGATACAGCCTTCCCGTTATACCGCCCGTCATCGCAACTGGAATAAATACTGCAGCAAGAATAACGGCTATAGCAACAACCGGTCCACCCACTTCTTTCATAGCTTTTCGTGTGGCTTCCTTTGGTTCAAGTCCTTTTTCGATATGATGCATTACGGCCTCAACGACCACAATGGCATCGTCCACCACAAGCCCGATGGCAAGCACTAATCCAAGTAATGACAACACATTTACTGAAAATCCTAAAAGCGGGAACACCATGAATGTTCCTATCAAAGACACCGGAACCGTAAGCAATGGAATTAATGTAGCGCGCCAATCCTGCAGAAATAAAAATACTACAAGTATTACAAGTATTACTGCTTCAAAAAGTGTGTGAACAATTTCGCTGATACCCTCACTAACGGCAAGTGTTGTATCGAGGGCATATTCTTTTTTAATATCAGGAGGAAACCTTTGTTCAAGTTCATCCATCTTTGCTTTGATTTTTGCAGCAACATCCAAAGCGTTAGTGCCGGGTATTTGGTAAACAGCAATAGTGGCGGCAGGCGAACTGTTTAAGCGGCTGGTCATTTTATAATCTTCAGTTCCCAATTCAACACGTGCCACATCACTTAAGTAAACCAAAGCGCCATTTGCATTTGATTTCAAAATGATCTTTCCGAATTCTTTTTCAGTGATCAAACGCGATTGCAATTGAGCAACGTAAGTATTTTGCGTTCCGGGAACGGCAGGTTCGGCACCAAAGCTTCCGCCTGTTTTAATAATATTTTGTTCTTTCAATGCATTGGAAACATCCTGAACGGTTAAATCGTAACGAGCCAGTAAATCGGGCTTCAACCAAATACGCATACTGTATTCAGAACCTCCGAATACGAATACATCACCTACTCCATTGATACGTTTTAAATGATCAACAACGTTGATAAAGGCATAGTTGTTAATAAATTTAGCATCATAGGTTTTATTTGGTGAGTTAAGCGAAACAAGCATCAAAGGAAAAGTTAATGACTTCTTTGTTGTCACACCTAACTCTTTCACTTCAGGAGGTAAAAACGGATTGGCCTGCGATACCCGGTTTTGTGTAAGCATGTTGGCATTATCAAGGTTGGTTCCAACTTCAAATGAAACTTCTAATGTTGTTGCACCATCGTTAGTGTTAATGCTTCGCATGTAAATCATTTGCTCCACACCATTCACCTGCTGCTCTAGAGGAGTAGCAACAGTTTGCTCCATATTAACGGCATTGGCACCGCTGTAGTTGGCAGTAACCTTTACCATAGGTGGAGTAATTTCGGGATATTGCGAAATAGGTATGCCCTGCAATACAAGCAATCCCAAAATAATCATCAGGATGGAAAGCACCATGGCGAAGATGGGCCGGTTGATAAAAAATTCACTCATATATATTTTTTTAAATGAATTAAAATGGAGTAATTATCAGGATAAAAGTGAATTTATTTAACTAATGTTGAATCATAATCCCAATTCATTTCAACAGGTTTTACAGTCATTTCAGGTTTTACAATTGCATTACCAATCATGGCTACTTTTTCGCCTGCCTTTAATCCTTTAGTGATTACCCAATTGCTACCCACACGCATTCCGACTTCTACAGGACGTGGAATCACTTTGCTATTTTCAACCACAAAAACCTGGTAGATGCTTTGCAACTGATTGATGGCTTGCTGCGGAACTATCACTGCATCGGTTAACTTATCGGTTACGAAACGGATTTTTGCATACTGGCCGGGTTTAAGCACACCGTTAGAATTTTGAAAAACGGCCTGCACCAATAAGCTTCCTGTTTCGGGATCAATAGTACGGTCGGCAAAATCAATCTTTCCTTTTTCAGGAAATAGTGTTCCATCACCCAACAGCATTTCCACTACTACATCCTCTTTCTTAACACCTTGTTCTGCTTTCTTTTTAAAATCGAGGTATTGATTTTCAGGGATGGAAAAACGTACGCGCATCGCGCCAATTGCAGAAATAGTATTGATTACATTTTTACCAATGCTGCGGCTTACATAATCTCCTACCTGAACTTTAGAAACACCAATTACACCGGATATAGGAGCAGTGATATGAGTATAACCCAGTTCAACCTGTGCATTGTTCAGCATGGCTTTTGCACTTTCGAGCTTTTGCGCTTCTGCATCGTAAGATGCTTTTGCTGCATCCAGGTCACGCTGACTTAATGCATGCATTTTTGCAAGCGGTTCAACACGATCCAAATCAGCTTTTGCTTTAGCAAGTAATACTTCTGCTTCGGCAACCCCTGCCTGTGCAGATGCAAGCTTATTACGCAACTGAATTTCATCAATCGTGTAAAGCAACTGTCCTTCTTTTACTTTATCACCTTCTTTAAAGCTCATGGCTGTAATCCATCCTTCAACACGGGGTTGAATTTCAATATCACTTTGTCCATAGGTTTGTCCGACAAACTCGGAATAAACAGGCAGTGTACGCTGCACAGCAGAAACAACATTTACATCGGGTACAACTTCAACTTTATTTTGCTTACTACTGCATGAAATAATTATCAATGAGGAAATAAAAAGTGTTATGATTTTACTTTGGGTTTCTTTGAACATAGATATGAAGTTTACGAGTACCCAAATGTATAAAAAAATACCATTGTTATTTTATTTTGAATTTCCTGCATCAAGACCCATACGTTCCGGGTGTGTGAAATTTGAAAAAAATTGGTTTCCTTTACAGAATAATCTGACAAAAAATTCCTGTCAGATTATTTTCATCAACTAACGCATCCTGACTATATCCACTCAAAATTTTAACTGGCAAGCAGATGTTGTTCGCTTTAAATAATGATTGGCAAAGTTTTATCTTGCTGATAAAAAAGAAAAACAGGTGAGATGAATGATGAACAATAGATTTGGAAATAGATTATACCCTTATCTTAAAGCATTAATGCTTAACACTTATGTTTAAGAGAATTTACATCACATCCTGTTCATTTTTGTTTTTCTTTTGGATGTGCGTTGTAATGATTTTTTTTGAATTTAAATCGTATGCACAGCCTGTAAAAGGAGATTCTATTGTTCCGTTAACTTTACAACAGGCAATTGAAATGGGAATAGATTGCAGTAATAAATTAAAAGCCGCGAATCTGGAAATCGAAATTGCTGATGAAAATGTCAGGCAAAAAAAAACGAATAAGCTTCCTGATATTAATTTAGGATTGGACGGTTACCTGATTAATGATCCTACATTATACAATACAACGCCTTTCGGGGATCCTGAAAAGATTGATTATACACCTTATCAGTTAAGCGGAAGCTTAATGGTTTCGGAAGTGATTTATGCAGGAAACAGAATTGATAATTCCATTAAACGCGAAGTGCTCCAAAAGAAAATCGCTGAATCGTTAGTGGTAAAAACAACTTCCGAAATTAAAATTACTGTCATTAATGAATACCTGAAATTATTTTCACAGTTAAAAGATTACGATATCACTTTCCAGACCATTAATCAAATTGAGCTGCGGTTAAAAACACTTCGTTCAAAATTTATAAACGGTCAAGTGGTTAAGAACGATGTTAGCCGGAGTGAATTACAAAAATCAGACTTCGAATTAAAATTATTACGTACTGTAAGCAATGCTTCTTCTACAAATTATTTTTTGACTTTGCTGTTAGGTTTACCCGAAAATGTAGTAATTCAGGTTGATACAAGTGTTAATTACTCCTCTGATACGTTATTCGTTTTTGAGGATTGCCTCTTGGCAGCTTTTAACAACCGCCCTGAATTTCAAATTGCGAAAACAAATAAAGAGCTGTCGGAAAATACGCTAAGTTTAGTTAAAGGCAATTACTATCCTACTATAAATGGAATCGGATTATACGGATTGCAAAATCCTGTGCCGGGCACATTTCCACCTGAAGGGAACTTTTTAAGTTTTGTTACCATCGGAGCCGGAATTAATTACAATATAGCAAGTCTTTATAAAACAAATCATCAAAAATCATCTGCAGAATTAGCGGTACAACTCGAAGAAGAAAAAATAAATGATTTACTAACTACATTGAGTGACGAAGTGAAGACACAATTTTCAGAATATGAACTGCAGCGGCAGTCGCTTGAAATTTACAAAAAGCAAATTCAGTATGCCGAAATAAACTACAAGATCATACAGAGCCGTTATTATAACGATCTTGCATTGATATCTGATATGGTTGATGCCGAGCTGGAATATAGCGAGGCGCGTTTAAACCTGATAAAAGGACAAGTTCAAACACGCAAAGAATATTATAAATTGCTGAAAGCAATTGGAAAACTTTGAAACAGAAATAAATTTTTATAAATGACAACCCCTCCTTCCGCGGAAAGCAACGATACCGGCAAATCAAAAAACAAGATACTTTCCATCATTTCCATTATCATCATTGGAGCCGGAATACTATGGGCTGCAAGCTTATTATTTAATTTAAGAGGAGAAAATTTTACTGACAATGCACAGATTGACGGATACATAAATAACGTGGCATCAAGAGTGCAGAGTTATATTAAGGAAATACGTTTTCGGGCAAATCAAAATGTAAAAAAGAGTGATACGCTGGTGATGCTTGTACAGGATGAATTTTTAATAAAAACAAAACAGGCGGAAGCTGATCTCGAAAATGCCGAAGCGGCTCTGGCTGTTCAGGAGGTTGCTTACAAAGTTGCCCTTGCAAACAGCGAAGCGCAACTGGCAAGCATTGGAGCAGCCAAAGCAAGTTTCACCAAAGCGGATAAAGACTATTACAGGTATGAAAACATGTTTAAAGATTCTGCCGTAACGCGAAATAATTTCGATGGAATGACTGCATCGAAAGAAAGTGCATCAGCAAATTATGAAGCGGTGCAGAAACAGCAAACAGCAGCAAGACTAAATGCTGAACAGATATTGAAAAATCTTGAAACATTAAAAGCCAACATCAAAAGAAAAGCGGCTGACCTTGATTTCGCGCGCCTCCAGCTTTCGTATTGTACAATCACTGCTCCGTTTGATGGTGAGTGTGGCGAACGGACTATTCAGGAAGGTCAATTTGTAAATGCAGGGCAAAGTTTAGTCTCACTTGTGTCGAGTAATGATGTTTGGGTTACTGCCAACTTTAAAGAAATACAAATGGAAGAGCTTTCGATTGGTAAAAAAGTAAGAATTAAAGTGGATGCATTTGAAGATAAAACTCTTGAAGGAACGATAAGCTCCTTTTCTCCTGCAACCGGTGCAAAATTTTCCATGATACCTCCGGATAATTCAACAGGAAATTTTGTTAAGATCATTCAGAGGGTTCCGGTTCGCATTGATTTTACTTCAGATAAAAACGAATTAAAGCTGCTGAAACCCGGAATGAATGTCTCAGTTTATTTAAGCAAGTAGACGTAATTATTTATCATGCCATTATTTAAAAAATGGGTTCCGCGATGGGTT
>JBIOHJ010000005.1:0-47142 GCA_044448905.1 Bacteroidia bacterium | reverse complement strand
TTATACACATCGAGCTGGCGCGGAGTAAATTTTCCGTTTACCGGGATGCTCCGTGTTAAATCAGCTGCATAATTTGCGTATTCGCATCCAAAATCCATCAGTATCACATCCCCGTCTTTGCACTCCCTGTTATTATCATTGTAATGCAACACACACGCGCTGTACCCCGATGCGATAATGGGATAATAAGCATGGTCGGTGGCGCGGTTGCGTATAAACTCATGAATAACTTCGGCTTCAATTTCATATTCCATCACACCGGGTTTTACGAAATTCAACACCCTGCGGAAAGCTTTTTCGGTAATGTCGCATGCAATCTGCATTTGTTTAGTTTCTTCTTCCGATTTAACTGCCCGCAGTTGCGCCATCAAAGGCCCGCTTCTTTCATATGTGTGTGATGGATATTTTTGTTTCCAATCATTGGCAAAGCGCAAATCATGGTAGGGAACCGGGTTTGAATAACGGTCGTTCTCATTAATATTGAAATACACATTTTGCGCATGATTCATCAGCATGGGTGCAACCATATTGAATTCTTCCAGCCATAGCACCATTTGAATTCCTGATTGCGCACGCGCTTCTTCAATAGTGTATTTATGCCCTTCCCAAATAGCAATCTTTTCGTTGGTTGCGCGGAGAAATAAAATTTCTTTGTACTGTGGAAGTGGCGAATCGGGAAACAAAATCAAAACAGTTTGCTCCTGGTCAATTCCCGTAAGCCAAAACAAATCGGAATTCTGGCGGAATTTAAAAGTGCCATCGCCATTGCGCGGCATTTCATCATTGGCATTAAAAATGGCAATTGATTTTGGTTTGAGAAGTGCAGCGTATTTTTTTCTGTTCTCAACAAAAAGATTTTTTGGAATAGCGGGATATTTCATAGGAGTTCAAAATTTAAGGTTCAACGTTCAAAGTTAATAAAAAAGCATTGTTCTCTTTCCGCCAATAATTGGAAAGAAAGCAATGCTTCAATAAAATTATTGAAATATTAGTTAGGCAGCAGCCGTTTTACCTCTACCTAACATTGCGGCAATAATACCAGCCACAACCCCATTAAATAAGGTGCCAACAATAATATCCGTAATCATTAAGGTAGATGTATATAGGTTTAAAAAAGCATAATAACCGAGCCATGTCCATAGCATAATCGGCAAGCTAATGATCATACCATTAATAAACCCCCCTTTAAAATCGCGTGTGTTCGACCATTTGTCAAAAATCCAGGCAAGCAGGAAACAATAGCAAAGCCCCCCAAGAAAAATTGCCCACAAACGGGGCGGATCAACGCTAAGACCTTCGTAAATGGTGGTATTGGTCTTCCAAAAATCCATCAACAATGTTCCGTAAACCAGCCAGCCAAGCAAAAACGAAGCAATAGCTCCAACAATTGTAGCAATAAGTAGTTTTGTGTTCATGATGTTTAGGTTTTTAAAGTTTATGGCGGTGAAGGTATTTGAATTATTAAACAGCCAAAACAAATAAATCATTGCCTCATTAAAACTTTTCAACCGTTAAAGTGAATAACCACCTGGCAAAGGGTTAAATTGTTTATTGATAAATATCATTTTGAATTTTTCAATAAGTTTACAATTAATCAATTAAATTTGTCCGGCTTTTAATTAAAATATGTCAACGGCAGCCAATATTCTGAATTCATCAATCGGTAAAAAATTTGCAATGGGAATAACCGGGTTATTTCTCATTTCTTTTTTAATAGTCCACTGCGGTGTTAATTCATTGATTTTTTTAAATGACGGAGGAAAAACATTTAACGAAGTTGCCGAATTTATGGGAGCTAATATCATTATCCGTACAATGGAAATTGTTTTGTTTGCCGGAATCATCTGGCATATTGTGCAGGCTTTGTTTCTTACTTTGCAAAATCAAAAAGCCCGGCCTGTTAAATATACAGTTGAAAATGCAAAGGCAAACAGCACATGGTATTCGCGCTGGATGGGATTATTGGGAACTTTAATTTTAATGTTCCTCATTATTCATTTAAAACACTTTTGGGTAGTAAGCCGCTTTACCGATCACATCACCAGCGGAGAAGAGACTTTATTCGAAGAAATGAAAGAAGTTTTTGAAAACCCTTTTATTGTTTTGTTGTATGTGGCAGGAATGGTTTCGCTTGCCTATCATTTGTTGCATGGATTTCAATCAGCATTTCAGTCATTGGGTTTGAATCATAAAACATACACTCCATTAATTAAAACAATCGGCATTTGGTTTTCCATAATTGTTCCGATTGTATTTGCCATGATGCCGATTGCAATACACTTTAAAATTGTTCATTAACCTGAAAATATTTTTTACTGATGTCAGTTTTAGATTCGAAGATTCCCGAAGGACCGTTAGACCAAAAGTGGACAAAATATAAATCTACCGCTCCTTTAGTTAATCCTGCCAACAAAAGAAATCTCGAGATTATTGTTGTGGGTTCAGGGTTGGCAGGAGCTGCAGCAGCTGCATCTCTTGCCGAGTTAGGATATAAAGTAAAATGTTTTTGTTTCCAGGATTCGCCAAGGCGTGCGCACAGTATTGCGGCACAAGGTGGAATTAATGCATCAAAAAATTATCAGAACGATGGCGACAGTGTTTACCGTTTATTTTATGACACAATAAAAGGAGGCGATTACCGTGCGCGCGAAGCTAACGTATATCGTTTGGCAGAAGTGAGCGGGAATATCATTGACCAATGTGTTGCACAGGGAGTTCCGTTTGCTCGTGAATATGGTGGATATTTAAGCAACCGTTCATTTGGAGGAACACAGGTGCAAAGAACCTTTTACGCAGCGGGTCAAACCGGTCAGCAACTTTTGCTTGGCGCATACTCTGCTTTGGAAAGACAAGTCGGAATGGGAAGTGTGAAAATGTATGCGCGTCATGAAATGTTGGACATAGTCTTGATTGATGGAAAATGCCGCGGAATTATTGCGCGGGATTTGATTTCAGGAAAATTGGAAAGACATTTCGGACATGCAGTCTTGCTTTGCACCGGTGGTTATGGAAACGTATTTTATCTTTCAACCAATGCAATGGGCTGTAATGTAACTGCCATCTGGAAAGCAAATAAGAAAGGTGCTTTTTTCGGAAACCCATGCTATACTCAAATTCATCCTACCTGCATACCCGTTAGTGGCGACCATCAAAGCAAACTTACATTAATGAGTGAAAGTTTAAGAAATGATGGAAGAATATGGGTGCCGAAACAAAAAGGTGATTCGAGAAAGCCATTGGAAATTCCTGAAGAAGAACGTGATTATTATTTAGAGAGAAGATACCCTGCTTTTGGAAACCTTGTTCCGCGTGATGTAGCGTCACGTGCAGCGAAAGAAAGATGTGATGCAGGATTCGGAGTTGGAAATTCAAAGATGGCGGTGTATCTCGATTTCACTGCTAACATGAAACGCTATGGAACTGTTGAGGCCACAAAAAAAAATCTTCACAATGCAAGCGAAGCGCAAATTAATGAATTAGGAAAACAGGTGATAACAGAAAAGTATGGAAACCTGTTTGATATGTATAAACAAATCACAGGCGAAAATCCATATGAGACACCAATGCGCATTTACCCTGCGGTTCATTATACAATGGGAGGCTTGTGGGTGGATTATAACCTGATGACAAATGTTCCGGGTTTATATTCACTTGGCGAAGCAAATTTTTCCGACCACGGTGCAAATCGTTTGGGGGCATCTGCGCTTATGCAGGGATTAGCTGACGGATACTTTGTAATTCCTTATACTATCGGTGCATACCTTTCGAATGAAATTAAAACAAAAGCAATTCCCACTGATAGCGAAGCATTTGCTTCTGCAGAAAAAAATGTTCAGGGAAATTTAGACAGACTGATGAATGTGAACGGAACAAAATCTGTTGACCATTTTCACAAGCGCCTTGGAAAAATTATGTGGGACAAATGCGGGATGGCACGAAATGAAAAAGGATTGAAAGAAGCTATTGAAGAAATAAAAAATCTTAGAAATGATTTCTGGAAAGATGTGCGAATTCCCGGCTCACAAAATGAATTTAATCCTGAATTGGAAAAGGCTGGACGTGTTGCCGATTTTCTTGAATTGGGAGAATTAATGTGTTTAGATGCATTGCAAAGAAACGAAAGTTGCGGAGGACATTTTCGCGAAGAGTTCCAAACTGGAGAGGGCGAAGCTATGAGGAGCGATGAGAGTTTTGCATACGTTGCCGCATGGGAAAACAAAGGGAATAATACGTATGAAATTCACATGGAGGAATTAAAATTTGAGAATATTAAAATAGCACAACGCAGTTATAAATAATCTTACTTATGAGCGGAAACATGAACCTCACATTAAAGATTTGGAGGCAGAAAAGTAAAGATGCCAAAGGGGAATTAAAAATTTACCCGGTTAAAAATATTTCGCCTGATATGTCTTTTCTTGAAATGTTTGATGTGCTCAATGAAGAATTAATTTCGAAAGGCGAAGAACCTATTGCATTTGACCATGATTGCCGTGAAGGAATTTGCGGTACATGCAGCATGTATATTAATGGTCGCCCACATGGACCGCTTAGGGGAGTTACTACCTGTCAACTACACATGCGATCATTTAATGATGGAGATACTATTGTTGTGGAACCCTGGAGAGCCGCGGCTTTTCCTGTGATAAAAGATTTGGTTGTTGACAGAAGTTCGTTTGACAGGATTATGTCGGCAGGGGGATTTGTTTCCGTTAATACCGGCAGTGCGCAGGATGGAAATGCCATTTTGATTCCAAAACCAGATGCCGATGAAGCATTCAGTGCTGCTGCGTGTATCGGGTGCGGAGCTTGTGTTGCAGCATGTAAAAACTCCTCAGCAATGCTTTTCGTTTCAGCAAAAGTTTCACAGCTTGCTTTGTTGCCTCAGGGAAAACCGGAAGCAAAGCAACGGGTGGAAAAAATGGTTGCGCAAATGGATGAAGAAGGTTTTGGAAATTGTACCAACACCTACGCCTGCGAAGCGGAATGTCCTAAATTAATTTCGGTGGAAAACATTGCGAGGATGAACAGGGAATATTTTGTAGCAAAGATTTTATAAATTTAAAATCTGCTTTTCGAGATTAGACTTTTGCACTGAGCAATACCTTTTCAGTTCATCAAAGAAAATTTCAAATTCTTTTTCATAAAGTAAATAATCCTTTTGAAGATGCATTGTTGCTTTATCCATTCCTGAATTAAAAGAGGTTCTGCGTGCCATTCCTGTTAGTGCTTTGTTTATTCCTTCCAGTGATGAGTAGGCTACCAGCCAGTTATTGGGAATCATATAGGTCAACATATGATTTGTTTTTAACGGAAGAACATTTTCATTTTTTTTGAGTAATGAATAAACGTTCGCTACAAACAATTCTAATGGTTGCTGATGATGCAATTGCCAATTCTTTGCAAGAAAATGGTCGTAAAAAACATCGGTAATTACAGGCGAATATTTATGAAAATACGGGCGCAATCTTTTTTTGCCCGCTTCAACTAACGGATGTGAGTCGGTAAATGCATCAATCAGCCGATGAAGTTTAATCCCTTTGATAATTCCTTCATTGTAGTTCAAAAAATTATTTCCTCTTATATGATCACCAATGAAATTTCCGATCATGATATTTTCATCATCGCCTGATAAATAAAGATGGGCGAGAAAATTCATTTCAGTTCGCTGACAAAATCTGTCACCAATCGAAATACATCTTCGTAATCAGTCAGCGGAAGCGTTTCGGCTTTGTCAAAAACATCATGATAAGCGGTAATGCCACCGAGCGTATAAATAAAAAAACAGGGAACTTCATTTTCACTGAACCAGTAATGATCACTGTTGCGGGCTTTACCGCGCTTTTGCAACGTTTTTACATATTGCTTTTGATTGTTGATGTTTTCCATTTTAGAAAACAAATCTTTATACACATCGCCATTCACCACCATCAATCCATCATCACCGGTTCCGAGCAAATCCATGTTGAGCAGAAATTTAATTTGTTTTAAGGGGATCAATGGTTGCTTCACAAAATATTCCGAGCCAACTAATCCCGCCTCTTCTCCCGCAAAAGCAATAAACAGGATGGAATATTTCTGCGGATGCTTAGAATAGTGTTTAGCAAGATTAAGCAGCATGCTGATGCCGCTTGCATTGTCATTTGCTCCGGGAAAATATGTTGCTTTCCCCATTCTTCCGAGGTGATCGTAGTGGGCAGTGAAGACAATAAAGGAATCTGGCATGGTCGTTCCTTTTACCATCCCAACCACATTTTGCGTCTTATGTTTTTTGCAAAACTTCTCATCAATTTTTACGGAAATTGTTTTAGCATCGTCTTTTATAGCATGCTTCAGGATGCGGATAACAGGGTATTTATATTTTTTTCGGGCAACCGACCATGTCAGTTTTTTTTCTTCAATGATCACAACACCTTTCGCGCCATGCGGATCGGTAATCCATAAATCCATTGCAGTTTTTTCGAGATCTGTTTTTGCTGTGCTTTTATCAATTACAATAAATTTGTTTTTTAATGTGTCGAGCGAACCTCTCAGGTTGGCGGATTGAATGTAGAGCAATTCATAAGCTCCTTTTGCCTTTGACGAATTTGCATCAACAATAAAATCAACACCCGGCTTTAATTCATGCCCGTCAATGGAAACTTTAATTTCTTTAGGAAAAGTATTTACCGGGAAACTGAATTTCTGAAAATAATCTTTTTGCTCAGCATTTACTTTTTGCAGATTCAACTTTTGAAATTCATTTGCAAGAAAAGTTGCAGCTATTTTATCTCCTTTGCTAACATAACCTCGCCCATGCATGGCTGGAGAAGTAAGCGTATCAATAATGTAACGGGCATAAGATGTATCCTGCGAAAAAAGGAATGAAATCGGGAAAAAGAAAAGAACCAGAACAAAATATACACTTTTATTCATTTCTGCTTTGTTTGTCTTTTTTCTGCGACTCCGCATCTCTGCGTTTAAAAATTTATCAATCCAGCTTCAGCACCGCAAGAAAAGCCTGCTGTGGGATTTCGACACTGCCCACCTGCTTCATCTTTTTCTTTCCTTCCTTTTGTTTCTCTAAAAGTTTTCTTTTTCGCGATATATCGCCACCGTAACATTTTGCAGTAACATCTTTGCGCAATGCCTTTACAGTTTCGCGGGCAATAATTTTTGCACCGATAGAAGCCTGGATAATAATTTCAAATTGCTGGCGCGTTAAAAGTTCTTTCAGCTTTTCACAAATCTTTCTGCCAAAAGAATAAGCATGATCGCGATGGATAAGGGCGCTCAACGCATCAACAGGTTCGCTGTTCAGGCGGATGTCAAGCTTAACCAAATCGCTCTTGCGGTATTGGAGTGGATGATAATCGAAGGAGGCATATCCCTTTGAAATGGTTTTTAGCTTATCGTAAAAATCAAAAACAATTTCAGCCAGTGGCATTTCGAAAGCAAGCTCAACACGGTCGGTGGTGAGGTAACTTTGGTTTACAATGTTGCCGCGCTTGCCTATGCAAAGCGTCATAATGGCGCCCGTGTATTCCGATTTGGTGATTACCTGCGCGCGGATGTATGGCTCCTCGATGGCATCGAGCCTTGCCGGATCAGGCATATCGCTGGGATTATGAATATCAAGAATCTCACCGTTAGTTAAATATGCCTTATACGATACGTTAGGAACCGTTGTAATAACGGTCATATTAAACTCCCGCTCCAAACGCTCCTGTATAATTTCCATGTGGAGCATGCCGAGAAAACCGCAGCGGAAACCAAAACCGAGCGCAGCCGATGATTCGGGTTCGAACACCAGCGAAGCATCGTTCAATTGCAGCTTGCCCATTGCATCGCGCAACTCTTCGTAATCATCGGTGTCAACCGGGTAAATGCCGGCAAACACCATGGGCTTTACATCTTCAAAACCTTCTATGGCGGCAAGGCACGGGCGGTGTATATGCGTAATGGTATCGCCCACTTTTACTTCTTTGGCTTCTTTGATTCCCGAAATAATATATCCCACATCACCGGCACTTACCATATCGCGCGGTTCTTTAAGCAATCGCAAAACTCCCACTTCATCGGCATTGTATTCCGACTTGGTTGCAAAAAATTTTACTTTATCGTTTTTGCGAATCTCGCCATCAATAACTTTATAATAGGCAATAATTCCCCGGAAGGAATTGAAAACCGAATCGAAAATCAATGCTTTTAACGGGGCAGCGGCATCGCCTTTTGGCGGAGGAATGCGATGCACGATAGCTTTTAAAATATCGTGAACCCCGAGGCCGGTTTTCGCGCTGGCGGGAATTATCTCATCGCGCCTGCTTCCCACCAAATCAACAATCTGGTCTTTTACTTCTTCGGGGTTGGCGCTTTCGAGGTCAATTTTATTGAGAACAGGAATTATCGTAAGGTCGTTTTCTAACGCAAGGTACAGGTTCGAAATAGTTTGGGCCTGTATGCCCTGCGCGGCATCCACCACCAGCAAGGCGCCTTCGCAGGCTGCAATGGAGCGCGAAACTTCGTAGCTGAAATCAACATGCCCGGGTGTGTCAATCAGGTTGAGCACGTACTTTTTGCCATCCAGCTCATAGTCCATCTGTATGGCGTGGCTCTTAATGGTTATGCCGCGCTCGCGTTCCAGGTCCATATCGTCCAAAACCTGGTTTTGCGCCTGGCGCTTGTCAATGGTGTTGGTGTATTCGAGCAAACGGTCGGCAAGGGTGCTTTTACCGTGGTCAATATGGGCAATAATGCAAAAGTTGCGGATATGGTTCATTGGGGAAAGGGTAATTGGGGTAATTGGGCGATTAAGGTAATTGGGGTAATCGCTTAATTAACTTAATCCCTTTTTTGAGTGTGCAAAAGTAGGGAAAATAAGGAAGGGATAATTGAACGCAGAGACACAGAGGTGCAGAGGGGAGAGATGGGGGCATGCAACCTTACAGGAACCAGGTGTTTTTGAAAAGAGATTGTAGGAAAGCGAAAAGAGGTTCGGGCAAAGTCAAAAGAGACTCAGGCAAGGTCAAAAGAGGTTCGGGGAAAGTGGAAAGTTAGTTGGGAAAAGAGAAAAGAAGTTCAGGGAAAGCGAAAAGAGGCTCGGGGAAAGT
Organism: Bacteroidia bacterium; assembly: GCA_044448905.1. GTDB lineage: Bacteria > Bacteroidota > Bacteroidia > AKYH767-A > OLB10 > JBIOHJ01. The sequence continues at coordinate 38,053 of JBIOHJ010000005.1, read as the reverse complement.
CAAAAGAAAGTCAGGGAAAGTGAAAAGAGAACCGGGAAATGTGAAAAGTAACCTGGGGAAAGTGAAAAGAAAGTCGGGGAAAGTGAAAAGAGAAGGGGGTGTTTCGTAGAAGTGATTGTTTTTGAATAATTTAAAAAATTGTTAATAAAATGGGCTTGGATTTCTTGGAAATCTGCTAAATTGTCATTAGTATTACAGTGGCTTTTCGTTATTAACTCTACTTTTCTAAAATAATAACATTAACATTTAAAAAATCAACATCATGCAAGACGAACACACCAGAACTGTAAATGCAGCCAAAGCAGGCTCGGCAAAAATGGATGAACCGGCATTTCAACCATTATGGATCGCAAAAATTGCGGTTAAAAATAAAAAGGATGCGATAGATGTCAAAATACAAGACATGGAGGATTTGGATGACGGGATAACTATCCAGGGAGGAAATACGACAGCGAAGGATGAGGCGCGGGTGACGGCAGCTACTAACGCATGGCAAATATGCAGACCGCTGAAAATTTTTGCAAAGGATACGAATGACGAAGTGCTGGCGGGTGAAGTTGATTTGACGTGGTCGGAGATACGTTTCGGAAAAGCACAAACATTGATTGATAACTGGCAGCTTATTCATGACAGGGCGAATTCAAACCTTGCGGCTTTGACGGCTGGCGGGTATATAGACGGAGCGTTAGTGCCGCAATTGTTATTGGACATAGGGGCTTTTGTTACGGCAAGCCCGAAGCCGAAAACTGCGCAATCGCAGATTAAGGCTATAAACATTGAACTGGAGAAGGAATGGGAAAAACTAAAAGTGTTGATGGAGGAAATGAGGGAACTGCTGGTACAGTTTGCAGTGAGCCAGCCGATTTTTTATAATGCAGCGATAGAGGCGTTTGATGAGGATGAAACGGGTGTGCGGCATCAATCGCTGGTGGTAACTTATGAGGATGAAATAACGGGTGTGAAGCTGGAAGATGTTTTTGGAAAATTAGTGGAGAAAAATTTAGAGAAGAAAAGCACGAAGAAAATAGGGGTGATTACTTTTATGCAGCAGGAAACCGGGCAGGGAAATTTGACTTTGGAATCGAAGCACCCGCTTTATGCTACGGATTTGAAACCGAACCTGGCGGTGAAGGATGGGGAGGTGCTGAGGCTGACGGTGAAGTTGAGGAAGGTTTGAGAAGCCAGCCCCACCTAAATCCTCCCCGGAGGGGAGGACTTGAAAAAAATGAACCCCGCGGTGATGCGGGGTTTTTAGTTTTGTTTACTTTCGTTGTGATAAAATTTATAAATAAACCCAGCAGGAACTTCGTAACCTGCCGGGTATTGAGATACAGAGCGTGCAAAAGTAGGGAAAATAAAAAAGCCCCGCTCTATCCCGAGACTTCGGGATACGGGGCAAGGTTTAGTCATAAAAAAAATGAAACCCTACGGAGATGCGGGGTTTTTTGGTTAAAGATGGTTTATATTTTAATTTTTAACAAAACTTCCGGTGCAGATAATTTCTTCATTCGATTGCAGGCGAACTGTATAACTTCCGGATGATAATGATGCGGTATTTAATTCGAGAATGTTTTTTCCGGATGAAATATTCTGGAATGAATGCATGATGGCTCCTGCGCTGTTATAAATTTCGAGCGAAGCATTTTTATATTTTTTGTTTAATGTGAATTCGAAAGTTATTTTTTCGGAAGCGGGGTTGGGATAAATGGAAATGCTATTCCCGGCATCAGAGCCTGTTGAAGACGATTTTAAAACTCCGGCTTCGGCTAAAAGATTTTTTATTGCTACGATTTCTCTTTTCAAATCTTCATTCTGTATTTTTAATTCGGTGTTTGTTTTATCAAGTTCCTGTACGGCTTTTACGAGGGGGACTACAAACTCAGCATATCGTAACCCATATAAATCCCTTTCATTTTTTGGGGCATCCACTCCGCTGAAATCGTAACCAACTTCTTTAGCTGCTTTTTCTACTTCCTGAGCAATGAAACCTGAATAAACAATTTTTTCCTTTTCCAATATTCCCTGCTCATCCTTTTGTTTTGTATCAGGACGGAGAAAATTATTTATGCCTTTTGCATCAAGAGTATAAGTGACCGGACGAAGCCGCCTGATAAATTTCAAACCGGAAATATTTTCTGTTACATTTTTTTTAAACCTGCCGTCTGAAATGTCTGTCCAATTTTCATAGCCTCCAATACTTGAAACACTGATATTACCTATACGAACTTGGTTGGAAGCGCTTATTGTGGCAAAATTCCCAAAGCAGGAAGAGTTAAAGTAGGCGTTCCCATTCATATCAGCGCCATAGCCCATAGCTGTGTTTGTGTAACCAGTTTTATTATTAAAAAGCGCACCCCATCCGCTGGCAGTATTGAAATATCCAGTAGTGTTGTAAAAGAGAGCGGTTACACCATTAGCCGTGTTCCCATATCCCGTGGAGTCAGAAAAAAGCGATTGAAATCCAATGGCGGTATTACCTGAAGCCGTAGTATTGTTATTAAGCGACATTGTTCCAATCGATGTATTAAAAAATCCTGTGGTATTATAACGCAGTGCAGCCACGCCAATTGCAGTATTTTCAATACCTGTAGTATTAGAATAGAGAGCGAATAAGCCATTAGCCGTATTATCGTGACCTGTGCTGTTGGAATACAGAGCCTGATATCCATTGGCGGTATTGTTGTATCCTGTGCTATTGGAAAAACCGCTGCCCACCCCCACAAAAGTGTTTTGATTACCTTTTACCGATAATACCGCATTACCACCGATGCGATAAAGCGAATCGGTATTGATACTACCGCCTTTTACATCGAGCTTGAAAGCAGGCGTAAAATTTCCAATACCTACTTTACCGCCACTGGTAATATTCATGCGGACGATATTGTTGGTACGGATTTTTAAATTTTTTAAATCGGTGGTGCCGATAAAATTTGTTGCAGGGTCGGTGGTTGCATTTCCTGTGAGGCTCCAGCTTTGTGCATCAACATTGTTGTTTGCTGCTGCAAAAAAGAATAATACGATAATTATGGCGATACTTTTTTTCATGTGATTGGAGTTTTAGAACGTTTTATTTATCAGAACACGCAATTAGGGCAAAAAAAATGAACCGGAAAAAATATTTGCTGCGTAAAAAGCATTATTTAAGCATTAGATTGATAACACACCCCCTTAATCTCCTCTCGCTTGCACACAGGCTTTCGCACAGAGGGGAAAGAAAAAATGTAAGATTTTCCCCATTTGCAACATTTTCTGATAGATATCAGTATACCTTTTCTGATTATTCTTAAAAAAAATGGAAACAACAAAGACATATACTGATGGCATGAAAACAAAGGAATTTCACGCAGAGGCGCAGGGGGCGCAGAGAAAAGAAAGTGAGTTGCTGAAGAGATTTTCCGAAAAGGGAATTCAAATTAACGCAACGCTGCTGAAGTTGTATAAAAAATTGTCGGTTTTTGTTTCGCTGGTTTTGATTTGCTCAGCAGTACAGGCGCAAACTGAGCTGAAAAATTTTACAGCGAATTTTGCCGGGCAAAAAGTGAAACTATTTTGGGAAACGGGTTCGGAAATAAATTCGAACTATTTTTCGGTTGAGCGTTCGTGGAACGGAAAAAACTTTGAAACGGTGGGAATGGTGAAAGCCACAGGAAGTTCAACAGCAATAATGAAGTATTCTTTTTACGATAAAGATTATTACAGCAATGTGATTTACTACCGCTTAAAACTAACAGACAAAGCCGGCAAGGACAAAACGCTGGGCAGCATTGTTGGCGTTCAGCTGAAAGAAGAAGTTAAAGAGATTACCATTTACCCCGCTGCTAATTTAACCGGGTCTGTTTTTATTGATTTGAGCCAGCTCAACAGCCACAGCATTATAATAGATGCAACCGATATTGACGGACAAAAAATTGTAAGCAAGGATTTTGAAAAGTCGGTTTTAAATTCCGCAATTGAATTGCAGAAATTAAGCCTGCTTCCAAAAGGCGATTATATAATAACTACCTTTTTTGATAACCGTGTTTTGAATACTACGCTTACAGTATCTGACGCGGCTTCGAATGTTGCCCAAAGCGCTTTGATCCAGGAGAAGCTTTTTACGTTGAAATAAAAGCCACTAAGACACGAAGGCTCTAAGAAACACAAAGTCCCGATAATTATCGGGAGTGAAACTTTGTGACTTCGCGCCTTTGTGGCATGCGGTTTTTTTGCGTGAACTTTAAGATTACGAATGGAAATAGCTCATTACCATTTTTGCTTTTGACTTGCCGATAACGTTTTTCAATTCATCTTCACCGGCTTCACGGATTTTTTTTACCGATTTAAAATGTTTCAATAAAGCCCTGGCGGTTGCCTCACCAATTCCTTTAATCTGCGCCAGCTCGGTTTTGATAACCCCTTTGTTTCTTCTTTTGCGATGATGCGTGATGCCGAAACGGTGAACCTCATCACGCAGGTGTTGAATAATTTTTAAAGTTTCGCCTTTTTTATCGAGGTAGAGGGGAATGGAATCGTTAGGATAATAAATTTCTTCGAGCTTTTTCGCAATTCCAATAACAGCTATCTTTCCCGTAAGGTTTAATTTTTTGAGGCTGCTAACGGCACTGCTTAGCTGCCCTTTGCCCCCGTCAATAATAATAAGCTGGGGGAGCGATTGTTTTTCATCGAGCATGCGCTTATACCTGCGGGAAATGACTTCTTCCATCGAAGCAAAGTCATCGGGGCCTTCAACGGTTTTAATATTGAAATGGCGGTAATCTTTTTTTGATGGCTTTGCGTCTTTAAAAACACTCATGGCTGCCACAGGGTATGCCCCCTGGAAATTTGAATTGTCGAAACATTCTATATGAACCGGTAATTGCTTTAAGCGCAAATCTTTCATCATCTGGGTTAAAATTCTTTCTGTGCGGTGTTCCGGATTAAGCTTATCCAGTTGGTTAAGCTTCTCCCTGCGATAATAAAAGGCATTTTTCAGCGAGAGCTCAATCAGGTGTTTCTTATCCCCGATTTTAGGAACAGTAAATGTAGCTCCTTCAATTTCCATTTCAGGAATTTCCGATACCAGCAGTTCGGCTGAAGTGCTGTTGTAGCGCTGACGCAATTCAGCGATTGCCAAGGCAAGAAGCTCGGAAGATGTTTCCTCCAATTTCTTTTTCAGCTCAATGGTTTGCGCCTGGATGATTCCTCCGTTAATTATTTTCAGGTAATTTACAAAAGCGGTTTTGTCGTCATTGATAATTGAAAACACGTCCACGTTATGAATGGTGGGATGAACCACTACTGATTTACTTTGGTAGCCTTCGAGCAATGTAATTTTACTTTTCATCTGCTGGGCTTCTTCGTATTTATACGATTCAGCAAACTGCTGCATTTGTTCTTTAAGATGATTAATAACTGAATAAATATTTCCTTTGAGGATTTCTTTTATTTCGGAAATGGTATTGTTGTAATCCAGTTCGGTTTGCAATGCTTCGCACGGGCCTTTACAATTGCCGATGTGATATTCAAGGCAAACTTTAAATTTTTTCTTTTCAATGTTTTCTTTTGAAAGTTTCAAATTACAATTGCGGAGCTTAAATAATTTTTCAACCAACCCCATCATAACGTGCACAGTGCCAACTGAAGCATAGGGGCCAAAATATTGCGAGCCATCGCGGATAAATTTACGCGTATAAAAAACACGAGGGAATCTTTCGTTCTTTATCACAATCCATGGATAGGTTTTATCGTCTTTTAAGCTGACATTATACCTGGGTTGGTGTTTTTTTATGAGATTATTTTCGAGCAGCAAAGCATCATATTCGGTTTCGACAACAATAAATTTTATGTCAGCAATTTGTTTGACCATTATGTTGGTCTTGTTGCTGTCGTGCGTTTTTGTAAAATAGCTGCTTACGCGTTTCTTTAAATTTTTTGCCTTGCCTACATATAAAAGACGATTTTCGGAATCATAATATTGATACACACCCGGATTTTCGGGCAGCCCCGCAACGATAGCTTGTATGTAATTGTCAGTTTTCACAATGGAAAATAAACTGCAAAATTAATGAGAACGGTTAAGCTCTCTGAGCTTTGCATATTTCAGGTAAACTGCATGTGCTGAAATTTTGCTGATAACAAACCCGTGTTTGCCGTCTAAAATGCCGAGCCTTAAAATGTAATCGCGAAGAAATTTAAATGTGGGCTTCAGGTAAATGTGAAAGAAATTGGATGTTTTTTTTAACCGGTGCATGTGTTGCGCTGCAATACCAGCAAATTTTTTTTGCTGAACAAGAAATTCTTCTTCCGAGTCAAAACTAAAATGCAGAATATCTCCGTTGAGGTGTTTTGTTTTCGCGCCTGCGATCATTTCAGCTTTGTCGTGCGGATTTACCCCACCCCATTTTGTTTTTGTTTTATCAAACAAACGCAGCTTTTTATCGGGATACCAGCCACAATGATAAATCCATTTGTCGCAATAGCTGGTCAGGCGGTTCATGGTGTACCCATCGGCATCCCAATTGTTTTTTACCCGGAGGATTGAAGAGGCTAGTTCATCGGAAAGCGCCTCATCGGCATCTAACGACAAAACAAAATTATTTGCAGCTTGTGTAAGCGCAAAGTTTTTTTGCTCAATATACCCTTCAAAAGCATGTTGAATTACTTTGGCTCCAAGTTGGGAGCAGATAGCTGCTGTATTATCACTTGAAAAAGAATCCACCACCACTACTTCATCAGCAACATTCTTAACGCTGTTAATGCACTGTGCGATTTTTTTTTCTTCGTTATAAGCAATAATTACTGCTGAGATTGCCGGCATAATTTTTTGCAAATTAAGAAAGTTTATTTTATCGGGTCGAATAAATATCTTTGGTGCAAAATGAATGCTCCTGCCTCCGAAATTGACTTGAAAAATTGCGACAGCAAAACACTTGCGCGGATTCTTTCGTTGGTTGAAAATGAATCGGAGGGTTATGAGAAAATTTTATTTTCGTTAGAGCCGGACGAAAAAGTTCCTGTTATTGGTATTACGGGCGCGCCCGGTGCCGGAAAAAGCACACTCATCAGCTCTTTATTAAAAGAAATTATTTCCAAAGAAAATAAATACCTGCATGGAAAAGGCATTGCCGTTCTTGCTGTTGACCCAACTTCTCCTTTTTCGCATGGAGCATTACTTGGAGACCGCTTACGGATGTCGGAACATTTTAATCATCCAAAAGTTTTTATCCGTTCTCTTGCGACACGCGGTTCACTTGGCGGACTTTCGGGAAAAACAATGGAAATTACGGATGTGTTACGCGCAACGGGGTTCGATTATATATTTATTGAAACTGTGGGTGTAGGACAAAGTGAAGTTGAAATTGCTTCGCTTGCCGAAACAACTGTTGTGGTTATGGTTCCTGAATCGGGCGATGAAGTGCAAACAATTAAAGCGGGCATTATGGAGATTGCCGATATTTTCGTTGTAAACAAAGCCGACCGCGAGGGTGCCGACAAGATTATCAAGCATATTAAAACCGCTGCACATTTGCGCCCAAAGGGTGAATGGGATACTCCAATATTAAAAACTATTGCGACCCAACAGGAGGGAATACCTGAATTGATTGAAAAAATAAATGAGCACCATTGCCTTCCCCACAAACAAAAAAACAACTCGCTTGTTTTTGAAAAGGCATTGCGGCTGATTCGAGATTACAAAATGAAAAGTATTGATAAGGAGGAGTTGAAAAAAAAGTTAAATGAATCGCAAAAGAAAAAGGATTTTAATTTGTATCGGTTTATTGACTCAAATTTTAAAAGCTAAAATTTTACAAATATTTCTTCTTAGTATTACATCTCGAAATTGCTTTTTCACAAGCAGTCAAATCGTCATCGGAAAAAGTTGAAGTAATGGCTCTTTTATAAAAACCGATAGCGTCATCGAGCCTTCCTTGGACTTCATGCATCATCCCGAAAAGTTCAAACACTTTGCTTTTGTTCACCCCGGGAATTTCTGAAACTTTATTGAGGTTCGCATTCATTTCGGCAAACCGTTCCTGCGATAAAAGCAATGAGGCATAATGAATATAACTTTCAGAAAATTCGGGTGAAAGTAATATTGCTTTTTTGAAATTCGATTCAGCCACAATGGCATCTTTGAAATTCCTGAAATATATAATACCCAAATAGCTATACGCCCTTCCGTTTTCGGGATAGTGTAATACGATATCTGAAAACAAATCTGCAGCAGCGGCAATATCGCCTTGTTCAAATTTATTTACAGCCTGGTAAAATTGTTTTTCTGCCTCCGTCATAATTATGGCTATACTACCTTATTAACCCAAAAAATCAAGTTACCCAATGTACAACAATTTCAATGCCTTACCCCCATTTTATGGGTGAAATCATCCTAAAACCATGTCGTGATTACCTATCATCGGGTGAATTTTTGAGGGCAAACAATAAAAAAGAATTAAAAAAGGCAAAAAAGGTAACACCTGCCTGAGTTTCAAGTGTATCCTCGGTTAGCATAGAAAGGGCGGCTATGAGGATAAAAATCATATAAAAATAATCATTCATTTTTTTTAGTTTGATTATTGGGTATAAAAGTGAAAACAGGAAAAAAAGCAAGCCGAAAATTCCGAATGTTAATGCGAAAGTTAGGTATTGATTATGTGCCCGCAACCGTGAACTTTCTGCAAGCATGGAATTCATGCGCTGATACTCTGCGTCAAAAGCTTTTCTCACATCCCCTGTGCCTACACCAACTATAAAATTAGCTGTAAAAATATTCCACCCTGCTTTCCAAAACTCAATACGCTGCAAAATAGATTTACCGCTGGGATTTTCACCATACTTGTGGCTGTAATATTCCATGATAATTTTGTCAACCCGGTTTTTAAAACTAATTTTATTTTGGTATTCAACATTGGGAATTCCGTTTTCAATTGCATTGATTTCGCTTTCGCTTAAGTTGTAAACTGCGGTTGAATCTTTTCTGAATCCTTTTGATGAAAGGAATCTTGCAAGTGTGTATTTCAACTCCTGCCCCCTTAAATCTTTTCCGTTATAATTCAGGCTGCTTCTGTTATTCCATGCGCGTTCCATTTCTTCTGCACAAACATACAGGACTAATGGCGTTCCGTTTTCCTGCATCCTCGGATTTAAATATGGTAATTCGGGTAGCGGAGCATCTAAACTATGGTGATATAAATTTCCGTTGGGGGTTTTCTTGTCAAGTGCTGAAATATCAATTCGGTGTTCTGGAAAAATCCGAGCTGCCTCATTCCTGATATAAATGAAAGTGAAAAAGGGAATACTTAAAATCAGGGTGATTGCAGCAATTTTAAAACTTGTTCCTTTTTTCCCTAAAACAAAATTTAAAAATAAAAGGATGGCAATAAAAACAAGTATTATAAAACCTGTCATTGCTTCAAGAATAAAAAGAAAAATAATAAACCAGGAAATAAGCAGGATTAAAAATACATCTTTAATGAATGAATTGGTGTGCTGGTTTTTAATAAGATAAAAAACAGTTGCAAAAACAGCAATACAGATAAACAATGATAAACGAATGTGCGAAATAAAAATTGAAATATTCCTGGCTTCATAAATGGGGTTTTTATGAGGTAAAATATCATACAACACACCCATGCTGATTAGGGTGGAGGCAAGAACCGCAAAGACAAAGACCGCAATAATTCTATTGAACCATTGTTCGGAGATTTTTGGAGATGAATAAATAATTACCGGTAAAACTAACAACGGAATTTTAACTCGTATATCATTAAAATAATAATTAAAGTCGGTACTGTAAAAGCCTCCAACCAAATGCATAAAATAGATAGTTGTTAAAACAGCAACTACCGGGTTTCGGAAAGCGGTTTTTGTTTTATCAATAATATTACCGCTAATCAGCCAGCTTACCGCGAGAATAATTTGCGATACACTCATCATAAAAACTGATAATGGCATGGCGGCAACCAAAAGCAATAAACCAAACAGGTAAATATTTTCAGAAACTTTTTCCCTGTTCATTTTTTAAAAGTAAAAACCTGCCGGATTTTTAGGTGCGGCAGGTTTGCGTTTATTGATAATGAAAAATTTTAATTTTCTGATTTATCTTTTCCATCAATGTTCTTTACTGCGGGACGATTAAGAATTTGCGTAAATACATTTTTGTCTGTCAGGGCCTCCACGGCTTTTTTAATATCCGGATCAAAATCAAATGAGGCTTCGGTGCGCCCATCCTGAAAATAATATCGCGAAACAATTTCATCTTGCAATAATTCTTTAATCTCTTCTTTATTTTTCACGAGGTCAAGATTTTTATCATGCATCATTTTTTTCTTAAGCGCATCATACTCGGTTGTTACCGCTGAAAAATATTTTTCCTTCTCGGCGCTTTTCTTAAGATCCTCGAGTTCTTTTTCACTTTTAGTAGTATAATCGTATTCTTTATCCGAAAGCCATTTTACAAATTCATCGTACTCCTGATCGCTAAAGCGAAAACTTCGCGAATTGCCAATGCTGTCATGTTTTTGCCTGTATAATGTAGCATAATCAAAAATCAAATATTTGCTGATAAGACTTTGGGCAATGCTGCTCAATGTTTGCTGTTCGGTAATAAAGTCGGGCATTACTCCCCCACCATCATAAACAATTCTGCCGCTTTTGGTTTTAAATTCTGAGACTAATGAATCGGGTACTTTTCCGACACTGCCATCTTCGTTGCGATGTGTATAGTCAAGTGCCTGAATACAACGACCACTGGGAATATAATATTTGGCAGTAGTTACTTTTAATTGTGAATTATAGCTCAACGGGCGCGTGGTTTGCACAAGCCCTTTGCCAAATGTTCGTTGACCAATCACCAATCCGCGATCTAAGTCCTGAATGCTTCCCGATACAATTTCTGATGCTGAAGCAGAGCCGCTGTTAACCAAAACCACCAATGGAATTTCAGTATCAACCGGGCTGTTTAAGGCTTTGTAATTTTTGTCCCACTCTTTTACTTTTCCCTTGGTGCTTACTACATCCAATCCTTTAGTAACAAAAATATTTACAATGTTAACGGCTTCATTTAATAATCCTCCCGGATTTCCACGCAAATCCAGGATTAAGCCGGTAAGCTGATTTTTAGATTTTAAGCTAATTAACGCATCTTTTACTTCCTGTCCGGCATTGTCGGTAAAGCCTGTGAGGCGGATATATCCAATGCCGTTATCGAGCATCCCGTGGTACGGAACATTGTTTATTTTGATCTCATCGCGCATAACAGTTTTCTCCAATAAATCTTTTTCATTCAGCCGCTGTAATTTTAGCCTGACTTGCGTTTTGGGTTGCCCTTTTAAAATTTTGCTTACCTCGTCATATTTTTTCCCTTTTATTGATTTACCGTCAATTTCAATAATAATGTCTCCGGAGCGGATATCGGATTTTTGTGCAGGAAATCCCTCATATGGATCAGTTACAATTACAAACTCGCCCTTCTGACCAATTAATGCACCAATGCCACCATACTGCCCGGTTGTCATAAAACGATAGTCCTCAATTTCTGACTCAGGAATGTAATTAGTGTACGGATCAAGTGATTCTAACATGGCATCTATTCCCCGCTTCATCAGGTCGCCAGGCTTGGTGTCGTCCACATAATAAATATTCAGCTCGCGGAATAGAGTGGCAAAAATGTCAAGGTTGCGCGATACTTCGAAATAGTCGTCTGTAAAACCAATTGTAAAAACAGTTCCGGCAATTAAAGCCACAGAGACTGCCAGGATTTTAATTTTTCTTTTAATGTTTTTCATTCTGCAATATATTTAACGGGTATTTTATTCAAATGCAAATTTCAGATATTCAACATTCATTTTTTATGAATTATTGATTAACGGCTGATTATTATTGACCAATATCATCGTCAGGGAACCGGATCGTATCCGTGTCCTCCCCATGGATGACAGGATGAGATGCGTTTTATTGTAAGCCAAAGCCCCTTCAGCACCCCGTGTTTTTGTAACGCTTCGGTGGCATAAGCCGAACATGAGGGATCATATCGACACGATTTCATCATAAGCGGTGAAATTGAGTATTTATAAAACCGGATAATCAGGATGAGAAATTTTGTGACGACTGATCGCATACTTTGCTGGCAAAACGTTGTAAAGTTAAGATTATTTTAGCTTCTGTTTCTGGATAAGCTAACGGCACTTTACCAGTGAAAAGTATAACGGCAGAAAATTTTTTTCCGGTTGATTTAATCAATGGCAATATTTTATGTTTGTTTAAACGATAGGCCTCGCGAATCTGCCGTTTGATTTTATTACGGTCAACCGCTTTTTTGAAGTTTTTTTTAGGAACACTGATGGCAATTTTCAAAAGTGCTTTTTCTTTGGAATCTGATTCCATCCACAAGATTTGTATGGTGCTTTCGTTAATTTTTTTTCCTGATTTAAAAATATGTTCAAGTGCTTTGCGGCTACCAAGACGCTCATGTTTGGAAAACGTAAATCTTGTTTTTTGGATTGTCGTATTTTCCATCCTGCTGAACAGCTACAAATAAGAAAATTTAATTTTTACTCCGGGGTTTTAAAAGGATTATTTATTTGCCTTTTTAATATACTGTTCTATTGCCATCGTCATTGAAGGCGCTTCGGGAATAGGCGCTTTAACGTCAAGCCTCAGCCCCGCATCAACAACTGCCTGTGAGGTGGTAATACCAAAAGCGGCAATGCGGGTATTGTTTTGTTTGAACTTAGGAAAGTTTTTGAATAATGACGTGATACCGGAAGGGCTAAAAAAAACCAGCATGTCATAATTCACATTTGCCAGGTCGGAAAGATCACTGCAAACTGTGCGGTAAATCACTGCCTTGGTAAATTCGATATCCTCATGCGCAAGCGTTTCGGTAATTTCCTGTTTATGGATATCGGAACAGGGAAGCAAAAATTTCTCGCCTTTGTGCTTCTTTATCACATCCATCAAATCATAAATGGATTGTTTACCGTAAAATATTTTACGTTTACGGTAAATCATATATTTCTGGAGATAAAAAGCGGTGGATTCCGAAACACAAAAGTATTTTAGTTCTTCAAGATTATTAACGCGCATTTCATTGCAGATTCTGAAAAAATGATCGGCAGCATGACGGCTGGTTAAAATTATTGATGAAAACTCGGCAATGTTAATGCGGTCTTTTCTGAATATGCCCCCTGCAATTCCCTCCACGTGTATAAACGGACGGAAGTCAATTTTTACACTAAACTTTTTTGACAGATCGAAGTAAGGGGATTTTTCGGTTTCAGGGCGGGGCTGAGTAACCAGTATGCTTTTTACTTTCAAATTCTGAATCCTTTATTAGTTAAAAATCATAACAACTTTTAACTTCTCTTCTTGCCGGCTTATGATAATTTAAAAAGAATAAGCAGGGGTGCTATTTCAAAGGCGCAAAGATATAGAATTAAATAATACAACGAGAAGCGGGTTATACTCGTCCATATTATTATTCCCCTGAAAATGCGGTACAAAAATGCTACAAGCAAAATTCCGATTCCGGTCCATATCAAAAAATTTATTTTTCCAGCGGTCAAAAGTGCAATGAGGATAACCAGCGGAATAAACACCATTCCCAAAATATTATTGATGAGAAAAATATTAAATATATAGGTTGAGGCAACGCGATCAATTCGAAAAATTACACCCATTAATTTCAACAAAATCATTTTAAATGAATATGCTGAAGCAAATAGAAGAATAAAAATTACATACCGTGGAAATCCATTATTAAACAGTTTATAATCCCAATTAAAAAAAACACTTGCCTGGTAAAGGAATAATGCAACCGAAAAATAAAAAATCAGCGACAGGAGCACGGAAGTTCTTTGAACCAGCAAGTTTTCGTCACGCACTATCTGATTGGTGAGCGCATTACTGAAAAGCGCTGAGAAATGTTGTTTAATTATTTTATAATTAAATACCCTTATCCATGTTAAATAACTGATGATGAGGATAACAACAATAATGAGCCAGTCGGGATTACGAATGGTTTTTGAAGATGGATTTATTTCTGAAATCTTAAGCCTGTGTTCCTTAAATAAAGAAAAAGAAGACGTGTCGCTGTAAATATTAACTGCACTTAGCGTATCATTTTCCTTACTTGTAAATTCCAGGGTGTTTGCATTCTTGAATGGGGTTACCGAATCAGGAGCGGGCGTGTGATAAAAAACATTTTCGGCAGCAGAATTTAACAAGGAAGAATCGGTGACTGACTGCGGCATCCTGTTATTCTTTAAATGATTTACAGCTTGAAATTCCTGGAAATATTAAAGCTGAATTTGAAACCGCCTTTCGTCCAGGTGTCGGTTGTGTTGGGTATATAATCATTTTCAATAATGCCGGCAGCATTGGTAAACATGATGGTAAAAACGTGACCGCCTGTTTCGAGTTCAATGCCAATCCCCAACGGGTTAAAAAACCCATTTTCATTGTCTATTTCTCTTACTTCGCCAAAATTGTAGAAATAATCAGCAATTACGCAAAAGCTTTTGGTGATTCTTACTCTGCCCCCGACCCCAAGAGCCATGATGTCGTTTTTATCGTCAGTTATAAAAATATAATTGCGGTGCACTAATGTCGGGAGCAGCTCAAATGAAATGCGGTCTGAAAATTTTCGGGCAATAATTGCCTGAAAGGTATAGCTCATGCGGTCGGTGGTTTTGGGGTAAATGCCTTCCGGGTCACGTTGGGCGGTAATGGCTGCATTCGCAAATAATGTTATGGCAAGCGGAATTTTATTGTCGGTTGTTTGTTCCAGCGCCCTGAATTTTACCAGCCCTTCTATATTTTCCAGCTGTTTGCATCGTGCTATGCCGACCATCAGGCGGTCGGTTATGCCGTATTCAAAAGCAATGCGTATATCGGTAGAGGCATCCAGCCCGTAAAAGGTATGTATGCCACCGTTACTTTCGGCACCCATATTTCCAAAGCGATGCCCGATACGAACATCAAGCGTGCGCTTATGAACCGTTTCGTTTGTATGTGCGTTAATCAATTTGGTTGTTTTAAAAGTAGCCGCTACCTTTGTTTTTGGCGCTTCACTATTTTCCATCGCCATTTTAAGTAAATCGTCCTGGGCAAAAACTATTTTTGGTAATAGAATTGAAAACAGTAAAAGTACAGGTATAGTTTTTTTCATACGGGTTTAGTTTTCTTTTAACAACGAATTATAATTTATCGAAAAGTTAATCTTAACAGTTTCGGCAATATTTTCTGTAAGCAGTTTTGGAATCTTAATATTGTGATCTTTCAGGGCAACTATAAATTCACTTTGGATGGAAATGGTGCCGTCTTTTATTATGAGCCTGCCTTTATCGGTGCGCTGTTTTTCCACACCATGCACTACAAAAGTTCCGGTAGCGGTAATTTCATATTCTCCGTCTTTTGAATAATCTATTGCAGTATTGATTTTACCCTTATAGGTTGCGTTCGGATACTTATCGCTTTCCACATACTTTTCATTAAAGTGTTCTTGCATCATTGCTTTTTTAAATTTGAATGAACGCATCGGAACAAAAAAAACTATTTCATTATTTGCAATGTTCAGAACAGAATTAAGGCTCTCGCTTTTGGCATCAATGTCTTCAAGGGCGGCTTTTGAAAAAAAAGTTATTTCACCGGTGCGGCACAAATAAATGCTCTGAGATTTTACTGAGACGCTAACAAATAAAAATAAAAAGACAAAGCAAAGATTTTTCATAAACATCAGTTGTTGGGCGCACCGGCAATCAGCCAGGCATTGAGTTTATATAAATCACAGGGATCGGTAAATTCAAGCCCCTGCGGCATGTGCAATGTATCGGATACCGGGCGATTTATCCGGTCTTTGATGGAGCCGGCCGCTTCTTTTAATCCGTCATACGTTGTAAAGTCAAAATCATTCCCGGTCGTTCTTATTGGGTTATGACAACCGGCATACGAACAATTGGCTTCAATAATTGGTTTTATGTGTGCTTTATACTGGCTGTTGCTTATTGCACAACCTGCAGGTATTGTTTCGTTTTTTGAACAGGCAATAAAAACAAAAAGCAAAACACAAACACAAATTATTTTTTTCATATCACTTACGTATGCTGTAAAATTAAAAAGAAAAATAATGCCAGAGTCTCTGCCAATAGCGAGGATCTTTTAATTCAGTTATTTTAGCAGAAAATTCTAATCTAATCTTCATCTTGAACAAGCGTTATCTTCTCTTTTGCCTTGCGGTCCTTGTTTCCTGCAAACATCAAAAACAATCATCAAATACCACTATAATGCGACCCGACATACACTCCTTTGCGCATCCTGACGAAGCCGTTATCAAACATCTTTCCCTTAATCTCGAAGTTGATTTCAACAAAAAAATCCTTTCGGGGAAAGTGATTCTTGATATTGAAAACAAAACCGGAACGGATACTTTGCACCTCGATTCGCGCGATTTGAATATCTCAAAGGTTACGGCAGATAATGATGAAACTGACTTTATAAAAGAAGCTACTGTAAAATACCTTGGCGAAGAATTGAAAATTAAAATAAAGCCGGATACTAAAAAAGTTACCCTCGAATATTCTACTTCGCCCGATGCAGCAGCTTTGCAATGGCTATCGCCTGAACAAACTGCCGGAAGTAAGCAGCCGTTCCTGTTTACACAATCGCAGGCAATACTTGCACGTACATGGATACCATTACAGGACAGTCCCGGAATTAAATTTACTTATGATGCCGTAATTCATTGCCCGAAAGATTTAATGGCCGTAATGAGTGCGGGTAACGATACCGTGAAACATGCCGATGGAGTTTACCGTTTCGAAATGCCGCAGCCTATTCCCTCCTATTTAATGGCATTGGCGGTTGGTGATTTATCTTTTCATGCCTACACTGACATCTGCGGTGTGTTTGCCGAGCCGGCAATGATTGAAAAATGCGCATACGAATTTGCCGACATGCCCAAAATGATTTCATCAGCCGAAGAACTGTATGGAAAATACCAGTGGGGCAGGTACGATGTGTTAGTGCTGCCGCCAAGCTTCCCGTTTGGAGGAATGGAAAACCCGCGCATTACGTTTGCCACGCCAACCATTATTGCGGGCGACCGCTCGCTGGTGGCATTGGTTGCTCACGAGCTTGCGCATTCGTGGAGCGGCAATTTGGTAACCAACGCAACGTGGAATGATTTCTGGCTCAACGAAGGCTTTACTGTTTATTTTGAAACCCGCATTATGGAAAAAATTTACGGTAAGGATTATGCCGATATGCTTACGCTGCTTTCGTTAAATGAGCTGAAGGAAACCGTAAAAGAAATGGGCGATACCAATGCCGACACAAAACTATATCTCGATTTAAAAGACCGTGACCCCGATGACGGGGTAACAGATATTGCATACGAGAAAGGAAGATTTTTTCTCACCGTAATTGAACAGGCTGTTGGGCGTGAAAAATGGGATGCATTTCTGAATAAATATTTCTCCACATTCGCTTTTCAAAGCATGACCACCGAAAAATTTCTTGATTATTTAAACAAAGAACTACTTGTTGATGATTCGCTCCGGAAGAAAATAAATATTGACGCATGGGTTTTCGGAACCGGGTTGCCTGCCAATTGCCCGGTAATTCAGTCCACCGAATTGGATAAGGCTGAAAAGGCTGCCAATGATTTTGGTACAGGAATGCCAGCAAAAAATCTTGACACTAAAAACTGGACTACCCATCATTGGCTGTATTTTTTACGTGCGCTGGGCGATACACTAACGGTTGAGCGAATGCAAGACCTTGACGCGGCTTTTCATTTCACCCAATCAGGCAATAGCGAAATTCAGTGCGACTGGTATTTACAATGCATAAAAAATAAGTACGCTACAGCGTACCCTTATTTAGAAAAATTTTTAATGACCGTGGGCAGGCGCAAGTTTTTAAAACCTCTTTATACAGAGCTCGCCAAAACCCCCGAAGGCATGAAGATGGCAAAATTCATTTACGCCAAAGCCCGCAGCGGATATCATGCGGTTTCAACCGCTACGCTTGATGGAATAGTGAAATGACAGGTAAAATAACTTGATGATTTGGAATTGTGCCGGAGATTGCCGAAGTTTGATGGATGAAAAAACTTTTCTTGCTAATTGCTGCTGGCTGCTTGTTTTTGAATTCTGCTTTTTCCCAAAATATTCAATGGCAGAATACGATTGGGGGGAGTGGCGAGGATAAATTATATTCTCTTTCGTTGACTACTGACGGTGGTTGCATCTGCGGAGGGACTTCCAATTCAAATATTTCAGGGGATAAAACAGAAAACTCACTTGGTAATCGAGATTATTGGATTGTAAAACTTGATGCACTGGGCAATATACAATGGCAAAATACAATTGGAGGAAGCAATCATGATGACTTATATTCCATTTCCCAAACAGTTGACGGAGGATATATCTGTGGTGGATTGTCTACTTCTGATATTTCTGGCGACAAAACCGAAAATAGCTTGGGTAATGCAGACTATTGGCTGATAAAACTTGATGCGGTGGGAAATATACAGTGGCAGAACACCATTGGTGGAAACAATAATGAGTACTTATATTCTATTATTCAAACTTCAGATGGGGGATATGTCTGTGGTGGTCATTCAAATTCAAATATTTCTGGCGACAAAACCGAAAATAGCCAGAATAATACCTATGACTATTGGGTAGTAAAGCTCGATTCTTTAGGTAATGCTCAGTGGCAGAATACGATTGGGGGTGACAATTGGGATGAGTTACATTCAATTTACCAAACCATTGATGGAGGATATATGTGTGGAGGATATTCCAATTCCAACATCTCCGGAGATAAAACAGAAAATAGTTGGAATAACACTTATGATTATTGGGTAGTAAAGCTCGATTCTTTAGGTAATATTCAATGGCAGAACACAATGGGGGGAAGTAATGATGATTTATTACATTCTATTTCCCAAACTATTGACGGAAATTATATCTGTGGTGGGTATTCCAATTCAAATAGTTCTGGGGATAAAACAGAAAATACTGTGGGCTTATATGATTACTGGATTATAAAATTTATTGCACCGGGGATTATTCATTGGCAAAATACTATCGGAGGGGGTGATATTGATTGGTTGTTTTCAATCTCTCAAACCGTGAACGTGGGTTACGTCTTGGGTGGGCGGTCAAGGTCAAATATTTCGGGGGATAAAACAGAGAATTGCAATGGTTTTACTGATTACTGGATAGTGAAAACTGATTCCTTTGGAATTATTCAGTGGCAGAATACCGTTGGTGGAACCAATGATGATTTCTTATTTTCCATTAAACAAACTGTTGACGGTGCATATTACTGCGGAGGATATTCCCTCTCTAGCATATCTGGCGATAAAACAGAAAACTCTATGGGTAGTTGGGATTACTGGGTGGTCAAAATAAACGACACCACTATTACCACAACCACCCAATCCGCAATTCAAAATCCGCAATCGGTAATTACCATTTCCCCCAACCCCGCAAATGAGTATTCGGTAATCAGTTTTCAGTTTAAAGCAGGCGATGAAATACGCTTAACCGATGTGTTAGGTAAAACACTTTTCACAAAAACCATAGCTGCGCCCACTTTAAACTTTAAACTTCAAACTTTAAACTTCCCAAACGGAATTTACTTTCTAAACGTGCAAACGCAAAAAGGGATGGTCAGTTCAAAAGTGATTGTACAGCATTAAAAATTCTTCTATGAAAAAAATAATACTCTTGTTTGCCCTTGCCATAGGTATGTATGCGGCTATCGGGCAAACCATTCTTAATGCGAGCTTCGAAAATGTAAACTCACCGCCCTGTGCGTATAACCTGAGCAACGCAGCCTTTAACAGCGTGGTATCAAATGTAACCGCCTTTGGCACGTATGGCGACTGCGACATTATATACGACACCTGCGGTTATGGCACAGCCCACCAGGGCGATTGGTTTATCGGCTTGTCGGTGCCCATGGCAGCCAACGTGGGCGATGCCATTGCCATGGAGCTTTCTTCACCACTTATTGCAGGGCAGCCTTACCAGTTTTCATTTTATCAAAAGCGCGATGCGGGTTACCAGTCAAATTATATTGCTGTGGGGTATTCGATGAACGATACTTCACAGGGAACTGTTTTTGCAAACTTTCTGCCGGTGGCGCCATCGTTATGGCTTCTTTTCAGCACCGTTTTTACGCCAACCGTTAGCGCGCAGTACATCACGCTCAGCGCAACCCCATCTGTCTATGGCTGGAATCTTATTGATGATTTATCCATCACAAACATTTCGGGTATCGACCCGGCAACACAAAATCCGCAATCGGATTTTACTGTTTACCCTAACCCTGCCAGCGAGTTCGTAGTTATTAGTTCGGAGTTCGGAGAAGGCGATGAAATACGCATAACCGATGTGTTAGGAAAAACCATTTTCACAAAAACCATTGTCTCGCCAATTTCGGATTTCGAATTTCGAATTTCGGCTTTTAAAGCCGGTGTTTATTTTGTAACGTTGAGTAATGAAAAGGAAAGTGTAACGAAGAAGCTGGTGAAGCAAGCGCCCTAAGAAATAATCGCACAAAGACAGGTGCTCAATTATATTTTTCTCTGCATCTCTCCGCCTCTGCGTTAAACTTAGTTTTTTATCGGAATCAGCCCCCTTATTCCCATATCTACCACCGTATCCCCCGCAGCAGGTTCATAAAAAGCGGGATTGCCGTACTCCACCCATTCAAAGCTTTTATTGGTAGAAAGCGAAACGGTAACAATAACATCGCTGGTTTCGTTGCCGGTAATAACCAACGGGGAGGCGGTGGTGCCGTTAGTAAACGCTCCCGTAACCACGCACGAACCTGCGGGTATGGGCGAAGTGGCAAAATTAGGATTGGGAACTGTTGTAGCTCCTTCGGGAGCCTGCCCGGTTGATACATAGTTGGGAATCGGGAAACCGAAAGGATGCAATTCAAATCCCCAGTAGCCTTGTTTTTTATCGTCATTAACCGCTACGGTGCTGTCTTTTATCTTGTGCGTTGTAATGTATGTATTAAAGCCAATGAAAGATGCAACGGTTCCGGTTAAATCAAAATTCATTCCTGAGGTGGTGTCGGTATATCTTAAATTAATATCATAATTCTGGTACGCAAGCGAAACACGCAAATATTCATAGGTGCCTGGCGTTACATTGGCAATCGGTATGGAATAAAATGTTTCGTTGTTCCCGGCAAAAAGCGATTTAGAAAAATCAATGGCGTTGTTCCCGCCTGCAGTAGTTTCGGCACTTTTATAAACCACAAATCCCGAACCTAAAGCTGTCAATACAGTTTGCGCAAGCTCAATATAATGAGAGCTCATTTTGTTAAACCGTGGCGATTGTGCGGAATGATTGAACGGAATGGTTGACGGCTGCCCGAAGCCATCAAGGCGTGCCTGCGTGGAATCGAATTTAAATTTGAAAACCAGCTTTGGTCCCGTTGGCGTTGGTGTT
This sequence comes from Bacteroidia bacterium, assembly GCA_044448905.1. Taxonomy (GTDB): domain Bacteria; phylum Bacteroidota; class Bacteroidia; order AKYH767-A; family OLB10; genus JBIOHJ01. The sequence goes on along the minus strand of JBIOHJ010000005.1, from coordinate 16,598 downwards.
GGTGCCGGAGTTTCCTGCTTGTCTTCTCCGCACGAAGAAAGCAGCGCACTTCCAAATGCAAATAATAAAATAACGAATACAATATTTTTCATGTTTCTATTGTTTATGCAAAAGTATCTATTCTCTATAAACGCAGCATTTCATAATTTATTGCATTTCAAGGCACATATTTTTCCATACTTTTGTTCCTCTTAAATCGTACTCCTTTCATGGCAAAAACCGATCTCTTCCAGGCTCCCGATTATTTTAATATTGATGACCTGCTTACCGAAGAACACAAGCTGGTTCGCAACAGCGTTCGTGATTGGGTGAAAAAAGAAATTTCACCAATCATCGAAGAATATGCACAGCGGGCTGAATTTCCAAAACATATAATTAAGGGGCTTGCTCACATTGGCGCTTTTGGCCCGTACATACCTCATGAATATGGCGGTGGCGGGTTAGACCAAATTTCGTACGGGTTGATCATGCAGGAACTCGAGCGTGGTGATTCGGGAATCCGTTCTACGGCATCTGTTCAAAGTTCGCTGGTCATGTATCCCCTTTATACTTACGGCAGCGAAGAGCAGCGAAAAAAATATTTGCCAAAGCTTGCATCCGGTGAATGGATGGGCTGCTTCGGATTAACCGAGCCAGATCACGGAAGCAATCCTTCGGGAATGCTATCTAATATAAAAGATAAAGGTGACCACGTTATTTTAAACGGGGCAAAAATGTGGATCAGCAACGCGCCCTTTGCCGACATTGCCGTAGTGTGGGCAAAAGACGAACAGGGTGTAATAAGGGGGTTGGTTGTTGAGCGCGGGATGAAAGGATTTACAACTCCCGAAACGCATGGCAAATGGAGCTTGCGCGCAAGCGCAACCGGGGAACTGGTTTTTGATAATGTTCAGGTGCCTAAAGGAAATATTTTCCCGAATGTGAAAGGATTAAAAGGTCCGTTAGGATGCCTTAACTCTGCGCGCTATGGAATTTCATGGGGCGCTATTGGTGCGGCAATGGATTGTTACGATTCGGCATTGCGGTATTCCAAAGAGCGGATACAATTCGGAAAACCTATCGGCTCATTTCAGCTGCAGCAAAAAAAATTGGCCGAGATGGTAACTGAAATAACCAAAGCGCAACTGCTTGCATGGCGATTGGGGGTTTTGAAAAATGAAAACCGCGCAACCCCGCAACAAATTTCAATGGCGAAAAGAAACAATGTAAACATGGCGCTGGAAATTGCCCGCGAAGCAAGGCAGATTCATGGCGGTATGGGGATTACGGGCGAGTATCCCATTATGCGCCACATGATGAATCTTGAAAGCGTGATTACGTATGAAGGCACGCACGATATTCATCTTTTGATTACGGGAATGGATGTAACGGGAATTAATGCGTTTGGCGAGTAGGTTTTATTGCGGGTTACTTTTCTTTTTAAATATTGATTTAAAAATCTCGTCAACAAAAATCCGTAACCCGATATTGTAAATTACCGAATTAAAATTCTCGTTGATATTATTGTTGTCTTTTAGCATCAGCCTATATCCAAGACCAGCGCCAACCCCAACCCATTTAATAATTTTATATTGCGCCTCGGCCGACATGGTCATAAGCGCAACCGTTTTTTCATCCACCTTTCCGCGATCGCCTTCTGAGTTTAAATAATACCAGAAATACGATTTCCCGGCACCGATATAAAGCGGGATGCTGATTTGCCACGGATCTTTATTGTAAAAAATATATTCAAGTGAAAGTGGAATAAAGTTCATGTCGAGCTGTGCGTTTAATGTGGTGTCATTTTCAAATACCCCCGAAATTGTTTTGGGTTTTACAATGTCTGAGATGAGGGTATAATAACCCACTCCTATCCTTATACGCCTGTTAAATTCCAAGCCTCCCCTGTACCCGAATGTATTTGCCGGCTCGTTTGAAACAAATGAATTATAGGCGGCAATCTGGAAAAATATTTTAGGTTTTGTGTGAAAGCTGGCAATGATTGTATCTCCGAATTGCGCTTTAGCCGAAAAAAAATTGCTGAGAATAAAAACACAATTGATTAGTTTCCGGAAATTGTTTTTCACTTTTCAAAATTATCCAAAATAAAAAGTCCCCTGTTCAATGCGCAAGGGACTTTTCAACGAAAGTTCTTTAATGCTGCTAATCTTCCTCTCCCGGAAGATTAGAACTTTTGGTTTGTGAAAAAGGCACCGTTTGCGGAATAAAATCTTCGGGAGCGCCCGGTTTTCCGTAATCATATGCCCATCGGTACGCAGTCGGAGTGGGTCCCGCCCAGTTACCATGCAGGTGCTTAACAGGCGAAGTCCATTCGAGAGTATTTGAACCCCACGGGTTTTGTGTTGCTTTCTTTCCTTTAAAAAGAGAATAGAAAAAATTAAATGCGAAGATGAGTTGCGCGATTCCGCCAATAAACGCCATGTAAGTAATCAGCTCATTGATGTTTACAAGAGCAGCAAACCCTTCATAGGAGGTATTTGCATAATAACGCCTCGGCACTCCGGCAAGTCCGATAAAGTGCATCGGGAAAAACACGCCATATACCGAAAGAATGGTAAGCCAGAAATGAACATATCCTAATTTCATATTCATCATTCTGCCAAACATACGGGGAAACCAGTGATAAACACCGCCAAACATTCCGAAAATTGCCGAAGCCCCCATCACAATATGAAAGTGCGCAACAACAAAATAAGTATCATGAATATTTATATCCAATGCCGAATCGCCAAGAATAATTCCGGTGAGTCCGCCTGAAATAAAAAAAGATACCAGTCCGATTGCAAACAACATGGCAGGCGTTATTCGAATATTGGCTCGCCATAATGTTGCAATGTAGTTGAATACTTTTACTGCCGAGGGAATGGCAACTAATAGTGTGGTAAATACGAACACCGAACCGAGAAACGGATTCATTCCGGTTATAAACATATGGTGTCCCCAAACAATGAATGACAGAAATGCAATTACCAGCATAGAGCCAACCATTGCCTTATAGCCGAAAATCGGCTTGCGGGAATTTACAGCAATAATTTCGGAAGCAAGTCCAAGAGCCGGAAGTAATACAATGTAAACTTCAGGATGTCCTAAAAACCAAAAAAGGTGTTGATATAAAATCGGGCTTCCGCCACTGTGATGCAATGCTTCGCCTCCGATAAAAATATCCGATAAATAAAAACTGGTGCCGAGACTTCGGTCAAACAACAACAGCAGCGCGGCAGCAAATAAAACAGGAAAAGAAAGAACGCCAAGTATAGCCGTGATGAGAAGCGCCCAAACTGTAAGTGGCAATCGTGTCATTGACATCCCTTTTGTTCTCAAATTAATTACGGTGGTTATGTAATTTATACCGCCAAGCAGAGCCGAAATAATAAACAGCACCATGCTTACAAGCCACAGTGTCATCCCCAATCCTGATCCGGGCATAGCTTGAGGTAACGCACTGAGTGGAGGATACACCGTCCAGCCACCTGAGGCCGCGCCAGTTTCAACGAATAACGAAATTGTCATTACGGTGCTCGAAGCCAGGAAAAACCAGTAGGAGCCCATGTTCAGAAAACCGGATGCCATATCACGCGCACCGCACTGCAATGGTATGAGCAGGTTGGCAAATGTTCCGCTTAACCCGCCCGTTAGTACCATGAACACCATGATGGTTCCATGAATAGTAACAAAAGAGAGGTATGCTTCGGGTTCCAATTTGCCGTCTTTTGCATACGTGCCAATAAATGTGCTCAGCCATGGCATATGCAAATCGGGCCATGCCAGCTGAATGCGAAAAATCATTGACATGAACATGGCGAGAAAAGCCATTATGATTGCAGTTATCAAAAACTGCTTGCTTATCATTTTATGATCCTGGCTGAACACATACGTGGTCCAGAAATTACCATGGTGCTCATGCTCATGATGATCGTGCCCACCATGTTCGTGGGCATGTTCAACTTGTTCTTTATGCTTTACCTGTTCCATTGCTCAATATTTTTCTGACAACAATTATTGTTTTTATTTCAACGCAACCTGTTTATCCTTTTCAACAGAAGTATTTTCTGTAATCTTAGCGTCCGCTGCCGGAGATGGTACAACGCGTTTTTCGCCCTTCAGCCATTTTTTGAAATCTTCCGGAGTGTCTATCACAACTTTCATTTTCATGGTATAATGCGCCACCCCGCAAACCTTATTACACAAAAGTATATAATCAAAATTATCATTTTTAGTAATCTTCCTCATTTCGGTAGTTGTGATGGTGGGCTTGAAATAAAAGGACGTGGTCATCCCCGGAACACAATTCATTTGTGTTCGCAGGTGAGGGAAATAGGCTGAGTGCAGCACTTCGCGTGCATGAAATTCCATTGCTATGGGTATGCCTACGGGCAAATGCATTTCATTTCCCTTCGTCATAATATCATCCGCTGCAGCCGGATCATTATAGTTTACCCCAAGAGCATTTTCATCATTTATGTTTTTATAATATGACGAACCTAATTTATTATCCTTGCCGGCATAACGCGCAATCCAGTTAAACTGGTAGCCATAAATCTCCACTTTCATTCCATCAGTATGCTCTGATTGTGTGATTTTATTCCACGATGCCAACCCGGTTACAATTAATACCGACAAAACAATTGTAGGGATGATGGTCCATATTAATTCGAGCTTGTGATTATCGGGATAGAAATAAGCTCTACGTTCTTTATTGAAACGGTATTTGTAAGCAAACCAAAATAATGCAATCTGTGTAATAAAAAATACCAATCCTATAACAGCAAAATTCCAGTTTAATAAATTATCTAATTCAACACCGTGCTCGGTAGCCGAAACGGGCAGCATGTATTTATTATAACGCAACGTCATATAAACCATCAATCCCAAACCAACTACCATAAAACCTACTAGCAATATCCCGTTAATTTTATTGTCGCGTTTATTTTCGATTTCTTCGCTTTCGCCTGAAAGTTCAGCGGCAAGCTGCACAATGTTTGTGAGTCTGACCAAAACAAAAATGGTTAGCAGTACAGCAAGTATTATCAATACATTCATATTGTTACGTTCGGTTTTAGATTATCAAATATAATCAATGCGGTTGTTAAAATTTTTTATAACGAGTGTTGCAAGCTTTCCTGCATAAATGGATCGTTTTTAGCTACAACGGGCGCTTTTGATAATGCATTCAGTACAACATACATAAACAAGCCAAGGAATCCGCACAATGTTCCGAGTTCGAGCCAGCCGATATGGCCATGTTCTCCGGCTACCCCCGGAGTTACCATTTGAAATATATCGTTCCAGTGTCCTACAAACAATATGCAGGCAACAACAAGCAGGATTCCTGGTTTACGTTTTGCATCGCGTGTCATCAGCAGCAAGAACGGGACAAAGAAATTAATTAAGAAATTTCCTATCCAAAATATCATATAATGATCCTGCCGGATCATAAAGTATGTTACTTCTTCCGGAAGGTTTGCATACCATATCAGCATGAACTGAGCAAACCATAAGTATGTCCAGAATACACTGAAGGCAAACATGAATAATCCTATGTTTTGCAAATGGTGTTCGTTAACGTGATCCATGTAGCCTTTGCGCTTTAAATGAACAACCAAGATTGCGAGTACACAAATTCCGCTTATAAATAAGCCTGCAAAAGTGTACCATCCAAACAAGGTGCTGAACCAATGTGTATCAATTGACATCAAAAAATCCCATGCCATGAGTGAAGAAGTGATTGCAAACAACACAAGAAATTTGTAAGAAGCCGAACGCATTTTCAGGTGATGAGAATTTCCCCCTTCAATATCCTGCCTTAACGACATTTTGCGAAAATACATGGTGAAACCAACCCACACCGCAAAATAAAATAATACACGAACTATAAAAAATGGCATATTCAGATAGCCTGCCTTTCCGGCAATTATTTTATCATAATGCGGGCTTGCTTTGTCAAATAAATCGTGATGCCACCAGTGATATAGATAATGTCCACCGTTAGATCCGTGAATATAATTTCCAACTAAAATCAAAATCATAATGACTGCCCCCCAGATTAAATACTGCCCCATTGCTTCGGGCACCCGCCTGATTCCGATTGACCACCCCACCTCTGCAGCATATTGAATTGCCAGAAAAAAAGTTCCTGCCAAAGCAATCACCATGAAGTAAAAATTATTCCACAGTAAGTTACTCCACGCCTGATGTGAATGTGTGGCAAAACTTGTTATGATAGCAATTAAACCGATTGCCATCAGCACAAATGAAATGGTTTTGTTGCGGCTGGTGAATTCGTATGTTCTATCCGTAATATTCATAACTCTTTGTTTCGAATTTTTATTTATTCGCGGTGGCTGAACTGTCTGTTGCTGTTTTATTTTTTTCCACTAATGCTTGAGCCTGTAATGATTTGATATATTGAATAATTTTCCAGCGTTCATTTGGATCAACCTGCGAAGCATGAGCGCCCATCAGGTTTTTTCCGTATGTTACACTAAAAAACATTTTCCCCTCGGGGAGATTAATGTGCGCAGCATCAAAATAAGAGGGTACCGGAAATTTTTCACCCTTTATCTTTAACGTTCCCTGGCCATCTCCTTTTTCACCATGACAATGCTGGCAGTAAATGTTAAAAAGTCTTTTCCCTTCGGCCGAGTTTGCATCATTTACAGCTAATGGATTTTTTAATTGCATTCCTGCTGACTCGTAAGCTTCTGTAGTATTTGGATAAGGGAAATCGTCATATCCTCTTGGAATGGTTCCCGCTACCGGTTTAAGTGCAGAAACGCTGTCTTTGAAAAGGGTATTGGGTTGATAGGTTTCGTAAGATGACGAGCGGTACATGTCCGGCATGAATTCGAGTCCCGGATGCTTTGGATCTTTTCCACAAGAGCCCAGAAACATTACTGCGCTAACCGATGCAGCAACTACTACGGGCTTTACAAATGTTCTTATCATAATTTTTTTCTCCGTTATGATCTTATTAGCATTTAATTTCGATTGCGCCTGATTGCTTTAATAACCCTTCAATGTTTTTCGTATTTGCTTCATCAGTATTTATAGTCATTACGAAATGGTCGTCAGCCTGACGCGGATGAATAACCATTGGTTCTACACCCGGAAGTATTTTGCTTCTCAAATAAAATGTAATTACCATACCATGTGCCGCGCAAAGAACTGTTGATTCGAATGTGATGGGAATAAATGCCGGAATATTTTTATACAAATTAAAACTGGGCTTGCCGCCAATATCCATTGGCCAGTCGAAAATATTCATGTACCACATCATCAGTATGGCTAAACAGCAGCCGGTTGCTCCATAAAGAAAACAACAAATGGATATGCGTGTGCGGTTTAATCCGATGGCATCATCCATTCCGTGAATCGGGTACGGTGAAATTACATCGGCAACTTTAATTCCCTTTTCTTTTAACGATTTGATGGCTTTCATCAGCACATCCTCATCATTAAATATTCCATAAATATTTTTTTTACTCATGATGAGCTCCTTTCTTTTTGGCTTGAGAACTGGATGTTTTAATTATAGTTTTTAATTCGCTCATTGCAATAACCGGGAAGAACCGTGTAAATAATAAGAACGGTGTGAAGAATAATCCGAGCGAGCCGATGAAGATCCCAATCTCAACCCAGGTTGGTGAATACATAACCCAGCTTGATGGAAGGTAATCGCGATGTAATGATGTAACAATAATTACAAACCGCTCGAACCACATTCCTATGTTTACAAATATTGAAATGAGGAAGGTTGCAAATACGCTTTCACGCAAACGGCTCGACCAGAATAATTGCGGTGTAACCACGTTGCATGTCATCATGCTCCAGTATGCCCACCAATAAGGACCGGTAGCGCGGTTGAGGAATGCGTACTGCTCATATTCAACTCCCGAATACCATGCAATAAAAAATTCGGTTAAGTAAGCCACACCAACTATTGAACCGGTGATAAGAATAATACGGTTCATCATATCAATATGATAAATGGTAATGTACTCTTCCATGTTTAACACTTTGCGTGTGATAAGAACCAGCGTTTGCACCATGGCGAAACCTGAGAAGATGGCACCGGCAACAAAGTAAGGCGGGAAGATGGTAGTATGCCATCCCGGAACTAATGATGTGGCAAAGTCCATGGATACAACAGAGTGAACCGAAAGTACAAGCGGTGTGGATATTCCTGCCAGCACCAAAGCAACTTCTTCGAAGCGCTGCCAGTTTTTTGCTGTGCCAATCCATCCGAAACTTAATATGGTGTACCAGAAATGGCGTGACTTTTTTCCCATAACTTTCGCGCGGTCACGCACAGCGGCAAAATCAGGTATCAAACCGGTGTACCAGAAAACCAATGAAACGGAGAAGTATGTCGAAACAGCGAACACGTCCCACACAAGCGGTGAGTTAAAATTTACCCACAGCGACCCGAACTGGTTTGCAAGCGGAATGGGATAATAAACTACCCACGGGCGCCCCATGTGCGAAACAATAAATGATGCAGCGCAGATTACGGCAAAAATGGTCATAGCTTCGGCTGAACGGTTAATGGATAGTCTCCATCTTTGGCGGAACAGCAACAGGATGGCTGAAATTAAAGTTCCGGCATGACCGATACCAATCCACCATACAAAGTTGGTAATATCCCATGCCCAGCTTACCGTTTTGTTTTCGCCCCAAACGCCTATTCCGGTTCCAATGGTGTAGCCAACTGCCATTACCCACCATAACAAAGCGGCTGATGCAACGGTAAATGCCATCCACCACCATTTATTCGCCTTGCCTTCAATGGGGCGGCAAATGTCTTCGGTGATTTGATGGGCTGTTTTATCCCCCAGTATCAGCGGCAACCGTAAGTCCGACTCTTTAAAATGACCCATATTTTTTTGTTAGTCGTAATTTGTTATCAATAATTCTTAATCAATTGGTTCTTAGTCTTAAATCAATGACTCAACGTCTTAATTGCACCGCTTATCGTCTTAAATGAATGATTCAACGTCTTAATTGCACTGCTTATCGTCTTAAATGAATTACTCAACGTCTTAAATAAGTGGCTCTTGGTCTTAATTGCACCGCTCATCGTCTTAATTTAGTCACTTAATTCAAATAGATGTTGCCTGGTAATGATTCGTATTCGCTGATATTACACATTTCTCACCTTCACCTGGTAATACACATTAGGCTGGGTATTTAATTCTTCAAGCAAATGATAATTGCGCTCGTCTTTCGCCAATATCGAGAGCTCGCTTTCTTTATCTAAGTAATCACCAAACGTAATTGCATGAGTAGGGCATGCCTGCGCACAGGCTGTCTTAACTTCACCGTCCTTCAGCTTGCGACTCTCTTTCTTGGCGTCTAATTTTCCAAGCTGAATCCGTTGCACGCATAACGAACATTTCTCCATCACGCCTCTTGACCGTACCACCACATCGGGGTTCAACACCATTCTGCCAAGCGGGTCGTTCATATTAAAATCAAATTCGGGATTTTCGTTATACCTGAACCAGTTAAATCTTCTTACTTTATATGGACAGTTATTTTCGCAATAGCGAGTACCAATGCAGCGGTTATACGCCATCATGTTAATGCCTTCGTTGCTGTGAGGTGTGGCAGCCACCGGGCAAACCGTTTCGCACGGAGCATGATTGCAATGCTGGCACATGATGGGCTGGAAAACAACCTGCGGGTTATCAGACGGATTTTCCATTCCTTGCCACATAGCAATTCTGCTTAACCCCTGCTCTTCAGCTTTTTCCTTGGTGAGATCGGTGCTGTAATAACGGTCAATACGTATCCAGTGCATTTCGCGGCTGCGCCCTATTTCATCTTTTCCTACTACCGGTACGTTATTCTCAGCCGTACATGCAACCACGCAGCTTCCGCACCCGATGCATGAATTCAAATCAATAACCATTCCCCAATGATGATTCGGTTTTTCAAATCCCGGTTTGTCGGGAGTTGCCCAAAGGTCCACGTCCTTTGGGGGAAGTTTTCCCTCGTAAGTTTCCAGAAGTATGGGGTCGTTACTTGAACGGGGATTAATTTTCCACTCGTCAAAAGTAGTTTCCCGCACCGGGGCGCGCCCCATCATGGTATGGTGATTTTGTGTGGATGATAATTTGTAATCGTCCTCAATGGTTTTATTCAGGGTTGCGCCTGATGAATAATTAAAGCTGCCGTTTGAAAACAATGAAGCGGGATATGCATTGATGCCAACATTATTTCCGGCTTTGCCTGCATGAGTGCGTCCATAGCCTAAAGCTAATGCTACAGTATTATCTGCCAGACCGGGCTGAATAAGAACAGGTCCTTTTAATGTAGTGTTCCCCGATTTAACTTCAATAACATTTCCCTGTTTTAATCCCTGCGCTTTTGCGAATTCGATGCAAACAGCAAAATAGTTATCCCAGCAAATTTTCGAAACGGGGTCAGGCAGTTCCTGCAGCCAGGGGTTATTCGCATGAGCACCATTTCCAATTCCTGTTTTTTCGTAAAGTATCAAATCAACATCGTTTGCTTTACGTGATGAAATGTTTGCAGCGGCCTCCGAAACATTTCCGTTAAACGTATTTGAAGCTTTTGAGGGAGCAGTGGATTCATAAACTCCACTTTGCAATACCTTCATCCACGATGTGCCGGCTGTAAGGATATTTTTTTCCCAGTTCGATTTTAAATATTCGTGATAATCGGTACCCGGCGCCTCTGCCCAAATCAATAAGCTCTGTTGTGCCTGTCTTGTATTAAATAATGGCTGAATAGTTGGCTGGCAGGTGCTGAAAGAGCCTTTTACGGGTTCTGCATCATTCCACGATTCGAGGTAATTGCTATCGGGGCAAACATAGTTGCAATGTTGCGCTGTTTCGTCCTGGCGGTCGGCAAATGAAACCGTTAATCCAACTTTCTTTAACGCTGCGGCAAAATTATTTCCACCGGGTAAAGTATAAACAGGATTAGAATTGTAAATAATCAAAGAGCCCACTTCACCGGCATTCATTTCCCTCAGCAATTCCATTACTTCATCATCATTGCCCTGCCTTATATTATAAGCACGATCTAAATCAATCATGCTTTCATAACTTCCAAGCAAAGTATTTATTCCATTAACAATAACCTGGTCATTCACATCATTCGATCCCGATACAACAATTGCTTTCCCTTTATTATTCCACAAATCCTTTGCTGCGCTGTTTAATCTTTCGTCATTTGCAAATGTCCAGCTGCCTATAGCAACCGAAACACTATTGCTGGTTGTATCCGAAACTCCCGCCAGTGCAAACAGCTTCTTATATAAGGAGAGCAAAACTTTTCCATGCTCGCTTGCACGCATCTTAACCCGGTTGTCGGCATTGCTTCCCGTTAGTGATAGGTTACTTTCGAACTGATAATGGCGCGACATGTTTTTTTTATCCGCGCTAAGCTTTCTTGTCATTGCATACTGCCGTGCATGTTCGATGGGCGCTATCCAGTTGGCTAGAAAATCACATTCGAGGCTAGTAATTATTGACGCGTTTTCAAAATTGTATGTTGGAATAACTGCTTTACCAAAACTTAGTTGATTGGCTTTAATCATTCCGTAACGCGAAAGGGCATCGTACTGGATATGTTTTGTATTGGAATACTTTGAAGAAAAATCAGCTATTACTTTTTTAGTTGATTGGCTGATGATGGTCGAAGAAAGAATTCTGATTTTTCCCTGCTTTGCAGCCACTTCGCTCAATTTTGATTTTATTTCGCTGTCAACTTTCCCCCATTCGGCAGGATTATTTGAAGCGAGCGGACCGTTTAACCTTGCGCTGTCATACAAATCGAGTACCGATGCCTGAACACGTGCGTTGGTTCCGGTTCCTGTTAATTTTGAAGCTTCGTTTCCTTCAATTTTAATGGGACGTCCTTCGCGGGTTTTTACCAGTATGCTTGCATAATCGTGTCCATCAAAAAAAGTAGAAGCATAAAAATTGGCAACACCGGGAGTAATTTCTTCGGGTTTTATTAAATACGGAATGGCTTTTTTAACAGGCGCTTCGCAAGCCGCCAACGATGCTGCGGCAACACCAAAACCAAGGTACTTTAAAAAATCCCTGCGGGGAGTTGCGTGGTCTGAGTCTTCGGGACGGATAGGAAGCTCTTCGAAAAACTCATTATTTCTTAAGCGCACAAACTCAGGTTCATTTCGCAATTCCTCTACGCTTTTCCAATATTTCTTTTCCATACGTGTTTGTTAATAATGACAACGCGAACATTCCGTTCCGCCAATTTTTTCCACCGTAATTTTTGCTTCGGATCCGTATTTTTCCAACAACTTTTTATGATACTCAGTATAATAATCGTTGCCCTCCATTTTTACTTCGGTAGTACGGTGGCAGTCAATACACCAACCCATTGTGAGTGACGAAAATTGTTTCATGCCGTCATAATCGTATTCTTCAACGGGTCCGTGACATTTTTGGCATTCAATTTTTCCAACCTTTACGTGCTGCGAGTGATTAAAGTATGCAAGGTCAGGAAGATTGTGAACTCTTGTCCATTGTATTGGTTTGGGATTCGTTCCATAAACGCTTGTTCCGGGATCATAATCTAAAGCAGCATAAATTTTTGCAATCTCCTCTTTTCCGTAAACGGGTCCTTCCTGTATATATTTATGGCAATTCATGCAAACATTTGCCGAAGGAATGCCCGCAGTCTTACTTTTCTCAACTCCCGAATGGCAGTATTGGCAATTAATTTTATCCTGCCCGGCATGCAGCTTATGCGAAAATTTTATGGGTTGGTCGGGCTGGTAATCCTGCGATATTCCAATTCCTGCCAAAGCATACCACCCTTTCCAGCTTCCCCAGAAAAAAAGAAATAAAAGAATTACCGCAATAAGTTTTTTATGTCCTTTAATCCAACGTTTGGTTGCAATTTTACCGGGAACAGGTTCTGGAAGCGCTTTGCCTTCTTTAACTAAAACCGCCCGCTCCAATCCTTTTTTAACACGATTAAGTACTACGGCAAGAATAGCAAGAACAACAATCGCCAATATGAGCATCCACGGAGTTCCTTTTTTCTCTTCGGTTCCCGGAGCTCCGGTTGCAGCTACAGCTACTGCTGGAGCTTTAGCCCCTTCGGCTTTTATGTAGGCGAAAACCGCTTTTATCTCTTCATCATTCAAATTCTGATTCGGCATTACTACTTTGCCATTGTCATTAAATATTTTTACAGCATATTCATCGCCAGCTTTAATCATTGCCGATGAATTCTTGACCCATTTTAAAAGCCAAGGCTCATCTTTGCGATCGTGTATGCCCTTAAGCCCGGGGCCTATTACTTTATTTTCGCCCGCACTATGACATTGGGTACAATTGTCTTTAAATAGTTTTTCACCGTTTGGCGCCTGGGCTAAAACATTGGAGTAATAAAGGAAGAGTGTAAGAAATAAAAAAATGGCACTGGTTGCCTTGTTGGTTCTCCTGAAACTGCTGCCTGTCATAAGGTTGTTGTTTAGGGGCGGGTTACTTTTAATTTGTCAGTGTTTTGTAAAAAATAATTATAAAGGCGTGCAAATGTAAAAATTTCATTTTGTCTTCAAAAAATAAATTAAAAAAAGTTCAAAGAAGTTTTTGGATGAGAGTTTGCAATTATGCATTAAAATTTGAAATGTAAAATTTGAAAATTACTTTTGTACAATGAAAAAACTGATGCTCGGCTTTTTATTATTGATTCCGTTTGCTCTTTTTTCGCAGGATGATAGCCTTGCGAAGGTTTTGGTTAAGCGGCACGTTTTGCTGAATAAAGCAAAAATGACCATGTCCGGGTATCGCGTACAAATTCATTACGGCAATAACCGCACAAGGGCAACCGAAATAAAGGCTGAGTTTATACTTACTCATCCGGATATTCCAACATACCTGATTTATCAGCAGCCAAATTTTAAGGTGCGGCTTGGTGATTTTAAAACCCGCATCCAGGCACAAGAGCTCTTAGATAATATAACGGCCGATTACCCGGCTTCGTTTATTGTGAGGGATGAAGTGAAGCTGCCTGAGTGATCAGTTGTTGGTTGAAAAATTTCAAAAACTATTCCTTAAAAATTTTACGCGTCTGCTTTTGATTCCCATTATCTGTTGTAACAAAATAAATACCTTTTAAAAAGCAACTAACGTTGATGTAAGCAATTCGCTGACCATTGTCCAATGTCCAATGTTGGATAAAAATGCTTTTTCCATTTACATCAGTAATAATAATTTTGATTTTTTCTTTTCCAATCAACGAATGAAGAATAACGAACAACTCATCCTTTGCCGGGTTGGGATAAACTGTAAGCTCCGAAATGCTTACTTCGTTCTTATTCATTCCGTTAGTGCTATCGGGCGTGTACTCCCAAAAATCTGCTCCTTCGCCTGTTCCCAGGTATCCTTTTTGCCCGATGGAAAAAGCAATGGCGTTGGCGCGTTCGATTCCGCCAAAATCGGTTTTCTGTACCCAGGTGTCTGTTACTGGATTATACTGCCACCATTGTTTTGTTTTATCGTTTGTGGTTGGGTTTGTAATTCCGGTACCCACGTAACCATAATTGCCGATTGAAATACCCGCACTACTGAAAAGCAAAAACGGGAAAGCGGTTTTGGGTGTCCATATGTTCGCAACCGGATCGTATTCGCTGGTGGCTAACGGTCCGAAACCTGTAGTTACATAGCCTTTGTTGTTGATGACAAATGATACAGCCGCAAAAATTCCATTTGCAAGGCTTGCCTTTTGTGTCCACGAATTGGTTGTGGGATCAAATTCCCACAAATCAGAGATGGGTCCCAGGCTATCGAGCCCGCAAGTAAAATACCCTTTGTTATTAATGGGGAAAGCCGAAGCAAAATCACGCTTCGTTCCGCCAAAGCTAACTGTCTGTATCCACGAATTCGATGATACATCATATTTCCAAAAATCGTTTAGAAAACCGGGTGCCCATCCTGACCCCACGTAACCCGTATCGCCAATTGCAAATGCCGAAGCGCCAAGCCGGGGTGTACCGGGAAAACTTGCTTTTTGCGTCCAGCTGTTTGTCAATGGGTCGTATTCCCAAAAGTCGTTATGGTATGCGCTCAGGCTGTCAACGCCTAAGCCAACATACCCTTTTGTGCCAATAGTAAAAGCAATTGCGTTGGAAATATAACCCCCGCTATAATTTGCTTTTTGTGTCCAAAAATCAGCCTTTAAAACAAAACCGTTAAATACAAAAAGCGCGAGCGGGAGAATGTTTTTCATGTTGTTTTTATTTTGCGCTGTAAAGGTTGCTTTTGTTTTTCAGAAAACCAAAAGTCATTTTGTGCCATATGTGTTTCTTCTACCGACATTGATAGGTAATGGTCGAATGTGGCAATTGCACATCTAATTATGATAAGCCAGTCGGGTTGTCAATGGCGTTTTCTTATAAGTTGACAACTATGCGCCTGTCGTGGGTAGTTTTTGGTCTTTTTTTTCGAAAAAACGCAACTGTTTTTGTTTTATGCGTAAAATGTAATTGTTTAAACAACACTTGTTTAACTAAAGCTAATTTCGTCATGAGTATCCCCCCTAAGTGTCTTTTTTTGTTTCTGGGTTTTATTGGCTTGCGCACAACTGCTCAAAATTCATCGCCCTGTTTAAATAGCCCCTTTGATTAAACCCCTTTTTATAATGAATAGCGATAAGAAAAAGTGGTCATTTAAAATAGATAAAAAGATTTATCTGCTGTTTTTTGCGTTGATTTTGATAGCCCTTGCCAATGCAATAGTAAGCACCTATACGATTGAAAAAAGCAAGCGAATTACCAACGAAATTGAGGAGGTAACCAACCCTTCGCTTGCTCAACTCCTCGAAATGAACCAATTGGTTACAAAGTCGCGTATGTACATTGCCAATTGGGTTTATCTTCGGAACAGCACAAGCGATAAAGAAAATCTTGTTTGGCTTAATCAGGAAACATTCCCTCATATAAAAAACAAACTTTTGTCATTAACCATGTCCTGGAATAATGCACGGGAGGTTGACCAGATAAAAAAGGTGTTTGCAGATTATGAAAAACTGGTTTATTATGAAAATCAAATTATGCGTGAGCTGGTAACCTTTGATGACTATCAGGATCCGATAAAGAAATTTACTGCTGAAGAAATCATCGAAACCCAGATTATTCCAAAAACCCAGACGATAATTGAACAGCTTTCAAAAATAACCGAACAGAAAAAAACCGAAGCCGCTATTAAACAAAATGAAATGCTTTTGTCTTTTTCTTTATTAAGCATGGTTGTGATTGGGCTTGCTACACTTATAATTATTTCCGTTATTACTGTTACCTTTTTTATGTCAAAAAACATTATTGCCCCGGTGATGAAAATGCGTGAAATAATCTTACAGATGAGCATGGGCGAGCTTCCGTCCTTTGAGTTAAAAACTCCCAAAAATGCAGTGGGCGAAATGGTTCTTGCAATCGGGCACCTGATGAATGGTTTACGTAGAACTTCAAGGTTTGCAAAAGAAATAGGCACTGGAAATTTTTCTTCGCACTTCGAACCCCTTAGCCCCAATGATGTACAGGGAAAGGCGCTTATTGAAATGCGCGACCGCCTGAAATCGGCCAATGAATCGGATGC
>JBIOHJ010000004.1:0-49047 GCA_044448905.1 Bacteroidia bacterium | reverse complement strand
ACTCCCGTCAAAGAAGTTGATTTATGCGGGCATGCTACACTTGCAACTGCGTTTGTGATGTTTGAAATTTTCAACTACAATAAACCGCAAATTAATTTTCATACTCGTAGCGGGGTTTTAACGGTGAAAAAGGAAAATGATTTTTTAAAAATGAATTTTCCAAAAGATAATATTCAGAAAATTGAATCATTACCGTTGATTACTGAAGCTATAGGAATTAAACCTCTCGAAACTTACAAAGGGAGGGATGATTATATGTCGATTCTCCCTTCGCAAAAAGATGTTGAAGAATTGAATCCTGATTTTCGCTTGATAAGCAAGCTGGGTTCTCGCGGAATTATTTGCACTGCCAAAGGAAAAAAAGTTGATTTTGTTTCACGCTGCTTTTTTCCACAGTATGGAATTGACGAAGACCCGGTAACCGGTTCTGCACATACTACGCTTACGCCCTACTGGGCTGAGAAGCTGGGAAAGAAAAAACTCATTGCAAAACAAATTTCGAAACGCGAGGGCAATTTGATTTGCGAATTGCTTGATGAACGGGTTGAAATAAGCGGGCAAGCCCGGTTGTATTTGACAGGTGAAATAAATATTGAGTAGTATGACAGAAACCCATCGCATTAATAAACTTTTCACCGACCTGTATAATGGAAACCCGTGGATTGATGTTACCATTGATGAAACTTTAAAAAACATCACGGCAGTTCAGGCTGCAAAAAAAGTTTCAATGCAATTAAATTCAATTTGGGAAATTGTAAATCACATTATCAGTTGGCGCGAAAATGTTTTACAGCGTGTACAAGGCTCCGTAATCAATACTCCTGATGATAATTATTTCACTCTCGTAAAAGATACTTCAGAAGCAGAATGGGAAAACACATTAAAAAAACTTAAAGTCTCGCAACAAAAATGGATTTCATTCATTGAAAATTTTAATGAAATTAATTTCGAGAAAATTTACCCCAAAAATAATATGACTTATTACGAACATATTCAGGGTCTCCTCCAGCATGATGCATATCACCTCGGGCAAATAGTTCTGATCAAAAAATTACTCTGAAATTAGCTAACTTCGCAGCCAAATTCAAAAGAGGAGATTTTTTTACTCACCTCTTTTCAGCACACTAAAGTCAGGTAAGGATTTCATGTCGAAGAATATTGTTCAACAGAATTACACCATAACTAAACGTGACCGGCAGCAGCTAAACGGGCATGGCTCTATGATTGTTTGGTTTACGGGTTTATCGGGTTCGGGCAAAAGTACCATTGCAGGGAAAGTTGAGGAAGAGCTTCATAAAAAAAATATAAAAACATATTTATTAGATGGCGATAACGTCAGATATGGATTAAACAGCAATGTTGATTTTAGTGATGAAGGAAGAAAAGAAAACATCCGCAGAATAGGTGAGGTTGCAAAATTGTTTGTGGATGCCGGGGTGGTGGTGCTGACGGCATTTATATCACCCTTCCGTGAAGACCGCAATCGGGTGAGGTCAATTGTTGAAAAAAATGAGTTTGCCGAAATCTTTGTAAATTGCCCCCTCGAAATCTGCGAACAGCGCGATGTTAAAGGACTTTATAAAAAAGCCCGGGCAGGTGAGATAGCTGATTTTACCGGAATTAGTTCTCCCTTCGAGCCTCCGCTTCAAGTCGAACTGGAAATTAAAACCGACCAGTTAAGGATTGATGAATCTGTTGAAAAAGTTGTATCATATATTACCGGTAAAATTACTTCTGAAATTAAACAGTAAATTTTATTTCATTAATGATCTACTACCATTTAAATCATTTAAAAGAACTCGAAGCTGAAGCCATTTTTGTTATTCGCGAAACAGCCGCGCAGTTCGAACATCCTGCATTATTATTTTCTGGTGGAAAAGATTCGATTATTATGACTCATCTTGCCCGCAAAGCATTTTATCCAGCTAAAATCCCTTTTCCCCTGCTACATATTGATACCGGTCATAACTTTCCCGAAACCCTTGAGTTCAGAGATAGCCTTGTTAAGAAAATTGGAGCCAATCTAATTGTGCGTCATGTTCAGGAGTCTATTGATAAAGGAAGAGCGGTTGAGGAAAAAGGACCCAACGCCAGTCGGAATATTTTGCAAACCGTTACCTTGCTTGATGCATTAGAAGAATTTAAAATTGATGCGGCACTTGGTGGCGCTAGGCGTGATGAAGAAAAAGCGCGGGCAAAAGAGCGTTTTTTCTCGCACCGCGATGACTTTGGGCAATGGGATCCTAAAAACCAGCGTCCGGAATTATGGTATCTTTTTAATGGCAAGAAAAATATGGGAGAACATTTCAGAATATTCCCCTTAAGTAACTGGACAGAAATGGACGTATGGCAATACATAGCCATCGAAAACCTTGAAATTCCTGAAATATATTTCTCGCACAACCGCGATTGCATTGTACGAGATGGAAACATACTGGCTGCTTGTGATTTTATATCGTTGCGCGAAAGCGAAAGAATAGAAAATTTACGCGTTCGTTACCGAACTGTTGGCGATATGACCTGTACAGGCGCTGTACTTTCTCCTGCAGGCAATATTGAAGAAATAATATTGGAAGTAGCTGCCAGTCGTACTACCGAACGCGGTACCCGTGCCGATGACCGCAGATCGGAAACAGCAATGGAAGACAGGAAAAAGGCAGGATATTTCTGAATTATAATTAATAAAAAATGCCTTTCAGCAGGGAAAAATACACTCAAATGGAATTATTACGATTTACTACTGCCGGAAGTGTTGATGACGGCAAAAGCACACTGATTGGGAGATTATTGCTCGACAGCAAATCCATATTCGAAGATCAGCTGGAAGCGGTAATGCATACCAGCAAAAAAAAGGGATACGAACACGTTGACCTTTCTCTTTTAACTGACGGGCTAAAAGCCGAGCGCGAACAAGGTATAACCATTGATGTTGCCTACCGTTATTTTGCCACACCAAGGCGCAAATTTATTATTGCCGATACACCTGGTCATATTCAATACACCCGCAATATGGTTACCGGTGCCTCTTCAACAAACCTGGCATTAATCCTCATTGATGCACGTAAAGGGGTGGTTGAACAAACCAACCGCCATTCGTTCATCGCTTCATTGCTTGGAATTTCACACATTATAGTTTGTATTAATAAAATGGATTTAGTTGATTACAACGAAGAAGTTTTTGAAAACGTAGCAGCCGAATACAAAAAGCTTGCATCAAAACTCGAAGTAAAGGATATTCATTTTATTCCCATCAGTGCCCTGAAAGGAGATAATGTAGTTGAAAAATCAACACGCATGGATTGGTACAAAGGCCCTACATTAATGTACCTACTCGAAAATATTCACATCAGCAGCGATGATAATCATATTGACTGCCGGTTTCCGGTGCAATATGTAATTCGCCCGCAGGCGCAGGAATATCATGACTACCGCGGTTATGCCGGACGTATAGCCGGTGGTGTTTTTAAACCCGGAGATGAAGTAAAAGTGCTGCCTTCGGGATTCAATTCAAAAATCAAAACGATTGATTTTTTGGGAATTAAAGGGAATGAAAATCTTGGCGAAGCTTTTTCGCCCATGTCGGTTACAATGACGCTTGATTCGGAAATTGATATAAGCAGGGGCGATATGATTGTGCGCGAAAATAATGTTCCTTCCATAGGGCAGGATATTGAAATGATGGTATGCTGGATGAACGAAAAGAAATTAATGCACGGGGGAAAGTACACAATACGTCATACCACAAAAGAAGTGAAATGTGTAATTAAAGATATTCGATATAAAGTTGATGTGAACACCTTGCACCGTATTGAAACCGACAAAGAAATTGGCATGAATGATATTGCGCGCATTCATATTCGTACAACGCAGCCGTTATTTTACGACAGTTACCGCAAAAACCGGATTACCGGAAGTATTATCCTTATTGAAGAAGGCACTAACGAAACCTTAGGTGCCGGAATGATTATTTGACATTACGATTGAAAAACATAAATCCTGCTTTTCTTGAAACAGCTGTTAAAGCGGCATTGGCAGCGGGTAATGAAATCCTTTCGGTTTATAATAATGATGCAGAAGTTGAGCTAAAAAGCGATAACTCACCGCTGACTATTGCCGATAAGCTTGCTCACAAAAAAATTGTTGAGGTGCTTGCAGAGACATTGCTACCTGTTTTAAGTGAAGAGGGAAAAAATATTTTATATCAGGAAAGAAAAAACTGGAATCAATTCTGGCTGGTGGATCCGTTGGATGGAACAAAAGAGTTTATTAAAAGGAATGGTGAGTTTACAGTCAATATTGCTTTGATTGAGAATGAAAATCCTGTTATGGGTGTGGTGTATGCTCCGGTATTAAATATTCTTTATTATGCAGCGGAAAATCTTGGAAGTTATAAATGCAGCATAGATGAAAAATTTTTATCGAAATTATTCACTTCTGAATTTTTTGAAACGCTTACGCAGCATTCGCAAAAACTTCCAATTGAAAATTATAAAAACGAATTTACAGTCGTAGCAAGCCGGTCGCATCTGACATCCGAAACACAATCTTTTATCAATGATCTCAAATTAAAGCACGGGGATATTAAATTTATTTCGAGTGGAAGCTCTTTAAAAATTTGCCTGGTCGCTGAAGGAACAGCTGATGTATATCCAAGACTTGCGCCTACCATGGAATGGGACACAGCTGCAGGTCACGCCATAGCTGTTTATTCAGGTAAATCGGTAAATTGCTACAAAAACAACGAATCAATTAAATACAATAAGGAAAATTTACTGAACGAATGGTTTGTGGTTAGTTAGAAAAAATATTTTTGAATAACTATTACAAATGCCTTATTTAAAATTATGAAACACGAATGATTTGGTAAAAAAACCGAACTTTTCATAATATATTTCAGCGCCCGGAAACAGTGATTTCATGTCTGAAAGCGAAAGCAGCCTGATTTCATCAATATATTTTTCCGCACGCTCTCTGATTCGTTTTTTACCGCGGCTAAGTTTTGTTTTTGTCAGAACAAAAACCTTAAGCCAGCGTGGATAAAACTGGAAAAACGGTAAAATAAAGTGGGGTTCTATAAAAAAGTATTTATTGGGTGTTTGGACGTAAAAATATTTACCTAAACGCTTCATCTCATTAGCCATTTTAACTTGGTTTGCAAAAGTTGTTAAATGCTCAATTACTGAATTTGAAAAAGCAACATCAAATGAATTATCGTGAAACTGGGAAAGCGTTGTCCCATCTCCAATCATGCTTGATATGTTGGGATGAGAAACCCGCTCTTCTATCAAATTGACCAGTGTAATTTTTTGCATCGTTAAGAATTGCAGAATTCCGATGAAGCCAAAATGATTCTTTGCCTCCTATGTCAAGTATGCGAATAGGTTTTTGAAGTTTTAGTAGTTTTGCTTCAAAATGTTTAAATCTTTTATTTCGAAATTTGCTTCCCAAAGAATCTTTATATTCGGATGAGGCAAATAGCTGTTTTATTTTCATTGTCCAATTTTTTTTGCACAAAAATTAACGACATATTCTTTAAGATTGTAAATCTAAAAATTAACTATTAATGTGTAAGTGGCTGTTTTACAATAATTCAATTCTGTATTTACAAATTCTTTCTTTTTACGGATTATTGCTTCTCTTTTTAGATGCGTTAATGACCTATTTGAATGTTAAAAAGGGTTAAATCAATTTTCGTAAAGCATAATGAGCAGGATTTGAGTTTCCTGATTAAAAAGGGTTCTTTGGCGCTCATAATTCGATTTGGCTCTTTTATAGCAAGTTATTTACTTGTGTTTTTTATTGCTCGTTTATATGGCGCTTCTGTTTTGGGCACATACACGCTTGCATATACATTAATCCAGGTAATGGCAATTTTATCTCTTTTCGGATTAGATAACCTGATTGTACGAACTATAGCTACCGCTGCCGGTGAAAATAAGAAAAGCCTGATAAAATCAGCTTATTTTCATTCGTTGGTAATTGTGATTTCCATTACACTAATTATTTCCGCTCTCTTTTATTTGTTTTCCGATTACATCAGTACACGGGTTTTTCATAAGCCACATTTTTCATATCATTTAAAGATCGCTTGCTTTACTCTTTTACCATTCGTTCTCATTTCTTTTCATGCAGCCTGTTTCCGAGGAATGAAAAACATGACAGGGTATTCTATTTTCAAATTACTAATTCCGGCAGGCACTCTACTGTCAATAATAATTTTTTCTCTTACAGCAACTCCTGCTGTTCCTATAATTGGGCTATTTATCAGTATTCTGTTTTGGTGTGTTGTAAGTTTTATTGTATGGTTCAGATTTGCAGGATTGAAGAATGTATTATTTGAAATTAATGACAAGCCACTAAAGATTCTCTCCCTTTCCAGTCCGATGCTGATAACCGGTTCTGTTTTTTTTATTTTGGGATGGGTGGACAACTTATGTATTGGAATTTTTAAATCAGAACATGATTTAGGAATTTATGACACAGCTTTTAAAATTGCCGCGGCCTCATCTGTTGTGTTGATGGCTCTTAATGCGATTCAGGCACCGGTTTTTGCTGAATTGCATAAGAAATTTGAGCTGGGCCGGTTGCAAATAAGTGCACAATCATCCACTCGGATATTGTTTTATACAGCTTTTCCACTAACGGTTATTATTTGTCTTTTCCCTAAATTTATCCTTGGAATCTTCGGAAACGAATTTAAAGAGGCGTCACTCTGCTTGATAATTTTATCCGTAGGAAATTTTATAAGTGTTATTAGCGGCTCAGTCGGTATTTTATTACAAATGACAGGTAGACAGAAACAATATAATTATATTGTAATGGTTGCGGCTTTGATTAATGTTGTATTGAACATTACTCTAATACCCAAATTGGGAATTCTTGGCGCAGCTATCGCTTCTTCCATTTCAAAAATATTTCAGAATATTGCTTCTGTGATTTATGTAAAGCGAGTTTTCGGATTCACAACGCTATACTTTCCCTTGATTAAACCCTCATCCCCTATAACTAAAAATGCTTCCTGACTTTATGGTTGCTGGCATAGCAAAAGGGGGCACTACTTCATTATACTATTATCTTATTCAGCATCGTGAAGTTTGCATTCCTCGTAAAGAGTCTTTTTATTTTGCGCGTAATTTTTATTTCCAATCTCCGGGAGACGGGCCACCTTATTTTCGCGACAAGTCGAGAATTGTTTTGACTGAGAGTGATTATGATCGGTTTTATGAAAAGTGCAATGCGAAAGCCATTGGTGAGGTTTCAACCTGTTATGCATACTTTTATGAACAGTCTATTCCATTAATAAAGGAAAAGCTCGGGGACATTAAAATAATTTTCATTTTGCGCGATCCTATTGCGCGCGCGCTTTCAGGATATAAACATCTTATGCGCCTCAAAAGAGAAACCTTATCTTTCAAAGAGGCTATTGAGCAAGAGCCAATACGAATGAAAGAAAAATGGGACTTCATGTGGTATTATCTTGATGTTGGATTTTATTATCGACAAGTCAAAGCTTTTAAAGAAAATTTTTCCCGGGTTAATGTTTATTTGACCGAGGACCTTCTTACCAATCCGAAAAATGTTATGAAAGATATTTACCGGCTAATTGAGGTTGACCATGCTTTTGTGCCTGATACCAGCACGAAATATAATATTTCTGATTTACAAAATGATAATTTCTGGTTTAAATATTTTTTTGATAATTCTTTTTCGAATAAATATATTAAGCCCTTAGTAAAAAGAATAATCCTAAAAGAAAGCACGCGAATGGCGATTAAATATAAGCTAAGCAAACCTGCCGGACAACCGGGCCCGGTACTGGATGCTGAAATGAAATTGCAGCTAAGAGAATTATACAGAAATGATATTTTGCAATTACAATCATTAATCGGTCGCGACTTGAGTCATTGGTTAAAATAATAACTATAAATAGTTCCCTGATTTTATATTGCGCACCTCTACAATTAAACCTTCCATCAAAAATCCCGATTTCTTTGTTGTGGGCGCAGCGCGAGCAGGCACAACAACTATCTGCCGAGTGCTTGAGGCGCATCCGCAAATATATATGTCTCCAATTAAAGAACCCCACTATTTTGCCATGTACGATATTTCAATGTCAAACATTCGAAAAAAAGTTAAGCACTCTCTTGCGCAATTTAATCTCGATAAATATCTCCATAGCGAGATGGCCACGCCTGTTCATCGGTATTATATTAGTGACTGGGATCAATATCTTATGTTATTTCGAAATGCAACCGCCAAACAATTTGCTGGAGAGGCGAGTCCTTCATATTTGTGGGCGCCACATGCAGCGGAGCGAATAAAGGAAAAACTTCCGAATGCAAAAATTATAATTAATCTGAGGAATCCTGTTGATCGTGCATATTCGCATTATTGGCTCGAACGCAAGATGAACATGACTACAAAAAAATTCCGCGATGCTTTGGAGGAAGACTCTAAATACCCTGTCCTTCAATGGGGGGCAACACCTATGTATATCGAATTGGGAATGTACTATGACCAAGTTCGCAATTATCTTGATTTATTCAACCGGCAAAATGTTTTTATCAGCTTATTTGAAGATTTGAAAAATGACCTTGCCGCTTTTACAAACCGTTTGTACGTTTTTTTGGATGTTGATCCTGGTTTCTCTCCCGAAACCAAAATACACCAGAACAAGTCTGTTCTTCCGCGGCATCCTTGGCTAAGCCATTTTGTCGAAAATATTTATTTGAAGAACCTCGCCTCTGTTATTTTAAATGATAGTATTAAAGAAAGGTTTAAAAAACTTGTTTTTTCGCAAAATAGTATTCCAAAAATAGCTGAAGACGACCGCCTATATTTACTCAATTTGTTTAGAGAAGATATTCACAGGCTGCAAGATTTGATCAAGAGAGATCTGTCAGAATGGTTAAAATAATTTCATCAAATGATTAAAAAGTTTCCAAACTTTTTTGTGGTGGGTGCAGCAAAATGCGGGACAACAGCATTATATCATTTTTTAAGCCGGCATCCCGAAGTCTACATGAGCCCTATCAAGGAGCCGAATCATTTCTGTACAGACATTAAGCCCGAAGAATTTACCCGGGAATATCAATTACATGAAGCCAGGAAAAATCTTGACCTAAATAAATATCTTGCCGGGCCAATGACCGAAAAACATTTTGACTATTTTGTTATAAAACTCGGGCAGTACGAATTGCTTTTTAAAAACGTAACATCTGAAAAGGCTATTGGCGAAATCAGTAATTCATATTTGTTTTCAAAGGTTGCGGCAATAAATATTAAAAATAAAGTGCCTGAAGCAAAAATTGTTATTATTCTGCGTAATCCTGTTGACCGGATATTTTCTCATTACTTAGCCAACCTTCGTGATGGAAAAACATTTCGCCCGTTTATGGAAGAAATTCAGCTTGATTTTAACAAGAGCAACAAAGGCTGGTGGAAGTCCCATTGTTATTTTGAAATGGGGCTGTATTTCGAACAGGTTAAACGATATGTTGATATATTTGGAACTGAACAAGTGAAAGTTTTATGGTATGAGGACCTGAAAAATGATTTTACATCGTTGGTGGAAAATTTATTTTCTTTCCTTGATGTAAGCAGCAATCTGCGATTAACCTCTGATGAAAAGTACAATGTATCAATGGAGCCTCGGAATAAAAGGTTCATTTATTATATAAGTAAATTAGGAATAAAAAAACCCTTATTTAATCTTATTCCGGCATCCTATAAAACACGCATTAAAAATAGTTTTTTTAAAAAACAATTTTCCTTTGAAATGAATGCGGACGAGCGCCAATATTTAAGTTCGTTTTACGAAAAGGATGTTCAGAATTTGGGACGCCTGTTGCAAAAAGATCTGAGCCATTGGCGATAAATTGAAAAAATATAATGGGCAGAAATATGAATATAATAAAAAGTATTTGGACTTCAGTCCTGATGCTTTGTTATTTTGTCCTGATTTTTCATGTTTTCGATTATCTTCCGCTTGGTTTTGTTCAAGATGCATTTACCCTGGCTATGCTTTTTTTGCTGTTTGGGTTTTTTGCTGTTGAATTTTTTTTTGATATAAAAAATAAAAAAATTTCACAGGCGCATTTAATAATTTTTCCCATACTATTATTGCCAGTTATTAATTGTATTCAATCTAATCTGGTTTTTGGTCAGCCGTGGTATTACGGATTTTTGGCACAACGAACGAATTTTTTTATACTTCTTGTTTCATTTAATGTGATGATCATTAAACGAGGATGGCTGACAATAAACAGTTTGGAAAATCATTTTTTTCTTGCCGCCAATTTGTGTCTTGTAATTTTTTTCTATCACAATCTCTTTGTTGATCCTTTAAAATACATTGACACTGATCTTGTTTCCTATAATTCCGTTCGCGGCTATCGCTTTAAGTTCCCTAATGTAATTATTAACTCGCTGTTATTATACTGCATTTTCAAAATTTGGATTAGTAAAGACCGAAAATATTACTTAGTGCTGCTTCCGGTTATCATTTATATTTTTGCATTTGTAAAAGATCGCTCCCAAATTGTTGCCATCCTGTTAACGCTTCTGTTTTATTACTTAAAAAATTTTACTATCAAACAACGTGTATTGTACGCTTTTTCTGCTTTGCTCACTGTTCTGGTTGTTTCGGTTTTTCTCTATTCGTTTTTCCCGGGAATTATAGATACCTATATTGAGCTTTATGGCAATGTTATAAAGTTGTTTGCCGGAGAGCAAACAGAAGAATATTCTACCTCGCTTCGGGTTGTAGAATCAAATATTGCGATTGAGGGTTGGCTTCAACATCCCTGGCTGGGCACCGGCTTTCTTAGCCAGCAGTGGCAGAATGGATACTTCGGAATCTATAAGTATTTTTACCCGGCTGACGTGGGTATTCTTGGCAATTTATATGTTTATGGCATTATTGGAACTCTTTTTTATTATCTTCTTTTTGTATTTGCCGCTCTTTATAGTGTTAATCTGAAAAGTAATTTCAATGTTTTTCTAGTTACCAGCCAATATACTATGATATATATTTTTCTTGATATGTTTACTACTGCCATTAATATAAAATTTATCAGTATAATCGTATTTTTTATGAGTATAATTTATTATTTCAGGTTCTTTCATAAAAACAATTGATGTAATTTGCATTTTAATTTTAATAAAATGTTTTGTTGGAAAAAATCATGTTGTTTCAGAATAATACTTTTTCTGCCTTTGTTTTATCCGTACACGGCCCGAGCTCAACCTGAGCTGCCGAATTGGCCATGGAGAGGTGTATCTGTAGAATACGAAAAATCTGACTTTCACGACATAGATACGCTTAAGTCATCAAACATTAATTGCGTGCGTATTTACCTGAAAGTGGCTAAGCGAGCTTCCCGCGAAAAAATTTCATTTTACTCGGCTTTTCAAAAGGAGCTTGATTGGGCAGAACAAATTATTGATGCGTGCAAAAAAAATCAAATGACCTCTGTTCTTGCTTTTAATAACCTCCAGTTTAATACTGAAATTGATTTCTCCGACAAGTCAAATCGTTTTTGGACAGAATGCAAAATGTTTGACAGCGTATATAAATATGTTGAAATTTTTGCTACTCGTTTTAAAAACAAGGGTGATGAGCTGAGCGCATATGAAGTAGTCGGAGAACCCGTTATGAACGATAACAAAACAGGTAAGGTGCCGGTTCATCTTGCCGAATTTTTTAACGGTGTGCTTAAAGCTATTCGCAAACATGATTCAAAAAGATACTTTCTGCTTACTCCAGGACCATGGGCAAAGCCTTTAAACTATAAAAACTTTAAGAGTTTTGGTATTCACGATTCTAAAATTATTTACAATGCTCACATGTACATGCCCGATGACTATACACACCAGGACGTTCATGGACGGGACAAGGATGCTATCTATCCTGGTTATTACAAGGGAAATTATTGGGATAAAAATCAAATAAGAATTGCTTTTGGTGTTTTAAAGCAATTTCAGAAAAAAAATAATATTGCTTATATTTTTATCGGTGAATTCAGTACTGCAAGATGGTCGCAAAATAAAGATCAGTATCTAAAAGATGTTCTCGATGTAATGGAAGAAAATGAATTTGGGTGGTGTTATTGGACCTATAAATCCCATTATAATGGATGGGATCCGTATTATGAAGTTTCTAATCCTCAGGAAAATCCTGCCAGTTGGAAAATTGAATACAAAGGTGATCAAACATCAACCTGGCAAATGCTGAAGAGTTATTTTCAGAAGAATAAATTTACGATGAAATAATTTTTTCTCAGCGTGTTTAAGTATTATTAATTTCATCTTCCATATTTCAGTAAAAGGTATGAATAAATCAGTGGTTATTATAGATCCTGTTGGTGCAAAGGCAGGAATGGATTTTTATGACCTGCTTTTATTGAGAGCGCTTTCTGATAAAGGCTTTAAAACCTTTTTACTTTCCAATATTTCTGTTGATGACAGCAGGGTAACTGTGAAAAACATTTTTAAAAATGCTAACATTACGGGTTTGCCATCAGCTGTCAGAATTTTTATCGGCACCATCCGTTCTTTTTTTTTTCTTAAAAAACAAAAAACAAAATGGATCATCCTCCATATTTTCAGAGGAGACTTCATCGAGCTTTCTTTATCTTTCATTGCGAAGCTGATTGGCTTTAAAGTACTCCTCATTATTCATGACATTGAAAGCCTGGATACAAAAAAATCATCTGTCACAGGAAAGTTTGTTCTCGAAAAATTTCATGACATTAAAGTTGTTCACAATCATTTTTCAATGGATGAATTAAAAAAAATTATCAGCCCAGCCGCAGGTATGAATATTCATACCATTCGACATGGAAATTTTATAGACCTTGTTCATAAGGAAAGTAACCATAAAAAAGCATACAAGCATTTTAATATAGACCCTACTGAAAAATATCTCCTGTTTTTCGGACAGATCAAAAAAGTAAAGGGATTGGATTTATTGATTAATGCATTTTCAAAATCAAAGATCGACTTTCATTTAATCATTGCCGGAAAACTGCGCAATGATAACTGGGAACGCTATCAACGCATTATTGATGAACAGCAACTGCAAAGCAGGGTCGTTACGTTCATCAGGCACATTACTGATGAAGAAAGGGAGATGCTTTTTAGAATTGCACATACATTGATACTTCCATACCGTTTAATTTACCAAAGCGGAGTTTTACTGATGGCAATGAGTTTTGGCAAAGCAGTTGTTGCTTCAGACCTTCCTCCATTTAAAGAAATTATTCAGCATGGACAAAATGGTTTTCTTTTTGAAAATAATAATCTATCCGACCTGATACGGGTGATGGATGAAATTTGTTCAGGAAAGTTTAACTTGGAAAAAATAGGTCAAAATGCAAAACAGTTTGTTTTAGAAAATTATTCCTGGGATAAAATAGCTGATGAATATGCACAATTGCTTAACAAATAATATTGGGTTATTAAAACCAAGCTAACTAATTGGCTTTAGCCCTGATTTGCATTGTAACCTCTGAAATTTTAAGCAACCTCTTAAGATATTAAAAGATTTATTTTCGTATTAAAAAACTGCGCAGTATATTTGTCAGGTTAAATAGCCGATATTTTTTTGCTTAAAATCAATTTAATAACTTCATAATGAAAATTTTTATTTCAGGTGTTGCCGGTTTTTTGGGCAGCCACCTTGCCGACAGGATGCTTGCTTCAGGTCATGAGGTGATTGGTACCGACAATATGATAGGCGGCTACGAAGACAATGTAAACCCCAAAGTTGAATTGCATACTTTCGACTGCAAGTATCGTAACTTAATGGCTAAAATTACAAAAGGCTGCGATGTGGTTTATCATTGTGCATCTACAGCTTACGAAGGGCTTTCGGTTTTTTCACCTCATCTTATAACGGAGAATACATACCAGATTACCATGTCGCTCTTAAGTGCAGCTATCGAAAATAGAGTGAAGCGATTTGTATTTTGTTCAAGCATGGCACGGTATGGTCATCAGGAAAAAGTTCCGTTTACCGAAGACATGGTTTGCAACCCGGTTGATCCATACGGTATTGCCAAATATGCTTCGGAAATTACCATTTCAAACCTCAGCAAGGTTCACAATTTTGAATATGTGATAGCAGTACCGCACAACATAATCGGCTCCCGGCAAAAGTATGATGACCCGTTCCGTAATGTGGCAGCCATCATGATTAATATGATGCTTCAAGGCAGGCAACCTATCATTTATGGTGATGGTGAGCAGAAACGCTGTTTTAGTTTTATTCAGGATGATATTGATTGTTTGGAAAAGCTGGCGTTTCAGGAAAATGTATTAGGAGAAGTGATTAATATAGGACCTGATGAAGAATTTGTTACCATTAACGAGCTGGCGAAAATTATTTCAAACTTGCTTGGCTTTGAACTGAAGCCGCTTTATCTGCCTGACAGACCCATGGAAGTAAAGCTGGCATCGTGCTCAGCCGATAAAGCTCGCAGACTTTTAAACTATAAAACAAAATATACGCTGGAGCAAGGCTTAAGCGAAATGATTGATTACATTCGTTTAAGAGGCACCAAACCATTCCGCTATCATCTCGATATTGAAATACTCAACCAGCGTACCCCCCGCAGCTGGACCGAACGTCTTTTTTAAGAAAAAATATTTCTGTGAGAATTGCTTTTGTAAGTACACGAGGAATTCCTAATAATTATGGAGGGCTCGAAGAATTTGCCGAACATGTTTCAGTCGGGTTGGCGCAAAAAGGACATGAGATTATAGTATATAATCCGCATTTTCATCCTTATGACAGATCGGAATTCAATGGAGTAAGAATAAAAAAAAAATTCAGTCCGGAAAATCAAATAGGAACAGTTGCAAATTTTATTTATGATTACTTGTCGCTCAGGGATGCGGTGCGCGAAAAATGCGATGCCATCCTTGTTTGCGGCTATACTACCTCTGCTATCGCCTATTATTTTTGCCCGTTTTCCAAGTCAAAAATCATCACGAATATTGACGGTCTGGAATGGAAACGGGCAAAATGGAGCCCTTTTATCCGGCAGCTTGCAAAACGGTTCGAAAAAATTGCCGTTCAAAAATCACATGCACTTATTGCCGATAATATAGGGATTGAAAAATATTTGAAAGAAAATTTTAAAAAAGCATCTTACTTTATTCCGTATGCCGCCAATATAATGGAACAGCCTGATGAATCAGTGCTTGAAAAGCTTGATCTTCCAAAATACGGGTACCATATTATGATCGGAAGGCTGGAGCCTGAAAATAATATTGAAATGATTTTGGATGGTGTGGCAATTTCCGAATCACGGATCCCCACCTTTGTTTTTGCGAGTTTTAATTCGAAGTACGGAAAGTATTTAATCGGAAAATATAAAAACAGCAGCAAAATAGTTTTTAAGGGCTGGACAACCGGACAACAAATGCTTTACACATTGAGGCATTTTGCAAAAATTTATTTTCATGGTCATTCGGTAGGAGGTACCAACCCTTCATTGCTCGAAGCGATGGCCGCAGGTGCTTTTATTGTTGCTCATGACAATATTTTTAACAGAAATGTTTTAGGAGAAGATGCAATTTACTTTTCAAGCGCACAGGATATTAAAAATTGTATCGACAAATTTGAACGTCATGAACCTATGCGCACCCTATTTGAAACCAATAATGTTGACAAAATAAAAAACTTTTATAATTGGAAAAACATTATTGAATTATATGAAAAAATGTTTACCGAAGTTGTGGCTAAAAATTAACTATGCGGCATTTTCTTCACCGCGCAACATATTTTTAAGAGTAAGAAAAATTATTTTAATATCGAGCAATAAAGACCAGTTTTCGATATACCACACATCGTTTTCAACACGTTTTTCCATTTTACTATTATCTTTTGTTTCTCCCCTAAATCCTTTTACTTGTGCCCAACCTGTTATACCGGGCTTTATCAAATGGCGCACCATAAACTTGTCGATCATTTTAGAATAATCTTCGGTATGTTTTAACATGTGAGGGCGTGGACCAACTACCGACATTTGCCCTATGAAGACATTAATAAATTGAGGTAATTCATCAAGGTTTGTCTGACGCAAAAATCTGCCAATGCCTGTTATTCGAATATCATTTTTGGTAGCCTGCACTTCATCGGCTTCATCATTAACACGCATGGTACGAAATTTCCAGCAAGTGAATACTTCATTTTTTTTTCCGGAACGTTTTTGCTTAAATAATACAGGTCCTTTTGAGCTTAACTTAATGCATAGAGCAATAAAAGGAAACAGCCATGGAAAAATTAAAATAATTATTGAGAAAGAAAAAACAAAATCAAATCCTCTTTTAACAACGCGGTTAAATAGACTTTCCAATGGCTCACTTCGCAGGCTGATAACAGGAACACTTTCATAAAAATCAATTTTCAACCTCAGGTTCATCAACCCCCTGAAATCAGGAATAAGCTTAAAACGCATAAGATTTTGTTCGCAGAATTTTATCAGGTCGCTTATCTGTTCATTTTTCATCCCCTGCATTGAACAATAAATTTCATCGGTCGAATTCCTGATGGCAAATTCTTTTGCGGTTTCTACAGTTCCTGCAACTTTTAAATCATTGTTAACCGGTTCTTCATTACTGTTGTTACGAAAAATACCCTGCAGGCGATAGCCAAATTCAGGATAGGAGATAAAAAAATCGCTCATATCTTTTGCAAGCTGCCCTTCGCCAACAATAATAACCCTCCGGTAATTCATGCCCCGTTTGCGAAAAAAATTAATCAACAAAAGCATGACGGAACGCCACGTAATAAGCAGAATTACAAATACAATGTACTTAGTATAAAAATCCGAAATCAAAAACAGAACGGAAGTAAACAAATAGTTAAATGATATAAGCAATAAAAAGTGCAAAACCACTGTGCGCAACAAATTACCGAGCACATTTTCATACCTTATTACCCGATCGATTTCATTTATCTTAAATATAAATACCGAAATAGCCCAGAAAAAATTAATGTATAAAAACTGAACTAAAAATACAGTATCAACTTTAAAATGAAAATTATCGTTTATAAAACTGATGGCAGCAAATGAAACATTAAGAAGCAGAATATCTCCAATTGCATAAATTGCATTCAGGTATCTGGAATAGCCAATTGCCATTGATTAGTTTGTCAATTACGGTACGAAGTTACTTTTTTGAAGTTACATGCAGAAGAGATAAATTAAAGTTCATTATGGGGTAATAATTAAAGAAGTTATTTCGTAGCACTTGCCAGGAACCGATTGAATAAGATACTAAAGTATTATTTGTTAATAATTCCTCAACTACAAACGAGGCTATATCAATTTGATTTTTATTTTTGGTAAAACAGCATCAACCAAAATTCAGTATGGCGGGCCTGGCAAAAATAACAGCATACAGTATTTTCATTCAGCTTGTTTTCGTTAAAAGTTTATGGCCGCAACAATTTTATCTTCCGCTTAACCGTGATTATAATTTGAGATATGAGCCTTGGTTGTATAACCTCCAATCGGATATGCATACTTCGGTAAGACCGTTTATGAGTAATGAAGTGGAAAAGAACGCTCCGTTTGATTCGCTAAGTTCTGCCCATTATATCAGGGACAATAAATTCAACAATACATGGGTTGGCAGAAAATTATTTAAAGAGCATTTATTTGAAGTAAAGGGCGAAGATTTTAACTTTTACCTTGATCCGGCATTTGAATTCAAAATAATGCATGACAGAGATAAAGGCAATCTCGTTGTAAATACAAGGGGTGTTTGGCTTAGCGGAAATATCGGTGAACGATTTTCATTCAGTACAAGTTTTTATGAATCGCTTTCGAAGTTTCCAGCTTATCTCGATTCATTTATCCAAGTACAACGCGTTATTCCCGGGGGTGCGCGTCCAAAAAAATTGTATGGAAACTATGACTATAATATTGCATCGGGAACCATTTCGTACTCATTAAAAAAATATTTCAACTTTCAGTTCGGGCATGATAAAGTTTTTATTGGTGACGGTTACCGCTCGCTTTTGTTTTCTGACAATGCATTTAACTTTCCTTATCTTAAAATAACGTTAACCATCTGGAAAATTAAATACCAGAACTTGTACGTTGCTTTCCAGGATCGAAAAATTCCTGTAAAAGAAGGAGAGCCTTACAAAAAAAAATATGGAACGTTTCACTATCTCGACTTCAACATAGGCAAACGTGCTTCAATCGGGCTTCTTGAAGCAGTGATTTGGAAATCCGATTCGGTGCGGGGACAATGTTTTGATGTAAATTACCTCAACCCAATTATCTTTTTCCGCCCGGTTGAATTCTCATTAAACTCGCCTGATAATGCATTGATAGGCTTTACCGCAAAATATAAAATAACCGGGTCTATAACAGCATATTCCCAACTTTTATTAGACGAATTTAAAATAGAGGAAGTAAGAGCAGGAAATGGCTGGTGGGCAAATAAACAAGCCGTTCAGTTTGGCATTAAATATTTTAATGTTGCCGGAATTAAAAACCTGCATCTGAATACCGAATACAATTTTGTCCGCCCGTATACCTATCAGCATTGGAGCTCGTTAACAGCTTATGCACATTATAACCAATCCATCACCCATCCGCTGGGAGCAAATTTTTGGGAATCGGTTTCTATAATCAACTATAGTTATAAAAATTTTGGTGTCGAGGCTGAGATAATGTACGCAGAAATCGGCTACGATTATTTTAAAGATTCGCTTGGCAACGTTATTAATTATGGACAGGATGTATGGCAAAGTTATTTTACGCATCCGAATGAATATGGAAACGAAGTAGGGCAGGGGTTGAAAACCAAACAACTTTACACCGATTTTAAATTTACGTATCTTGTAAATCCAAAATCAAATTTACGGGTTGAAGCCGGGTTAGTGAACCGTATTGCAAAAAATGAATTAGGCAAAAATGAAACTCTTTATTTTTATTTCGGCATACGTACTGCGCTAACGAACCGGTACTACGATTTTTAAAAAAACTTTTTCATAATTTATAAAAACGGCATAATCCTTGCCTGTTTATTTTCATTCTCATAATTACCAATTAACCAGGCAAATTTCAATGTTGCCACGACCAAAAAACCAGGGATTGCTTCAAGTAAAACTGTTGCAAAACCAATTTTAAAAAAAGGCACTAATTTTTACAATTCAAAAACATGCGTTCGCCTTGTTATTATATCAGTTTACAAAATTTATAGGAGACCACATTATTATAAATTTACATTTGTTACCAGAAACCAACCCATGATTAACATTGTCTTTTCCTGCATCACTTCTTTTGTAATCACTTTTCTCGCCATACCTTCCATCATTAAGGTTTCCATTATTAAAAACCTGTTCGATGTACCCTCCGAAAGGAAAGCTCATAAAGCAAGCATTCCTACCTTAGGCGGAGTAGCAATTTTTGCCGGGGTGGTGTTTTCATTTACCTTTTGGTCGGTTGAATTTGATTACAGCGCTTCACAATACATTATAGCCGGGATTCTTGTAATGTTTTTAATAGGACTGAAGGATGACATTATTGAACTTACAGCGAGTAAAAAATTCTACGGCCAGGTGTTTGCCGCGCTCATCATTGTTCTTTTTGCCAACATTCGTATAACTACTTTGTGTGGCATTTTCGGGATATATGATATTCCATACTGGTTCAGCATTGCGTTTTCTCTCTTCACCATTCTTCTTATAATTAACGCGTATAACCTGATAGACGGGATTGACGGTTTAGCCGGTGGCATTGGCGCTATCGCGAGCTTTACTTTCGGGTTGTGGTTTTATAATTACGGTCAATTTGCTTTATGCATTTTATCGTTTGCGTTATTCAGCTCGCTGCTTGCATTCCTGGTTTATAATTTTTCACCGGCAAATATTTTTATGGGCGATACCGGTTCGTTAATCGTTGGATTAATCCTGTCGGTGCTGGCTATTAATTTTATTCAACTGAGCTTTATATCGCCACCCGATGCATTCCCGTTCCGTTCGGGCCCGGCAATGGCAATTGCAATTTTAATTATCCCGTTGTTCGATACGCTGAGGATTTTTACCATCAGGTTAATCAATAAACGTTCACCTTTTGTTGCCGACCGTAACCACATTCATCACCAGCTGCTCGATATGGGCTTAACACATCGCGAAGTTTCATTAACTCTTTTTACAGTTAACGTTGGTTTTATTTTGCTTGCGCTTACGTTACGCAATTTGGGTAACCTCACTTTACTGTTTCTTATATTGTTTCTTTCGCTGGCTCTTGTTTCCATACCTTATCTTATCAGGTATTTTTCCAAAGCAAAGGTTTTTCATATTAAGGCGCTGAAGCAAACTTAATTTTCTCATTTTTTTTTACCTGTCGGGCTGCGAAGCCTTTGACAGGTTTGATACTGTTTGCTAAATTAAAAACCTGGCAGGAGAATTTAACTACCTATAAGGTGAATTAATTGATTGATGGGATGATACCTTTGATTTCATTCAATGAAGCCATCGGGTTGTTCAATGAAGTCATCGGGTTGTTCAATGAAGCCATCGGGTTGTTCAATGAAGCCATCGGGTTGTTCAATGAAGCCATCGGGTCGTTCAATGAAACCATCGGGTTGTTCAATGAAACCATCGGGTTGTTCAATGAAACCATCGGGTTGTTCAATGAAGTCATCGGCTGAATCAATGTCAGTTCATGCCGAAATAATGGCAGTAATTAATAAAAATATTCAACTAAACTTTAAGAGATTTAAATAAGCTGATTACAAAATAAAAACGCGTTAAGCCCGCCTTATTCTTTTACAACTTTTCCTTTCTTAACCACACCATTTTTACCCCTCACTTCATAAATGTAAATTCCTTTTGCAAGATGAGAGGTGTTTAAAGTTGTTGTGTTTGTGAAAGTTTGCTGCAAAAGTTTTCTTGAAAAGATGTCATAAAGAATAAGTTGAGAAAAGTCATTATCGCTAGTAAAAGATAGTTTATCAGTAAAGGGATTGGGAAAAACATTTATTTCGTCTTTGCCCCCGCTTGTTTCATTAATATCAGTAGAAAAACAAAGTGTAGTTACTATACCTCCACTCCCTATAATGGTGCTAATGTTAATAGTGCTGTTGGGAGGAATTGATTGTACCGGAGTGGGATTAGTAATTTGAATTGACGTTGAACTAATGGTAATTGTGGTATCAATTTCGTTGCAACCACTGCTGCCAAGTGAATCGGATTTAATCAAATATACATCTATACTTCCGGCACCGAAGAAACCTATTCCACCTGCCAAAATATAACCTCCGTCCGTAGTTTGCTGAACAGAAGATACAATACCATAACCGTTATTATATTTTTTTGACCACAATATATTTCCAATCGTATCGGTCTTAATTAAAAGGGGATTGCTATCAAAAAGAAGATAGCCTCCGTCAATGGTCTGAAGAGCAGATAATGCAGCTTGATTTTCGTATGTTTTTGTCCATAATGTATCACCATTTCCATTGGTTTTAATCAAACAAGCATTAGAAATTCCTGTTATATCGTTTGTTATAAGCCCCCCTAAAATATAACCTCCATCGGTGGTCTGTTGAACAGTATATGCATTGTCCGTTTGAGAACCACCAAAGGTTTTTGACCAAGCAATATTTCCAATCGAATCGGTTTTAATCAAAAAAATATCAGCATCACCTATTCCGAAGCTAGTTGTTCCTCCTGCCAAAATATAGCCTCCATCAGTTGTCTGCCGAACGGAACGGCATGATTCGCCAAAAGCACCAAAATATTTCTTTATCCAAACGAGATTTCCCATTGCATTAGTTTTGAGCATAAAAACATGATCATATGGACTTAGAGAAGGATTTACAGTGCCTCCCGTAACAATATACCCTCCATCGGAAGTTTGCTGCACACAAAAAGCATAAGTATCATTTGGCATATGATGGATTTTTGTCCATAACGTATCACCATTATAATCTGTTTTGATTAAATAAATACTATAATATGATGTTGGTTCAGTCGTTCCAACAATAATATATCCACTATCAGAAGTTTGCTGAACATAATATGCATACTCACTATATGTACTGCCATAAGTTCTTGTCCATAGTGTATCTCCACCAGCATCAGTTTTAATTAAATAAATATCAGTATTTCCCGCACCGAAACTGGAAGTTCTCCCCGCAATAATGTATCCTCCGTCATTAGTCTGTTGAACAGATTCAGCAGATTCAAGTCCATTTCCGCCATAACATCTTTGAAATGTAATTTGAGCCAGCGAAAATTCATTCAAAAGAAAAGATAGTGAAATCGACAATATAATTTTTTTCATTTTAGTTTGTGCTGCTTGATCAGTAAATTGGTTTCACAAATTCCACAAGTAAAAAAGTATAATTAAAAAGTATAGTTTGTTCATTAGCCAAACAAACTTAATCAAACTTTCGCTTCAATTTCTCAATTATCTTAATTATTCTCCCCGAAATTATGTTTGAAAAGTCCTGTAATATCTTGTGTAAGACTTACGTTATTTTAAGTGATTTTATTCTTATTTTAGCCGAACTTTTTGTAATAAAAAGGCTATAAGTGTAAAACCAACACCATAATATAGTGAATAGAATCTTAAAAATAAAGGCATTATTATTTTCCCTGCTGCTCCTTGGGTCAACTTTATTTGTACAAAGTCAGCCGGCAGAACGGGGCATTAAAACCGGTTTGGCCCAAGCTAACGACCCAATTGTTGAAATGCTCGACAGCTTGGTTACACTTAACAATGTAATCCGCTTTAATTGCTCATCAGGCGGTTCGGAACAGGCTTGTTCCGATAAAAGCAATTTTGAAGTTCCGTATTTTTCGGATGAAGTTTATACAAGGAGAATATCGTCTTTAAGCACTCCTATACCCCTTACTTATAATGATGAGGTAAAAAAATATATTGATGTATATGCATTTAAGAAAAGAGAGCTTACAAAAAGGGTGCTCGGTTTGAAGGATCTGTATTTCCCGATGTTTGAAGAGGTGCTGGATAAAGAAGAATTACCTATTGAATTAAAGTATCTCGCTATTGTTGAATCGGCTTTGAATCCGATTGCAAAATCGCGTGTTGGAGCTACCGGCATCTGGCAATTTATGTATAATACAGGAAAGATATATAACCTGAAAATCAATTCATATATTGATGAAAGGCGTGACCCCTTAAAAGCTACTCATGCCGCATGCCAGTACTTTAAGGACATGTATGATATTTACAAAGATTGGTTATTAGTAATAGCTGCTTATAATTGTGGTGCCGGTAATGTTAACCGCGCAATTATCAGGGCAGGTGGTAAAACAGATTTTTGGGATATAAGCCCATTCCTTCCTAGAGAAACCCGTGGATATGTTCCTGCATTTATAGCCGCAACGTATGTAATGCACTATGCAGCCGAACATAAATTACAGGCTGTAACACCTGCATTTTCCTATTTTGAAGTAGATACTTTAAGGATTGAACGAAAAGCTTCGCTTCGCTCAATTGCAGAGCAGGTTAATTTACCTTATGAGGTAATCAGCTACCTGAACCCGATTTATAAGAAGGGAGTAATTCCTGCATCAGATCAGCCTCAGATAGTAAGATTGCCTTCAAATAAAATAATTGCCTTTTTGAGTGCAGAAGACAAAATTTTTTTACCGGAACCCCAGGAAAAAGCACCTGTGCTTGCAAGGCTTAACATAGCAGATCCATCCGATGATGATGGTTCTTTCAGTTATGTTTATAAAAAGATAAAAAAGACTCATACAGTAAGGGGAGGCGAAACCTTAAGCAGGATAGCCAACAAATATGATTGTTCGGTTGCCGAAATTAAAAAGCTGAACAGGCTAAAGTCGACAAGATTAACGAAAGGTCAGAAATTGAAAGTGTATGCAATGCAGAGGGTGAAAGAACCTGTAAAGGTTAAAGAAACATTAGCTGTAAAGTCTGATATTGCAGATTCCGCAATAAATGAGACTGCTAACACCAGCCAGGCAGTTTTAAATGATACCAACCCGAATATTTCTTCTGATACCGCATTGGCCTCATCGGGTGTAGAATCAGGTAATGAAACTCCTGCATCAGAAAAATATATTTATCACCATGTTCAGCGTGGCGATACACTTTGGAATATTGCCATACGTTACGAAGGCGCAACTGTTGAGCAGATAATTGAACTCAACAAGCTAAGCAACCCCCGCGTTTTAAAAACCGGCTCTAAGCTAAAAGTTAAAATTGCCGGTTGATTCTTCTCTTTTTAAAAATTATTCAGAAGAAGTATTCCCGAAATTTATTTGATTCCGATTATTTCTCCGGCAGCAGAACAAACCGCTTGTATTGAGTATTGTCAAAGTACTGTTCGGCAAGACGGCTAAAATCTTCTGACTTCAAACCCTCCACCCATTTATTGTATTCATTTATTTCCGAAAGATTTTCTCCGTTCATTGCATTTTGTGAAATGGATGTTGTCCAGAAAGCATTTTCTTTGAGATAAGTTTCACGTTCGCGCAGGAAAGTTTCTTTTACCTTCACTAAATTTTTTTCGTTGCAGCCGTTTTTCTTCACATCACTAATTTCATCAAAGCACGCTGAAATTAATTTCTCCATATTATCAGGCGAACATCCGAACCCGATAGTAATTTCATAAGATGATTTTGGATAATGTGTGAGTTTAGGAGAAGCTCCGACTCCATACACCCCGCCTTTTTCTTCGCGAAGATTTTCCCGCAGCTTAATGCTTAACAATTTTAATAAGGCATTTACTTTAAAACGGTTCATACGGTTGAATTCAAACTTGCCTGTCCATTTTAAATTTACAGATGCTTTCGGCTCTGAACCTTTCTTTACGGTTTTCTCTACCTTGCCTGGCGGTGGAGTAATTCCCAAATCACGGAAAGTTTCGGTTTTTCCTGAAGAGGGAATTCCCCCAAGATAAACTTCGATAAAAGATTTGATTATATCCGGTTTGAAGTTGCCGACAAACGTGTAGGTCCAGCCGTTGGCATCAGTAAAACGTTGCTTATAAATATCAAGTGATTTATTCAAATCAACTTCTTTTAGCATCTCTACCGTTTCGGGGCGGGAACGGAAATTATAATTCGACATGGCATACATTACCGTGTCCCTGAAAATTTGTTCAGGCGATGACTGTCGGTTTTGTAAAAATCCTTTTTGCTGTTCTATATAAGATTTAAATGCCGTTTCATCTTTCCTTGGCGAAGTGGTATAAAGATAAATCAATTGGAAAGCGGTTTCAATATCCTGTGGCGAGAAACTGCCGTCCATTCCCGCATTCAGGTCAATAATGCTCGGGGAAACATTTACAATCTTTCCCTGCATTATTTTATCGAGCGAAATTTTATCAAACTCTCCAACTCCCGATTCATCCACAATGGCATTTGAATTATCAGCCGACTGGTAATCCTTGTCATCACTCAGCGAAGTTCCGCCCATTTTAAATGCGGTAAACATTATTTCATCATTCTTAAAATCTGTTTGCTTCAGGAAAACCCGCACACCATTTGCCAGGTTCAGCTCGGTAACTCCAACTTCCGGAATAGTTTTTTCCGAAATTATTTTTCCGGCAGCAGGCTTTTTATCCATCAGCGGTTTGGTAATCGCTTTATCTACATAAGCCGTGATGTTTGAAGTCTGCGCTTCCTTAATCAATGCTTTTATTTTGTCGTCAGCCGGAACAGTTACACCTTCCTTTTCGGGAGCAAGAACCAGCATCACGGCATTTTCACCATTGGTGATCCATTTTTTCGAAAGCGCATTTACTTCTTCTAAAGTAATTTCAGGCATAAACTTCTTATAATAATTAAATTCATTTTCAATTCCGGGTGCCGGTTCGTTCTCTAAAAAATTCCGCACATATTCGCTCACAAAATTCCGCGATTCAGTTTTGTCTTTTTCATTAAATGCCTTTTCAATATTCCTTAAAACTTCTTTTTTCTGTCTTTCCAGTTCACCTGCGGTAAACCCGAAACGTTTCACACGTTCGTTTTCTGTAACCAGTGTTTTAATTCCGCGGTCAATTCCATCCTGCTTCACCACGGCAAACGAAGTGTAGCTTTTTTTATTCCTTACAAAACCGCCATAATTTGTTTGCGCGAAAATAAATGGTGGATCTGCCTGTTTCTGTAATTCGGACAGTCGAGCATTGATCATTCCGTTGTACAATTCATGCACAATCAGCTTTCGGTAATCGCCAACCGTTTTGGTTTCTTCAACCGGTTGTTTGTACAATAATTGAATCATTGTATACTGAGCTTCCTTATCTTGTGCCGTGGCAGTAAGAAATTCTTTTGTATCCGGCACTTCCCATTTTACCAGCTTGCGCACCGTGCTTTCGGCTTTAGGAACATTCGAAAACTGTTGTTTAATTCTTTGCTCCATTTTATCCACATCAAAATCACCAACAGCCATTACAGCCATCAAATCAGGTCGGTACCAGTCGCGATAAAATTTACGTAAAGTTTCGTATGGGCATTTCTGCAGAATTTCGGGTTTGCCAATCGGCAGACGAACAGCATAACGCGAATCTTTAAAAAGAGTGGGCCAATATTTCCTGCGCATGCGTTCCTGCGCTCCCTGTCCGAGC
Source organism: Bacteroidia bacterium (assembly GCA_044448905.1). Lineage (GTDB taxonomy): Bacteria > Bacteroidota > Bacteroidia > AKYH767-A > OLB10 > JBIOHJ01. The sequence continues at coordinate 22,449 of JBIOHJ010000004.1, read as the reverse complement.
CTCCATTCTTCAGTCACTACTCCGCGCTCTTTGTCAATTTCCACCGAATCGAATGTAACATTGTGTGCCCAATCTTCCAGTATCTGCAATCCTTTTGTGATATAAGTTTCCGAATCGGTGGGCACCTGCATCATGTAAACCGTTTCGTCAAAGCTTGTGTACGCATTCAGGTGCGCACCAAATTTGGTACCAATGGATTCCAGGTAATCCACCAATTCGCTTTTCTTAAAATTTTTAGTTCCGTTAAAACACATGTGCTCACAAAAATGCGCCAGCCCCTGCTGATCATCATCTTCTGCTGTACTGCCTGCATTTATTGCCATGCGAAGCTCCATTCTCTTTTCGGGCTTCGCATTGTAACGGACATAATATTTGATTCCGTTTGATAAAACACCTGTTCGTATTTTCGCATCGAGCGGAAGTTTCTGATTAATATCAGATGGTTGCGCAAACACAAAGTTTGCAACTGCACAAACTGCAATCAATAAACCGATGATTTTTTTCATAGTTGTGATTTTTAATTTTGGGTTAAGGAGTAACGAAAAGGGAATTGAGGAGCAAAGATGGATATTTTTTTGAAAGGAGAAAACGATGAATTTTATCATATGATGATGTGAGAAGAAGGTATTTTAAAATGAAACATTCCGATAATTCAGTTATTTTTGGATTTAAATTCAGGAATTCGTTTCATGTAAATACAAACAAAGCAACAATGAAAAAAATAGTTTTTTATTTCGCATTAATTTTTTTTCTGAGTTCCTTTTCAGGCTTTTCTCAAAACTGGGGCACCTTTGGGGGTAGCAGCAGCAGAAACGGATTGAGTAAAATTACTGGGCCGCAAAATGTAACTTCAACTTTCTGGAATATAAACAGCTCCAATCTCACTACGCTCGGAAATGCAGTTTATACTTTCGGAGATAAGTTTGTGACTTCACGCGTAAAATTTTCTCCTTACACAGGATTGATTGAATGCCGCGACTTGCAAAACGGTTCTCTGATTTGGGAAACTCCTTTCATTAGCAACACATCTATTCTTTATTGTATTGGGTTTAATGAAGACGGAGTTTATGCTCACGATTACGATTCGGATACTATTTATGCTTTTAATGTTGATGACGGAACAATAAAATGGAGCAGCCAGTTAACATCACAAACATTTGGTGCTTATCCCGGCTGTGTGTTTGCATGCAATGGTGATTTGATTGTTAATGGTCCCGGTCCCGCAGGAATGTCAACTATGCGATTAAATAAATACACCGGTGATACCGTGTGGACAAATGCAAATACTTTTTCCATCGGTCCGGCTGTAGGGCTTGCAGCAAGTGAAACTACGGTTTATAGAATTACAGGTGCTGTTACATCTCCCATTCGATTAACTACAATTGACATCAATACAGGCGCAACAAAATATTTTACTCCTCATATTCCGGGTGACCCCGACCAAGAGAATCCGATTACAATCGGTAGTGGCGGAGAAATTTATTTCTGGCGCGATGGTGGGAATCTTTTTGCTTATGAAGATAACGGAACCGGACTTTTGCAGACCTGGTTTTATGTTCCGCAAACAACAACAGGCGCTGCCTTTTATGGAAACATTGCCGAAGGTGTGGATGGAAATCTTTATGTTTTTGATTCAGGTAAAATCCGCAGGATTGATTACACTAGTGGTGGGGTTCTAGATTCATCAATTATTAATATTAACCAGGGAAGTATTTCTGTTGGCGCGGATTCAACAGTTTATGTGGATGACCAGAACGGGATGTTTTATGCGCTGAGTTACGATTTGCAAACTGTAAAATGGCAGCTTGCTGTAGGGAGCAACTATTATTGCAATCCTGCTCTTGCAAAAGATGGCATCATGATAATGACAGGAGGAGGGTATAATATAAAGGCATACAAACCAACTCTTACTTTAAAGCCTGTTGCAGATTTCCGCGCAAGCGCGACAAAAGTTTTTACTAACCAGCTTGTTGATTTTTTTGACCAATCATCATATTCACCAACTTCATGGCAATGGTATTTTCCTGGTGCAAATACAACAACTTCCACGCAGCAAAATCCCACAGGAACTATTTATTCCACTCCGGGAATTTATAAGGTTACTTTGGTTGCAGATAATTCGAATGGATCAGACAGTGTTACCAAAGCGTGTTATATTGAAGTTGAAGTGGCGACTGCTATAAACGAGTTTATGGTTTACGGTTTGCAGTTTACAGTTTATCCGAATCCGGCTGATGAGTTTGTAGTTATTAGTTCGGAATTCGCAGATAAGAGCAGAATAAAAATTTTTGATGTGAACGGAAAAGAAGTTTTTAAACAAGAACTCTCTTTGCTATCAGGCTCCAGGCTTCGGACATCAGACTTCCCGAATGGAATCTATCTATTGCAATTAATTTCAAACGAAAACATTTTCATGAAAAAAATAATCATCCAACATGATTAGGCGTTTTAATAAAAGCCACTACTGAAACCAAACACCAGACTCCTTCAAGCATAACAAATGGTAAAAAGTTAATAAGTATCGATGCATAGCAGGCAATGGCAGCGCCAGCGAAATTCATTCCGAAATAAATTTTCGAATCTTTTTTAATAAAGCTAAATGCATTCATAAAAAATGCAAGCAGCAGAATAAAAACTCCTGTAGTTCCAATCCAGTCGGCAGTATTCATATTAAAATAGTTTTTGAATTCCGTAAGCAATATTTCTTTCGTGATCGAGCAACCATTGCTTGCGCCAAAGCCCCCCGGCATAACCTACCAAACTATCATTCGCTCCGATTACACGGTGGCATGGAATAATTATTGGAATTTTATTTTTTCCATTCGCACTACCAACAGCACGGGTACTTTTTTCATCTCCCAATATTCGTGCAACCTCGATATATGAATTGGTTTTACCGAAGGGAATTTCATTCAATTTTTTCCAAACCAGCTTTTGAAAATCGGTTCCACTTTGCTCGGTATTAACTGTAAAATCTTTTCTCTTTCCTGAAAAGTATTCTTCAAGTTGTTTTATACAATCAATTAGAATTTTTGGGGAATTGAGTGAAGGAACATTTTTAATATCAGTAAAACGTATTGACTGGACAGCATGCTTTGATGCGGCAATTTCAAGAATACCAACAGGAGAATCGAAATAAGAAAAGTAAATTTCCATAATTAAAATATTTCCCTGAAACTAAAATAAACAAAAAAGGCTTAGAAATTTTTCTAAGCCTTCTTTGTAAGAAACAAAATTTTATTTGGTAATCTGAAGAGGCTTCATTAAAGTCTCACCACCAGTTGAAATTTTTACTACGTAAGAGCCGTTAGCTAAAGCCGATAAATCCAGAGGCAGGATTCCGCCAACAGTATTCACGAAATCAAAACTGTTTACTTTCTCACCAACCACATTGTAAATTTCAACTTTCAAATCCTGTGAGTGGTCAAAAGCAACATCCAAATAAGCCTTTCCTTCGGATGGGTTCGGATAGAGACTAACATGCTGTTGCAGTGAAGGTTCATTTATTCCTACATTTACTGCCACGTTTATGTTATCAATATAACCATTGTTTCCAAATGCACTTGTTGCTTTGAAACGTAAAAATACATTCGGGTTATTAATGTATGAATTTAATGAAACAATTTGATGATGCCATTGAGTGGCAACGGTAGGTGTCCATGCTCCAGCACTGTAAGGCGCATTGCCAAAAGCAAGTCCGGCACCTGCGTAATTCCAAACATCTGTCCAAGTCTGCCCGCAATCAATTGAGACTTGTACCTGTATGCGGTCTTGTTCTGATGAATACTGACAGTATGCTACATCAAAACTTAATTGAGCGGTGGCAATGCCACCACCAAAGTCATATCCTGGTGTCCAGAGCTCGTCAATTTGACCTGCCCCGCTATTGTAAAAATCTATTTTGGTAGAACCATTAGCGCCATTATATCCGGTACCTACACGTGTCCACGTATAACCATTATCAGGGTTTACTCTGGTCCAGCCAGACGGTGGGAAAATGGCGCTCACAAAATCCTGTACCAAAGGCAAAGGAAGACCTGTGTTTGCTACAGCATTAAATGTTCGTGTCGAATTATCATAATAAGTATTTAAATCGGTAGTGGCATTTGGATTAACGGCAGTAACCGAAATGTTGTGCGTACCAACAGAAGAGTTTATAGTAGGAATATTCACAGTAGCAGTTAAGCCCGATGCTAGTGAACCGCTCCAGGGAACCGTATTTACTGTACCGCCATCAACCTGGTAATTTATTCCAAGAGAAGTTAATGTGTTAGAGCCTAAATTTTCAAATTCAACAGTTGGGTTGATAGTAGTTCCGCAAATTACAGTAGGAAGTGTAAGACCTCCACAAATAATTCTTGCATCATCAGGTAATTGTTGTTCATCGCTGTATCCTGTTTGATGTACTTCTTTGCTAGTTGCGTTTTGAACGAAAGCAACAACGGCAAGTGTATTTTTGTCATAAACATTTGTCATTGTCCATTGAAAATCGTAAACCTGAACTTGTCCGTTAGTCCATGTTGCAGGTAAAGCAGTGCCTGTTGCATTGGGTAACATTTTTTTCATCACACCTTCAAAATGTGTTTCACCATTTGATCCGGGAGGGGAACAAAAATGAATATCTCTTTCAATAACGGCTACTCTTAAATTGGAAGGAAGGCTGAAAGCTTGTGCAGCGGTAATTTCAACATGCACATTAATCACGTCATATGCAGGAGAAAAATAGTGAGAAACGTTCATTGTAAAAGGTGAAGCTACTGCATACCGATTGTTGATATAAGTTGCATTAAAGCTAGCCGGATTTGCATGCCAGGTACTTGTGCCGGAGCCTCCATCCATCACACCATCGGGAACTCCACCAACAGTATAATAAGAAACACGTGCAGCAACTTCAGAAGGGTTGTGAACATTCATCGGGTCAAAACCCGGCCAGTTAACCTGGTATTTGATGGAAACAATTTTTGTGGAATTCGCATTCAATATTGCATTGAATGCCGGATTGTAGGCGGCACATGGAGGGCATGATGCCTGCGTAAATTCTTCCATCAGAACTAATCTTTGCGTTTGCGCAAAGCAAGCAGTTGCAACTAATAGTGCAACAAATGATAAGTAAATTTTTTTCATGTTAATTTTTTTTGATTTATGTAAGGGTGGATTAGAAATATTACGAAGCAAACTTAAAAAGATTTTAATTATAAAACAAACTATTATTCATAATTTTTAAAATGACACTAATTTTCACATTTTCATGTGTTTTTGACCTTATTTGAGCGTTGAAGCCGGAAGTAATTAACAATGTGTTGATAAGTTTCCTGATAAAGTTAATTACAATGATAAATATTAAATGCTGTTGCAATTGGATATAATATTTTCATATATTTGCAAGACATAATAATTTATCATTCATACCATGAAAAAAATCTACCTTTCAATTCTTATTCTGCTTATTGGCGGAGTTCGTTTGCAAGCCCAAAGTTTAAACGGGCAAAACGGTGTCTTTTATTTGCAGGGTGATGGAAATGCGATACTCGAAGGAACGGTTGATATTTATAACATCGGTTCTTCGGCAGTAACCGTAAAAGTATTGCGCACAGATAATAATCTCGCACCAAATCACCAAAGTTACTTTTGCTGGGGAGTGAATTGTTTTTCCCCTTCGGTAAGTTTATCACCCGATTCTGTTTATCTTCCTGTTGGAGGTTTTACAAGCACATTCAAGGGTGATCTTAATCCCTATTTATCCTTTGGTGTTAGCCGTGTTACGTATTGTTTTTTTGATATGTATAATCCAGGCGATTCAATTTGCATGGAGTTTTATTATGATGTGACAACTGGCATTAATGAGATTCAGGCAAATCAGAATTCACTCTCAATACCCTATCCGAATCCTGCTGATGCCATGACGTCTATAAGTTACAATCTTGCAAATAATGCTTCTGATGTAAAACTTTTAATCCGCAACATTTTAGGAGCGAAAGTTCACGAAATAAAACTCGCCAGCCCCAAAAAAGTTATGGTATTAAACACTTCGGCTTTTCAACAGGGTGTTTATTTTTATTCGCTTATAGCGGATGGAAAAGTAATTGGAACCAACAGGCTGGTGGTTTCGCATAAGAATTAATAAATAAAATCAGTAGTAAAGGGATGGTAAACAATACCATCCCTTTATTTTTTAGAGAAAGATTATTTTTCTTATAGTCATTAAAATTTTTTTCGTAAATTAGCGTTGTAGTTATAACCTAAACTTACTTTTTTAATCAAACCCCCAATGAGTAAAAAACAGGAAGCCCTCGATTACCACTCGCAGGGACGCCCGGGAAAAATTGAAGTAATTCCCACAAAACCCACCAGCTCGCAGCGTGATTTGTCACTGGCATATTCGCCCGGTGTGGCTGAGCCTTGCCTGGAGATTGAAAAAAATCCGGAGGATGTTTATAAATATACTTCTAAAGGAAATTTAGTTGCAGTTATTTCTAACGGTACGGCTGTACTTGGATTAGGAAATATTGGCTCATTGGCATCTAAACCCGTTATGGAAGGCAAAGGATTGTTGTTTAAAATTCTTGCCGACATTGATGTCTTTGATATTGAAATCGACCAGACCGATGTGGAGGATTTTGTAAAAACTGTAAAGGCTATTGCCCCCACTTTTGGTGGAATTAACCTCGAAGACATTAAAGCACCTGAATGTTTTGAAATAGAAAAGCGATTAAAGGAAGAATTAAAAATTCCGGTTATGCACGATGACCAGCACGGTACGGCCATTATTTCGGCTGCAGGTTTGATCAATGCACTGGAGGTTGCCGGAAAAGAAATTGAAAGAGTAAAGATTGTTGTAAACGGTGCCGGTGCTTCGGCAATTTCATGTACCAAATTGTATTTATCATTAGGACTGCAACCCGAGAATATTGTTATGCTCGACAGCAATGGCGTTATCCGCAAGGATCGCGAACAGCTTGATGAAAGCAAAAAACAATTTGCTACTGTCCGGGACATTCACACACTTGCTGAAGCCATTTCGGGTGCCGATGTTTTTATCGGGTTATCGAAAGGAAATATTTTAACTCCCGATATGTTGCTTACCATGGCAGAGAATCCGATTGTATTTGCATTGGCGAATCCCGATCCCGAAATAAGTTATGAGCTGGCAGCACAAACACGCAAGGATGCAATTATAGCAACCGGCAGGAGCGATTTTCCCAACCAGGTTAATAACGCTATTGGGTTCCCGTATATTTTCAGAGGCGCGCTTGACGTGAGGGCTACTCAAATCAACGAAGCCATGAAGCTGGCTGCCGTTTATGCCATTGCCAATCTTGCCAAGCAGCCAGTGCCCGAAGTGGTAAACGTTGCATACAATCAGAAAAATATTTGTTTCGGTAAAACCTACATCATACCAAAACCTCTTGATTCGCGGTTAAGCTATACGGTAGCTCCGGCTGTTGCAAAGGCAGCCATGGAGTCGGGGGTGGCGCAGCAAAAAATTACAAACTGGCAGGCGTATGAAGACGTGTTGAAAAAACGGCTCGGGTTAGATGACAAACTCTTACGGATGGTTACCACCAAAGCAAAGCAAAATCCGCAGCGGGTGGTGTTTGCCGAAGCCGATAATTATAAAATTCTTAAAGCCGCGCAGATTGTAAAAGACGAAGGCATCGCTCTGCCTATATTATTGGGCAACCGCGTTCGCATCAACAAACTTATTAAAGACAATAATCTTGATTTAAAAGATGTAGTGATTGTTGATCCGCGTGAAGAAAATGATACAGTAACGGAGTTTGGCGAATTGTTTTTCCAGAAACGTCACCGTAAAGGTTTTAATTTTCACGAAGCGAAAAAAATCATGCGCGAGCGTAATTATTACGGAGCCATGATGGTGGAAACCGGGCAGGCCGATGCGCTGATTTCGGGCTTAACCCGTAATTATGCCGACACCATCCGTCCGGCACTACGTATAATAGGCACACAGCACGATGTGAAAAAAGTTGCCGGCATGTACATTATGATGACCAAGCGCGGCCCCGTCTTTTTTGCCGACACTACGATTAATGTAAACCCATCGTGCGAGGAGCTGATTGAAATAACGCTGCTCACCGCACGTGCTGTTCAACAGTTTAATATAAAGCCACGCATTGCGCTGCTTTCGTATTCGAATTTTGGCTCAGCCGATAATAAAAGTGTAGCGAAGATGCGCGATGCGGTTGCATATTTGCACGAACATTACCCGGCAATGATTGTTGATGGCGAAATGCAGGCGAACATGGCTTTTAATACGCAATTGCTGAAAGATAATTATCCTTTCAGCGAGCTGGTAACCGGCCATGCCAATACGTTGATTTTTCCGAATCTCGAATCGGGTAACATTGCTTACAAGCTGATGCAGGAAATAGGTGGTGCCGAAGCCATCGGACCGATATTGCTGGGACTGGCAAAGCCGGTGCATATTTTACAGCTTGGCAGCCCGGTGCGCGAAATTGTAAACATGGTAACGATTGCTGTGGTAGATGCGCAGTCACGAAAAGCGCAGAGGGTGGAAATAAGTGTCGTTTAGTTAAGCGGAGTTCTGAAAATTAAAAAGATGATTTAAGAACAAGGATTAACGATTTTTGATTGATGATTTTTCTTAACTTCACAAATCAAAAATCGTTAATCGATATTCATTATTCAATTTTTTTATTGTTTCACCAGCTTTTTCACAACACTCTCCTTTTCATTGCTCACCGTTACAAAATACATTCCGGGAGAAAAGTTTAAAGTTTGCAGTTTACAGTTTATAGTTGGTGCAGCTATGGTTTTTGTAAAAAGTGTTTTACCTAACACATCGGTTATGCGTATTTCATCACCTTCTTTAAACTGACCGCTGATTACTGAATACTCATTTGCGGGGTTGGGGGAAATTCTAAAAAAGACATTACCCAAAAACTCTTCTGTGCCGGTGACTATGGCTATGGAAGTATTTGAAAAAACTGATTGATAGGGAGTTGATGATGTTCTCATGGGAATACACGGAACTGTTTTTACCAACTCAACAGTATATTGGTTAATGCCTGCCGGTGCAAAAATATCGGTGTAGGTAATGGTGGGCAGCGTTACGCCTATTGAATCAATCAACTGCCAACCCGCCCCGTTGTTGTTACGGTGGATGTAATATTGAGGAATAAAATTATTGTTCGTGTAAATATTATTCCAAATTAAATTCGCCTGGTTATTGCCTCCTGCAAAACTTATAAGATGGATGGAAGTTAGTTCGGGGGAATATTGCAACGTATTGTGTTGCCCGCAGGAATCCGAACCGATTATTTTATAAGTAACATTATGCTGGGCGGGGCTTGAAGTCATATCAGTGTAAGTGCTCGGGTTGCCAAGAGGAATGGTAGTAAGAGAATCATATAAACCCGTCAGGCTGGTTTCGCGCATGATAGTGTATCCGGCAAGATTAGTTCCCGGAAATTCTTCCCATGTTAATATACATTTATTTATAGCCGTGTCAACGGATACGAGACAAAGATTATTTTGATGTATTACCGAAACCTGGTTGTTACATTCATAGCAGGTTGGAAATCCGCATAAGCACGTCATAGATACAGAAGCATTTCCTGTAATGGCATCAGAAAAAGTAATTAATAAATAATAATAATTTCCTTCTAATAATGTATCGTAAAAAAACATTTGAAAGCTGAATAAATCAGCCTCACAGGCAAGTATCTTAGCCGCTGTAAGGTCGGAGCAATTGCTTACTTTTTGAGAAAAGGGTCCATATATAATTGCACCCACTGTATCATTAAAAGAAGAGCTACAATTTATATTAAAATTCATGATATACATATTCTCGCATGCGGGAATGTAATACCACAATTGTCTTTCTGTGGTGGTGAGACAACCTAAATCAGGTCCTACGGGGCTTATGGTTCCAACAGGCGGAATGGTATCAATGGTGCCGCTGGTAGATAATTTCTTAGCGATGATGCACGTGTTCTGGCTGTGAACAATCACAGAAATAAATAGTGATGCGATTAATAAACAGGTGATTTTTTTCATGGTAATATGTTTTTAGGAAAGTATAAGTAATTATCTTTTTTCATCCCTCAAACCTACTCTTTTAAGCTGTAATATCAAAATTATCCTACAGGAGTTTCATTTTGCGGGCTGGCAGCAGGAGGCGGATTTACCATAAATTTTTCATTCAGGTAAGTTTGCCCGTTTATTATAATAAGGATATACAGGTTATATGCCCGCTTTTGTACACACGGTTGGCTGCAGCAATTGAATCGTTCCATTAAAAACTCCATGGAGTTTTTTACTTTTTTCTCTTTGCAGCCAATCTTGCAGGCAATGCTTGCATAGGTAAAATAATCTCCTAACAGGTCTATTGTTTGCGCTTCAATTTTATCAAGGCACAAGTCCGTTCCATCGGCACATGCTTTTGGTACTATCATAAATTTTTTTTTGTGGTTCGACATAGCAGGCTGGTTTAAGTTAAGCCCGAAAGATGTCGAAGAGATATCGGTTCAAAAAGGGCTTATTTCCCCTTTTTCAATCCGCAATCTCATGTTTCCTTTGTGTGGCGCAAAACAGTTGCTTAATGGCGATAGCAATACTTAAATGGAAACGAAACGCCTGATAATGACAGGTAATCGCCCGATGATGACAGAGGATCACCATGCGATGACAGTGGATCGCCTGATGATGACAGTGGATCGCCCGATGATGACAGAGGATCGCCCGATGATGACAGGGGATCGCCCGATGATGACAGGGGATCGCCCGATGATGACAGGGGATCGCCCGATGATGACACAGGATCGCCCTTGAAGAAAATTAACAAAAACAAGCACTTATTATAAAAACACACTCATACCACTAAAACAATTTAAAACAAAACCACTATGGCAACAGCAGATGAAATATTACGGTTATACCGCATTACCGATCCCGAAATGTATGAGGCATCGCGAACTAAAAGAAGTTTTTTTCTTGAAGACAAAGTTGAACTGGTGGCTTTTGATTCCGATTTTGCCGACCCGTTCGTAACGGACTGGCTCACCGAAATTGAAGCAGCCGAAGCATTCCCGCAGGATGAAGCGCTTGACGATCAGCTAACGCAGCTAACTGCTGTTGTGGAGGAGAAAATGGAAAGCTGCCGCGATAAATTTCAGTCGGCAAAATATTTTATCGAAAAAGCATTTCCCAAAAATGCTCCCGTATGGAATGAATTCGGGTATGATAATTATAAAACCATCAGAAGGGTTCAAAACGACATGGTTACTTTTATGAAACAGTTTCACTCAACGGCTGATAAATATAAAGTGCAGCTTATTGCATCCGGATATACGCAGCCCGAAATTGATGAAATTGATACCCTGCGTACAGAGCTTATAGATGCTAACACCATCCAGGAAAATTTCATCGGAGACCTGCCTGTAAAAACGCAGGCGCGGCATATAAAAAACAATGAAGTTTGGAACATTATGGTAAAAGTGTGCACAGCCGGAAAAACAAAATTCAGGAATGATTTTGCACGTTACCAGCGCTACCTGTTGCCACCGGGGGAAGAAAGCCCTGAAGCATTGAGCATACTCGGGCTGGTAACCGACCAGGCTAACGGGAATCCGCTTCAGGGTGCAACGCTCGATTTGCAACCCGTTGGAGCAAACACCACATCGGCTGCTAACGGCCGTTACAGCTTTGGCGGTTTGCCCGATGGAAATTATACACTAACGGTTTCGCTTGCTGATTATGTTACCCAGCATATCCCGGTAACTATAACTGGAGGCAATGCCGTGGAGGTGAATGTGCATTTGGTGCATGTGTAGGCAAAAAGAAAAACCTTCAAGGTTTTTAAGACCTTGAAGGTTTAAAGCAGAACCGCATTATTTAATAACGATAACTCTTCCTGTATATCTTTTTCCGGGTGAAGTAATCAGCAGTGAATATACTCCGCTGCTAAGCTCATCAAGCCCCAGCGTTTCATTGTTGCCGATTATTTTTTCAACCACTGTCTTGCCGGTAAAGTCAATAAGCTGCAACGATGCTGAGGATTCGTTGCCAAGCTTTATCTGTATGAATTCGCTGGCAGGATTAGGATAGGTGTTAACAGTAAATGAAGCCGGAATTTCGTTTAAGCCAAGCGAAAGGTCAATAATATCGGTTACCGTATTGGTAACTATAGCACCGTTAAAATCAAAGTATATGTGCGCACGGTTATCCATGATGGTTCCGTTTGCAAGGCCGGCTTTTGGCGAAATGGAATAGTGGATAAACCCGTGACTTTCGGGTTCATTCACACTTGCGGCAGCGAGATTGATATTCAGGAATTCAAATTTCAATATATCAACGCCCAGCGTCCGGATATTCATATCATGGCTTGCCGAAATTATGTTCAGAGTATTCAGGTCAAGATCGCTGTCAAGCGTATCTATCACATTAATATTAAATGCCACATCATTTCCTACGTTCTGGAAAAATATCGTGTAGTCTAATTGAGTTCCGGGGGCTACATAACCTGTTCCCCATCCGGCATGCGTTTCATACTTCTCATTCGGATCGCAGGAGTTACGCACCGGCACACAGGTTTCAATTATATTATCAGAGGGGTTTAAATCACCCGTTTGCGGATCAAGCGTCATCAGGAAACAAACCGTATCGCCAATCACTAAAGAAGGCGAACCCAATACTGTTATATAATTATACCCGCTCCATGGGTACTGCCAGAAATATTCATACGGGCTAACGTTATATGTAAGAACCTGCCCGTTCACATTATTTGGAATGGGATTACCCGTTACATAGCTCACTCCTGCCGGAAGGGTAACTGTTACCGTACCCGACACCGGTGTGCATGATGCATTCCAGTAATCAATCCAGACATTTGCTGTTAAACCCGGTCGTACTCCCCAGCAGCTAAGTGATCCTGTAAGATCAAAACCGGATTGCGAACAGTTCACTCCAAAATCAATATTAGTTGCCGGCAGCGAGCTGATGGTATAGCTTCCCGAAACAGGACAGGTGGTAACTAAGTTCGGGTTCTGGTGAGAAACTTCAATTGTGTAAGTAAACCCCGAAGCCGCACTCATATAATAATCTCCGTTTGCATCCGTATAAGCGTTTGCTACCATGTTACCATTATAATAAAGCTTTATCCATTGCCAGGGCATATCCTCATCCCCGGTATTATAAATGCAATCATTGTTCGCGTCAAAATAAACATGTCCTGAAATATTTCCGCATTGTGTTGCAATCATTGGTGAATTAACATTGGTCAGCGTATCATCATCACCATCGGGACCAGTTACAATAAATTGTGTGGAATAAATTCCGGGCAAGGTGTACGTGTGTGAGGGATTCTCCCAAAAATAGCTACTCAGGATAGGTGAGAGAAAAGTAGTGTCGTTGCCGTCACCATACGAAATATATATAGTTACCGAGTCGGTTACTAAATACCCTCCTGCTGTACCATAAATCATAAAATAAATGGTGGCAGGCGCCTGGCAATAAGTGCCCATTGAATCGCCAGCGTAAAGTATATTTATGCCCGGTTGCTGGGCAGCTGCATGTTGTTGGCTGCATAAAAACAGCCCTGCTGCAATAAGAAGTGTGTAAATAATTTTTTTCATGATACTTTGTTTTTGATGTTTATAATAATTTTTGCCCAAAGATGGTGAGATGTTCTTGTGTGGTGCAACCTTATTTTTACAAGTTCTTACCCCTTCAGGCTTCGTTCCGCGATTGATATTAAGTGAAATATAGAGTGAAAAATACCGAAATTAGTGTCATATTATATTTCGTGTTCACATAAAGTATCGCTCACCCGAATTTCATTCGCCACCGCATTTTTTGCGGCCGCTGCGCCCCGGTGTTCTCTGCGTGAAACACTCTTCGCGCCTTTGCGGTAAAACATTTTTTTTAAATAGCTTTGACAAAAATCATAGCTATTGAATCCTTCCATTCTCTTCTTCACCGAAGGCATAAAATTTTCTTTAAAGAACAATACCGAATTGTGCAGATGGATTATCGTGAGCACCCGCAAAGAAGGATTTGTGATTGACGAGCTTAATTATATTTTCTGTTCCGATGATTATTTGCTAAGCCTGAACCAAAGATTTTTAAGCCATGATGAATACACCGACATCATCACATTCGACCATTCTTTTAATAAAAAACAAATCAGTGCCGAAATTTTTATCAGCATTAAGCGTGTAAAAGAAAACGCAAAAACATTTAAAACTACTTTTCAGAACGAGCTTCATCGAGTAATGATTCATGGCGTTTTGCACCTTACCGGGTATAAAGACAAAACAAAAAAGCAGCAACAGGCAATCCGTAAAAAAGAGGATTATTACCTTCGCAAACTGCAACCTTAAACTTTGAACTTTAAACTTTAAACTTTTCCTCGCATGCTTCGCACCCACACCTGCGGTGAATTAAACCTGAAATCAGCCGGGCAAACCGTTACCCTCTGCGGCTGGGTACAGCGCACCCGCGACATGGGCGGCATGACATTTATTGACCTCCGCGACCGCTATGGTATTACGCAATTGGTTTTTAACATGGAGCGCAATACGGCATTATGCGGGGAAGCCCGGCAGTTAGGCCGTGAGTTTGTAATACAAATAAGCGGCAAAGTTGCCGAACGCAGCAATAAAAATTTAAAAATCCCTACGGGTGAAATTGAAATTATTGTGGATGAGCTGAAAATCCTTAACGCAGCAAAAACTCCTCCATTTACCATCGAAGAAAATACCGATGGGGGAGAAGACCTGCGTATGAAATACCGCTACCTCGATATTCGCAGGCAACCTGTTAAAGAAAATATTTTGTTGCGTCATCAGCTTGCGCAGGAAACCCGCAAGTATCTCGACTCAACCGGGTTTATTGAAATAGAAACTCCTGTGCTCATTAAATCAACACCCGAGGGTGCGCGCGATTTTGTGGTGCCATCGCGAATGAATCCTGGTGAATTTTATGCACTGCCTCAGTCGCCTCAAACATTCAAGCAATTATTAATGGTGGCGGGCATGGATAAATATTTTCAGATAGTAAAATGCTTTCGTGATGAAGATTTACGTGCCGACCGTCAGCCCGAATTTACACAAATAGATTGCGAAATGAGCTTTGTGGAACGCGAAGATGTGCTGCAAACTTTCGAAGGATTAATAAAACATCTTTTCAAAGCTGTAAAAAGCATTGACCTGCCAACCCTGCCCCGCATCACATACGATCATGCCATGAAATACTACGGCACCGACAAGCCCGATACCAGGTTTGAAATGAAAATTGCCGATATGAATGATTTGGTAAAAGGCAAAGGCTTTAAAGTGTTTGACGATGCCGAAATGGTTATAGCAATTTGCGCACCCGGATGCGCTGAATATACCCGCAAGCAGATAGACGAGCTAACCGACTTTGTAAAGAAGCCGCAAATTGGCGCTAACGGTTTGGTATATGTTAAATGCAACAGTGATGGTACGCTTAAATCATCGGTTGATAAATTTTATGGTGAAGAAGATTTAAAAAAATGGAAAGCATCCCTCCATGCAAATGATGGCGATTTGATTTTAGTTCTTGCCGGAGAAAAAAATAAAATCCGCAAAGCCATGTCGGAACTACGGTTAGAAATGGGCAACCGCTGCGGATTAAGAAACAAGAATAATTATTCATTGTTATGGGTTGTTGATTTTCCCTTACTGGAATTTGATGACGAAAACAATCGCTGGAATGCCATGCACCATCCGTTTACCTCACCCAAGCCCGAAGATATTTCCTTGCTCGAATCAAATCCCGGCAATGTAAAAGCTAACGCCTATGATATGGTACTTAACGGAACGGAATTAGGTGGCGGTTCAATTCGTATTCACGATAAAGCATTACAACAAAAAATGTTTAAGGTTTTAGGATTTACAGATGAGCAGGCGCAATTACAATTCGGATTCCTGATGAATGCTTTTGAATTTGGAGCACCTCCGCATGGCGGTATCGCTTTTGGCTTCGACCGTTTGTGCGCTCTGTTTGGCGGTTCAGAATCCATCCGCGATTTTATGGCTTTTCCAAAAAATAATTCAGGCAGAGATGTGATGATTGATTCGCCTTCGGTGATTTCGCAAGAACAATTGAAGGAATTGAGAATTTCTGTTAACGAAGAATATAGCCGACAAGCATTACCATCAATAAAATATAGGGTGTTGTTAGGGTCAGCTATTTGCGCATTTAATTCTAACAATCAATTTATTATTGAAAATATTTTGCGAAACGATAATTCAAATTACAATTGGTATGACTTAATTGATAAAACTTCAGGAGAATTATTTGAACCAATAAAAGAAACAATAACTAAAAATTCAAATACAAAAATTGCATCTTTATTTTCTGAGTTAAACTCTAAAAGAAACAGGATAGTTCATAGTTTTCAAATTACTGAAAATAATGAACAGATATTAAGAACGAAAAACAGTAAACATGAACAGTACAATATTACTGAAGAATACTTATTAGAGTTCATTCAAGGTAATGAGAATTTGGCCATCATGTTGCACAAATTTAGAGGTTACTGAAACCCATATTATGGCGCAAGTTGAAGTGCTAGTTGGTGTGTTGGCAATTTGATATTAAAACCTGTCAGGTGCTTCGCGACCTGACAGGATGTTTCACGCACTGAATTTATCCGCGATTTTATGGCTTTTCCAAAAAATAATTCGGGCAGAGATGTGATGATTGATTCCCCTTCTCAAATTTCTGCAGAACAACTGAAAGAGCTAAATATTAAATTGGACCTTTAGTCTATCTCCGGTTTTATCTTTCACATCGCAATTAAAAAGTACTTACCACACCAAATCAGCAGGTCAACCTGCAAACGTTAACGTTGGTCAAAAATCATGCTTTCATCGTATTTTTCATTAGCTTTAATTGATAAATTTGCATAAAACAAATTATTATTTAAAAAATTAAGTCACATGAAAAAAAGTTACCTCACCATCCTTGGAATATTTTGTTTCCTTCTTTCAATTTCAGCCAGTGCATTTGCCCAAAGCAGCGCGGCAAAACTGGAACCGGTTCTTTTTAAAATCAATGTCGGTGAATACAATGATCATAAAACCGCATTAATAAGTGCGCTTATGGCTATTAACGGGGTTACGGTTGTTAAACATTGTGAATCGGAATTAAACAGGGCGTATCTTATATTACGAGTAAACCGTTCACTTCAGCCTGACGATAACAATATTTTAGCTGCTATCAATTCTTCAGGAATCATCTCGTATAAACCAATTGATGTCGCACAATTCCAATACGTCAATCAATCCTGCAAATAAGTTTATTATTTAACCATTTAAATAATCTTATATCATGAAAAAAATATTTACATCAGTGCGTTTTGGAAATGTATATGCAGTTTTGCTTTTTACTTTATTCATTGGCAAAAATGTTTTCGCACAACCTGCAAACGACTCTCCCTGCAGCGCGTTAAATATTCCATTTTTTAATATCAATATTTCAGGAAATAATACCGGTGCTACTTATGTGAGCGAGCCTGCAAGGCCAGCATGTTATGATGTTGCCGGAACTATGAATACGGTGTGGTACACATTCACAGCACCTCCTGGTGGTTGTGTGAAAATTATTACCTATGCCGGAACCTTATTCGATACCCAAATAGGTGTTTTTTCGGGTTCATGTGTTGGGCTTGTTCCAGTAGGAGGTACCAATTGCAGCGATAACTTTACTCCATGTGCTGGGGCAGGTGCCTTTACATATTTAACTTCTTATCTTCAGCTAAGTGGTTTAGCAGTAGGTTCAACGTATTGGATTATGATTGATGGAAGAAACAACAATGTAGGCTCGTTTTCTATTATGTTAGCTAATACTTGTGCAGGCGTTCCATTAAATCCCATGCCGGGACAGGATTGCCAATTGCCTTTTCCCGTTTGCAGCAATTCTATAAACGTTGCGAATCCGGGTTATTATTCGGTTGGAAACATCTGTGATTTTCCCGCACCTACCGGCTGTCTGGGTCAAGGTGAAAAAGGTACAGTTTGGTACCAGATAACAATAAACGGACCCGGTAACCTTGAGTTTGATATTATCCCTAATGACTATTTTGGAGCATGTAATTTGGCTCAAACCGATTATGACTTTGGTATTTGGAAAACTGCTGGTGTCGGGGCTACTTCCTGCGGTGCATTAACTGGTCCTAACATGATAAGATGTAATTATTCAGCGTATGGTGTTACCGGATGCTATAATGTGGGTAATGCACCGGCTCCATATACCCCCTGTTTTGATGGGGCATATGAAACAGCTATACCGGTTGTTGCAGGCGAAATATATTTATTATGCATAAGTAATTTTGATGTGACCAATTCGGGATTTACATTGAATATTCCTCTTACTTCACCCATTGCAACGGGTGTTGCACCGGGCGGAACTTTAATCTGGACAGGAACAGTCAGCACCGATTGGTTTAATATTCAAAACTGGGGCGGATGCCAGATTCCTGACTGCGATAGAAATGCGTTGATACCAGCCGGCAGACCTTTTTATCCGGCTATAAATGCCGCTGGCGCTGTTTGTCGTACACTTGATATTAATTTATCCGCATCTGTAACTGTTAACGCGGGCTTCCAGCTGCAGATTTGCCAGGATTTTGGAAATAATGGTTCTTTTACTGCACAAAATAATTCGACCGTTTTATTTGAAAATACTGTTAACAATAATGTGAATCAAAATATAAATGGCAATGTTACCGGTGCTGATCAATTCTGGCATGTCCAGGTAAATAAGCCAACAGGTTTTTCTGTAAAAACAAATCAGGATGTGGATATGGCAGGTAATTTTACAATTAATGGAGCGGCTCCTTATGGCGGAACGTTTGATGCCACATTCATTTATCACAAAGTGGGAGGAAATTTTAACAGCCAGGTCGGGTCTACTTATTTGGTTCCGACATGGCTGGAGTTTTATGGAAGTGCACAACAAACCTATTTTAATTCGGGAGCGGGTGGAAGTTTAAATAGTGTTAAAGCTAATAACTCGACAGGAACTAATGGCGGCATTGGTGCAATACTGATTAATACGAGCCCATTTATTGTTACACAAACTCTCAATTTAACTTCGGGCACTTTCCGGGTGGGAGCAGGCGCGCCAAATCCTTTGGTTAGTGTTACCAATAATGCTTCGGGCGCTATTGTTAATCATAATGCAAGCAGTTTTGTTGACGGAACATTAAGGAGGTCAATTGCTAATCTTGTCAGGGGATACGATTTCCCGGTTGGAAGAAATGCAATTTATGAAAACATTAATATTAATTTTACTGTCGCCCCCAGCGCATCCAGTAATTTAACAGCGAGTTTTACGCTTACTGCTCTTCCGGGTTCGCAAGGAAGCCTGGAGTGCACCTATGGGTATACTAATCCATATTTGAATCATGGTTATTGGAGAATTACAACAGGTGATTACACCAGGTTTCCGGTTGGATCTTTATATGATGCAACAGCTTATAATACCGGATTTAGCAATACTGCAGGTTCAAATTTATGGACCGTTGTAAAAAGAATTGTAAGTGCAGGGCCGGGACCCTGGACACTCTTAGGTTCACCCAATTGTGTAAACCCGGTTACCGCTGTTCAGCGAACCGGGATGTCTCAGTTTGGTACTTCCGCAAATACCGGTGCTGATTTCGCCATTGCACAAGGGCTTAATCCATTGCCTGTTGAATTAACAGACTTTAATGCCGTTGAGTATTCCGATAAAATTATTTTAAACTGGAACACCGCTTCTGAAAAAGAAAACAAAGGATTTGAATTAGAAAGAACAACTAACCCATCTTCCGGTTTCGAAAAAATAAGCTGGCACGAAGGCCATGGTACAACCACCAGCAGCAATAATTACCGCTTTGATGATTTTACGGTACAACCTAACGTTACTTATTATTATCGCCTCAAACAAATTGATTACAATGGAGATTATTCCCATTCTCAGATTGTTTCAGGCAGAATCGGCAAAAATGATTTTGCATTCAGCGTACTGCCAAATCCATATAACGGAAGCACAAACATTGAATATTACCTGAAAGACAAATCGACCATTGTTATTGAGGTAATGAATTTTATGGGGCAAAAAATTTCAACATTGTTTTATGGTGAACAATCGGCTGGAAAGTATAATTATGAGTTCAGCGCGCAAAAACTGGGATATGCAGGCGGTGTTTATACCGTCAGAGTTTTGGTTAATA
The DNA here is from genome assembly GCA_044448905.1 of Bacteroidia bacterium. Classification (GTDB taxonomy): domain Bacteria; phylum Bacteroidota; class Bacteroidia; order AKYH767-A; family OLB10; genus JBIOHJ01. Next base: position 2,228 of record JBIOHJ010000004.1, on the reverse strand, counting down.
ACGATGTATATATAAAGCATATTTTAGAAACAGAGTAAACTAAATCTATTTTATATTATTATAAAAATGCTGTCTGATTCAGACAGCATTTTTTTTGAATTTTAAATCGCTTAAAGCTATCAGAAAAAGAATCAACAAGAAAAGTCGGGGTGAGTGGATTCGAACCACCGGCCTCCACGTCCCGAACGTGGCGCGCTAACCGGGCTGCGCTACACCCCGTTCCCGCGTAAAGCGGAATCAGTTTTTAAAAAGACCGGCAAAAGTAGTTATTAATCTTTTTCCTGGTTTCATTCCGAAAATATACCCGACTAACTCATTCGAACCTTTTTGCTCATTATTTTTGCATCACATAAAGTTATATCTTTAAATTTAATTATAAGGTAGGAGACCTGCGAAAATGCATGATTAATAATTGATCGATGGAAAACAAGGAAACAAAAGAAGAAATACAGGATAATAAAGTTGAGAACGGTGTTCCAGACAATTTAATGTTGAATGGAAACCCTGAGGATGCTTTATTGCACGAGGAAATAGCCGAGTCGGAATCGATTGAGCAAACCGAAAATTTCAAATCGTATTCAAAAGAAGAGTTGGTTAAAGTTGTCGAACAATTATTGACAGAAGAAGACTATTCGTTTGTCAAATCAAAAATAAACCCCTTAAAAGATATTTTCAATGAGCTTATATCTGTCGAACGCCAGCACCAGCTTGAAAAATATATGGATGAAGGCGGGGAGAAAAAAGATTTCCAATATAAACCCGATGAATTAGAGGTTCGTTTTAATTCGGTTATAAAAAAATTTGGGAGAAAGAGAGTTCAATTTCTTGAGGAACAGGATAAACAACGGGAACAAAATTTAGCTGCTAAAAAAGAGATATTGAGCCAGTTGAAAACCCTCATTCAGAATGAGGAAAACATGTCAAAAGCTTTTCACACATTTCATGAATTACAGGCAAGGTGGAGAGATGTGGGCCCCATACCCGCTAAAAACATGAATGATTTATGGATGACATATCGTGTTTACATTGAAAAGTTTTATGATCTGATTAAAATAAACCGTGAGCTGCAAGAACTGGATCAGAGAAAAAACATGGAAATGAAAATTCATTTTTGTGAAAAAGCTGAAGAGTTGATTTTAGAGCCTTCATTGAATAAAGCCCTTGCAGCATTAAACCGGTTACAAAACAACTGGCGTGAAACCGGGACTGTACTTCGGGACAAAAGAGCTGAGTTGGGTGAGCGGTTTAAATCAGCTTGTGACAAAATTTTTGAACGAAGAAAGGAATATCTTCATCAGACAAAACTTAAACAGGAGGAAAGCCTTAAAACAAAATCATTGCTATGCGAGCAAGCCGAGCAAATTCTGGTAATCGAAACTGATTCACATCATCAGATACAGGAAAAATTCAAACAGCTTCTTGATTTGCAAAATGAATGGCGCAAATCAGGATTTACATCAAAAGCTGTAAGCGAAAATATCTGGAAAAGATTTAAAGCCGCCAGCGATAATTTTTACAGGCAAAAGAATGAATTTTATCATAAAAAGAAAAAAGAATACCAGGAAAACTTTCAGGCAAAAACAGAGTTGTGCATCCAGGCTGAGGCGCTGGTCAATAATACCAACTGGAAAAGTACCGCAGCCGAACTGAAAAAATTATTTGAAGCATGGAAAAAAATCGGACAAGCAGGAAAAATGTCGGATAAAATATGGAACCGTTTTAAAAATGCAAACGATACTTTTTATACTAACCGGAAAAATCATTTTGCATCGGCTGATAAAGCACACGAAGAAAATTATAGCAGGAAAATACAGTTACTGGAACAAATTGAACAGTTTAAGCCCGTTGATAATAAGGAAGAAGATTTAAACAGGCTTAAATCATTCCAGCGCGAATGGATGGAGACGGGGCTGGTGCCATTATCCAAAAAGGATGAACTGCAGGCGCGCTATCGCAAAGCGATTGATAATGTTTTTAATTCATTGCGATTAAACGAAAATGAAAAGCGTAAATTTCAGTTTAAGGAAAAGCTCGAAAATATTAAAAATGCCCCTGATGCAAGAGAAAAAATGAGCGATGAAAAAAGGCATGTGATGAATAAAATTACACAGCTTAACAGCGATGTGCAGCTTTGGGAAAACAATCTTGGCTTTTTTGCAAAATCAAAAAATGCTGATGAAATTAAAAAAGAGTTTGAGCAAAAAATTAATAAAGCCAAAGAAGAAATT
>JBIOHJ010000003.1:0-50874 GCA_044448905.1 Bacteroidia bacterium | reverse complement strand
GTACACCGCACAATTAAAAAGAACAGGACCATTTACTATCCGGTATCCTCGTGGAAACGGAGTGATGATTGAATGGAAACAGCCATTGGCTGAAATAGAAATTGGTACCGGAAGAAAAATCAGGGATGGAGAAGAAATTGCCTTGCTAACGATTGGACATCCCGGCAATTTTGCAGTGGAGGCCTGCAAACGTTTATCTGATGAAGGGTTTTATCCTGCACATTATGATATGAGGTTTGTGAAACCTTTGGATGTTGAATTGTTACATGAAATATTCAGCAAATACCGAAAAATAATTACCGTTGAGGATGCTGCAATCCAGGGGGGATTTGGCAGCGCTATAGCTGAATTTATCATTGATAATAATTATTCTGTTCAGTGTAAACGATTAGGAATCCCCGATCGATTCATAGAACATGGTGAGCAAAAGGAGCTGTATTACGAATGTGAATTTGATGCTGCTGCTATAATGAGCGCTGTAAAACAATTAGTTGGCGAAGAAATTATGGTTCGCGAATAACTCCTTTTACCCTTTTAAAACGATTACAAAAAAATTTTAAGGTAATATATCCGATTCAAAAAAAATGTTTTATCTTCGTTCACTCAAATAGAAATAAAACCTCCCAAGTATCATTAAATCAAAACAAAAAAATAAAAACATGAAAGCAATTCTTACTTCAGCATTTTGCATGCTATTGTCCTTGACAATCTTCTCTTCAACTTATGCGCAAAACCGTGAGTCACAAACTATGAGTTTAGAAGGTAAATCTTTTAAAATCACTCTTGAGAATCGTGCTAACCCAGCTCAGGTAATGACTGATGAGATCAGTTTTAAAGACCGCAATTTCGATTCACAAAATGCCCGCCAGACTGGCTTTAAACCTGAAGGATATCTGTATAAACCTGCCGGGGAAATGGGTGATTATTTTGAGTTCAGGGCTACCAGTGAAAAAGAAGGAACCAAAATTTGGAATGGATATATTAAGAACGGAGAAGTTTCCGGTGGTATGATTGTCGAAAAGCCAGGTCAGCCAGCTGAAAAATACCCTTTTAAGGGAACCGTTTCGACAACGCAAAGCAAATAAACTGTTTTTGGAATATCCATTAATAAAACAGTAATTTATTATTAGCAGTTCTTAAATTTAAGAACTGCTTTTTTATTTACGAAAAAGATTACACAAATTGGAATTTTATGCCTTCTAAATTTTTTAACAGAAAAAACATATTGTATTTTCTGTTTTTGTTCTTGTTTATCCTGGTGTGTCTTGAAATTTTCGGAAAAATTTACCTCACTAAAATTCTCGAGAAATCTCCTAACCCGAAATTCAGATTCAATTCCTATCGCATATATGAACACATTCCAAACTTTACGGAAGGAAAAGATGGTAAAGACTGGATTAAAATAAACGGACAGGGATTCAGGCGAATGACCGAAGTAGCCTTAAAGAAACCGACAAATACTTTCCGGGTTTTTTTTATGGGGGGAAGCGCTGCGCATGGAATTTCGAGTTCCCCGCCCTACCCCCTAAGGCATATTTATATGAATGAAACAATTGATTATTATCTCGAAAAAATACTGAAAGAAAAACATCCAGATAAAAATATTGAGGTCATAAATGCTGCGGTAACCGGTTATGTGGTGAATCAACACACGGCCTATATTATGGAAGAACTGCTTAATTATAATCCGGATTTGTTTATTTTTTTTGACGGCATCAATGATCATTTTATTAATAACCCGGCTTATGATTATTTCAAGAATAACAGGTACCAATATTGGAAATTCAGGTTACAAAATCCTTCGTTAAAAGGCCTGGTAGATTACGCTGTTTTATGGTTTTCAAAATACAGTGCCTTTTTTAAAGGCCTGTATGCATGGAAACTAAACCGCGATGCGGATAAAAATATTTATACTATAGCACTTCGGATTGAAACAAAAAATGATGCTGAATTAATTGATGATTATAATATCACTTCTAAAAAAGGATATTTGCGCAGCGTTGAAATTAATCTTGGAATTTTAAAAAATTTTAATATTAAAACGATGGTAATTCTACAGCCTATTCTTGCCTTACGCAATTATGGTTTATTGTCGAAAGAGGAGGCTTCATTTCTCCGCAAAGACCCCGACCAAAGAACAATGTACCCTTATGTGGTTAGCGATTTGAAAAATTTAACTTCTAAATATGAAGTTGCCTTTGTTGATATGAACCCGGTATTTGACTATCCTCTTTATAAAGAAAAACAATTATTTATTGATCATGTGCATCTTACTCCTTTAGGTGGCGAGGTGGTTGCCAAAACCATATTCCCTCAGATAGATTCGCTATATAGTGAGCACTTCCCAAAAATGAATTAATTTTACAATTCAAAACCGAATAAAAAATGGAAATACTGAAAGACCTCTGGAATTTTTTAAAAGAGCGCAAGAAATGGTGGCTTGCACCAATGATTATTGTATTGTTGTTGCTTGGAGTATTAATAATTATAGGAGGGGGATCGGCTGTAGCTCCATTTATTTATACCTTGTTTTGAGTAAAGTACTGCTGTTTATTTAAAAAAGATTTACCGCAGCTTTGGAAACTTAACTTTTAGTGTTAAGTCTTATACCATTCCTTGTACATTACATAATTATTTGCAATGCGTTCATTAAGGTCTTTAAAAATTTGTGGTGAAACATCTTTTACTTTTGTTGCGGGTATACCAGCATAAACGCTGCCTGCTGCTACACACGTATTTTCTAAAACTACAGCACCCGCAGCAATTACTGAGTTCTCTTCTACCACCGAATTGTCCATAACAATGGCTCCCATTCCCACCAGCACATTGTCGTGAATGGTGCATCCGTGAACAATGGCATTGTGGCCTATGGAAACATTGTTTCCAATAACTGTTTTTGCTTTCTGGTATGTGCAGTGAATGATTGCACCATCCTGAACGTTTACTTTGTTACCTATAGAAATTGAATTTACATCACCACGCACCACTGCATTAAACCAGATGCTGCAATCATCACCCGTTACCACTTCGCCAACCACCGTTGCGTTATCAGCAATGAAGCAATTCTTTCCGAATGCAGGGTGAATTCCGCGAATAGGTTTTATGATTGGCATTTGTTTTATTAATTTGTTCTATTCAATTTTTAATTATCAAAAATAAAAATATTGCGGCTATTATCTGTCGCTAAACAATAATTTAGTACTTTAGTAGTTGAATTATAAAAATGAAAAGCAAATTATTTTTATTCGTGGCATTCATATTAATGGAATTAATGTTTTCGTGCCATAACACTAAAGATTATCCCAATGAGCCAATTGTTGAATTTAAGGATGTTGTAAAATTTACCGGTGCAGATGGCATTGATACTCTTGTAAGGCTTACTATTTCGTTTACTGATGGCGATGGGGATTTGGGATACCGTGCGGGCGATACGAGTTCTCCTTTTAATCCCGGCAGTGAGTTTTATTATAATTTTTTTATGAAAATTTATTATATGGATAACGGTTCATTTACGGAATTCATATTTCCAGCTGATTTTCCACCGCATTACCGCATTCCGGCTATTGAAAGTGAAGACAACAGTAAGGCTACAGCCGGAGATTTAATTGTTGATATTGAAGTGAAGAATCTTGCATGGGAACTTATTTCTCCGAAGGATACTTTTAAATTAGATATATATGTAAGCGACCGCGCTTTACATAAAAGTAACACTGTAACTACTTCATCATTTTACCTGAATCTTACTAATTAGTCAGGAAGCCGTTGGGCCCGATTCCAACTTTTACCGAATCAATTAAAACTCCGGCTGTACTATAACGGAACATATAGCCGTTTTGCCCGAATGCAGGAGAATAACCTCCATGAATATTCTCATTGACAGGATCAATGCCTAATCCGTAAAATATTTTATTAATTAAAGGTGCTGACGGAAGCGAACCATCATAGATGCCAAATTTATAAACCATACCATCGTAATCGCTCATCCCCGACAGGTAAAACAATTCATCTTTTGCATTATTGATTTGAAGCCTGAGCGGATGTTCAAACTGGGTGAAATTAAAGACAGTTTCAATGCTATCGTTTACCGGATTAATGCGCAACAGCATTCCGCCAATGTCATCGGTAGTTCCACCTGTGAAATCGGGACCAATAGTACCGCGGCAAAGCGTCCATATTTTTCCGTCTTTATCCTGCTGAAGGCTGTTGGGATTTAGCCCTGTCTGCAGTGATAAAAGCACATTATCGGTGTTTGCATCTATTACAGTTACTGTGCTATCATTTCCAAAACCTCCTACATTAGCAACATATACTTTATTATTTGCCAGTAACATTTGTTCGGGTCCGTTTCCGGCAGGGATGCTTCCTGAAATCGCATATGAAGACAGGTTTACAATTTTAATATTATTATCCGACCAGTCGCTTACATATGCTTTGCTGCTGTTTACCGCAAGAAAATACCGGGGGCTTGTGAATCCGTTTATTGTAAACTGGCTTTTAAAAAAACTACGGTCAACCACTTCAATTTTTTGTGAATTATTCACAACTATATATAGGTTGTTATTGAACAGGGTAATGGATTGTGCCACATCACCCAACGGCAAGCTATTCACTTCTGAAAATACATCTTCAATGACCGATTTGTCATTTACGTTAAAGAAACTGACTGAAGCATTTCCAAACCCAAATGCGCCTTCGTTTAATATAAGCACACCGTTACGAACAAAAATTGCATTGCCGCCTCCATTGCTACTGGTGTCATCTTTTTTACAAGAGTAAAAAATACAAAGGATGGCTGAAATGATTGCGCATGTTAAAATTGATTTTTTCATTTTAGTTTGTTTTTATTTGTTTTGAAAGTAATGTTTGTGCCGAGGCTGAAATACCTGCCGGGCATTGCACGGTAAGCAATTACCTGGTATTGTTCGTTAAACACATTATGTGTAGTAAAAAATAAATTCACTGCCATTTTCTTTAGAGTGAAGTTTTTTTCAATTCGTGCATTAGCGATTAAATAAGATGGAAGCCAAACGGAATTATCCTTTTTGGTGTAACGGATTCCTGTAAAAGAATGGGAATAAGTAAACGTAAATCCTTTAAATGAAACTAAAACTTTCAGTGAAGCAAGATTCTCGGGAATATAAACTAGCTGTGCTCCGTTGATTTCATTTTCAGGATCATTTCCGGTTTGCTTGTTAGTTGATCGGGTGAAGGAATAATTTCCATACACAGAAATATCCGCATACGAAATTTTAAATTTATAATTCATTTCAACTTCGATTCCCCGTGCATGAACTTTATTTAAATTGAAAGGTGCATAATATCCGAAAACTGTTGGCTGCCATTGTATCCAGTCATCGACATGCATGGAATAAAAAGTAAATTGCGATTGCAGATTTTTGTTTTTGCCGGAAAAAATTTCTACCCCGGTTTCGTAAGACCATGCTGATTCGGGCTTTAATAAAATATTGCCCCCGGGATTCCAGTAAAGATCATTCATGGCAGGAAGGTTAAAATTTTTGCCACCTCGTAATTTCAGGATCAAACGTTTGCTGAAAAAAAATTTTTCAACACCTGCTGAAGGTGTAACAGGAGGTTCAGTGTTCCCGGTAAATTCTTTTCTTACGGTGATCTCCGTTTCAAAATCATGATTGATAAAATATTTTACCCCGGCAAAAGCAGCGTAAATATTTTTATGAATGGTTCCGTTATACTCCTTGAAGGCAGCACGATAGCCGTTGTATGAAACGCCTGTATTAATTAAAAGTTTTGTTACAATGTAATAACGAAATTCGGATTCGGTTTTCAGGCTTTTTGTTTTATAAACAGAATAAATCTGAGGAACCGGATCGGTATATAATTCGTATTCGTCAAACCATGCAGCCCGGATTGTAAGTGCTGAACGCTGAAATGATTTTTTGAATGATCCATAAATTCTTATTAAGCTGTCTCTTTGTTCGGCTTTGCTTTCTGCTGAAATCATAAGGGGCGGAATTTCGCGATGGGTTGTCTGGTACCAGAAACCGGTTGAGATTTCTGATGATGGGTTTATTTTGAAATGAAAATTTTGCATGATCCCATAATTTATCAGTTGCGCGTGTTTTTGTTCCTGAATGGGTGATCCGGACAAGAAAGGATTTTCGAAAGAGAAATTATTTTTATCATTTTCATAAAACAGGTTGGTGTGGCTGGTAAATTTTTCTGACCCTGTAATTAAGTTTAGCTGAGAGTTAAATGAGTTAATGGTAGAGGCTTCGCTGAAAAGAGAAATTGTAGTTTCTTTATTGAATGAAGCCTCGTTAACCAATTCAATAGTTCCACCCAATGATGAAGTTCCATTCAATGAACTTGAAGACCCGTGTTTAACAATTATCCTGTTAAAGAAAAAAGAAGGTGCCAAAGTAAGATCATACAAACCGAGGCTCGGTGAATTAATTGAAAACCCGTTCCATAACACCGAGGTATGCCGTGCTTCCGTTCCGCGAAATGAAACTGTAGCAACTCCTCCCGCTCCATAAGACTTGATAAAAAGAGAGTTTTCTGCTGAAAGCATTTCACCAAGGTTCGCGGAACGTGATTGGATCATGCAGATTGAATCAATGCTATTTATCCTGCTTCCTGTTGCAAATAATTTTGTTTTTGATGCAGTAATTTCAACTGTTTTTAACTGTAGGGTGTCGGGCTGCATTTGCGAAAAGCAGTCGAAGCATAAAAGAAAAAAAAATAAAGTAAATAATGTTTTCATCATCATTGCCTTTCCTCCGAAAGCCAGTATTTATTTTTAGTGAACCGGCAGGTCTTCTGACTTGTTCTTCTTTCACGCCTTCCCATCCCGCCTGAGGCGGGGCAGTGGCAACAAATGTGAAAGCTACTATAGAACTTACAGCAGCGGGGACTGTTCGCGATTTTCACGCGATTCCCTTTTAGTCCTCCCTATTATAAGAGAGAAAACCGATTCAAGCACAAAGGAAATAAATTTATTTGATTTTTGAAAGGGTTGAGGAAATGGCCTTGCTTAAAAGTTCGGGTTGTATAGATTTTTTTATTCCTGAAAAAGCCTTTGCTTTTTCCAAAGCCTCCTTTAAATTAAAATTGTTTTGCGGAGTACAGTAAAAAATATTTTTATTCATAAAATATTCGGCAAGATATTCCTGTTCGGTTTGACCAGGTGTTGGAATAAATATTGCTTTTTTTCCAAGCACCGCCAAATCCATTATGGTAGAATATCCGGGGCGGCTGATAACAATTTCGGATGATTCGATAAGGCTTTGTATTTCATTGGTATCAGCGTATGAAATAATACGAAGATTATTTTTTTGTTCCAGTGTTTTCCCATTTTCAGTTACTCCTCTCACTAAAACTACCTTAAAATTTGTTTTCAAAACCTCTTCGGCAATTAATTTTTCGAAAATAGTTCGTTGCGGTTCAGGTCCGGAGCAAATTACTATTAAGTCAAATTTTTCAGTTCCGAAGGTCAACGGAGTATTTTTCTCAGATTTTTTTTCTGCAAAGCGCGATAGCGGGCCAATAAATTTTATCCCCTTAAGTTTTGTTTGATGGGAAAGATTGCCCGATAGATTTTCTTCACCCTCAAAATCGGGCACCAAACATTCATTGTATTTTGAGATATATCGTTTATTGATTTTATACAGCATTGGCTCGAACCATTTTAAATGAACAGGGCATTTAATGTAAATCTGATGTGTCATAAATACTGAATACGCATGTTTGCTCCAGCAGCCGTAACGATTGTCTGAAAAAACCAAGTCTATTTTATGTTTTGTTACAATTTCTTCCAGCAATTCATGTTCACGATTGATGGAAACAAAAATTTTGGGTGATGATAAAAGCATTTTAAACACCATTGAACCGTTTGCAGAATATTCTATGTGGTATCCGGGGAATTCGATAAAATGAAACGAAGGAAATTCTTTTTTCAAAAGATCAAGCGGTCTTCCATCGGAAGCAATCAAAACCTCTGCACTCTGTCTTACAAATTCGTTAATAACAGGAATGCACCGTGTTGCATGACCAAGCCCCCAGTTGAGCGGGGCGATTAACACTTTCTTTCTTTTTGCTTTCAATGAATTTCGAATATGTTACGAATATACGAATGTATAATACTTTTGTCCGTTCATAATTATCATGGGTAAAAATAAACTTAAACGATGGGCTGAGATGGAAACATTTTCGAATGTATTTCAACCTGTGATTGATTTTCATTCGCCAGACAGTGAACTAAAAGGGAACTGGAATGCAACTATTTTTAAAAACAACAACCCGGTAGTTTTGGAATTAGGATGCGGGAAAGGTGAATATACAGTCGGGCTTGCGCAACGGTACACTGAAAAAAATTTTATTGGAGTTGATATTAAAGGGGCTCGTATGTGGCGCGGTGCCAAAACATCAGCCGAAAATAACAGCAAGAATGTTGCATTCCTTCGTACCCGCATCGAACTGATTGAAAAATTTTTTGGTGCAAATGAGATTTCTGAAATCTGGTTCACCTTCCCCGATCCCCAACCGCAAATCAGCAGAGAAAACCGAAGGTTAACGTCCCCTCATTTTCTTGAAAAGTATAAACACATGCTTACATCAAAAGGGTTAATACATTTAAAAACCGACAGCCTCAGGCTTTTTGATTACACAATTGAAGTTTTGAAAAATCAAAAAGGAAAATTCCTTTTCTGCTCACATGATCTTTATCAGACCGAAGGGTTTAATAATGACCTCTCCATTCAAACCACATACGAAAAAATATTCCGCAAGGAAGGAAAAAATATTTGTTACTTATGCTTTGAATTTACCCGCGAGTAATAGTGAAACATTATTCAACAACAATTTTCTTTACTACGCTGTAATTATTTTCCCCCGATATTTTCAGAAGATAAATTCCTTTTGCAAGAGAGCTTGAATAAGAGTAATTTGCTTGACCTATTGTAAACCTGTCAATAGTTCTTCCTGATAAATCTGTAATCAGTCCGGTTAAATTTATTTTAAAATTTTCAATTACAATATGAAACACTCCTTCTGATGGGTTTGGGAAAACCCCAAACGCATTGTCCAAATTATTATCATCAACTGTCGTTGGCGCAGGTATGCCGAGAAAAGGGCGCAGGAAATCGCGTATAAACCAAACTGTAGTATCCATGTAAGCAGCCGGTACAGCACCGCCACCTGCATACGGAACATGGTCAGCACCGATAAAGGTATAAAATGGGTTTAGAATTCCTAAATTATCAGCTCTTGCTTTTATTGAAGCGCTGCCATCCACTTCCATAATCTGGAAAATAACAATTGTAATAATTGCTGAACCATAAGGAACTATTCCGTCATTGGTTCCGTGCATGCTCACCAACGGAATATCGCCCGCTTCCAGATAAGATGAATCGCCAAGTGCTCCGCATAAATTTATAACTGCCAGTGCACTTGTTGACCAGCCCGGGTTGCCGCTGGTTCCCTCCAGTCCTCCCATCGAACTTAATGTAGTTGCGCCAAGCGGAAATTCCGAAACTTTATCCATGTAAGCATGGTGCAATGCCATAAACGCGCCTGCCGAGCTTCCGCCAATAAAAATATAATTGGTATGTATGCCATACGTGTTTGCACCCGCAGCATCCTGCCTGAACCAACGTACGGCCGCTTTCATATCCTGTGTGGCGCGCAGCACTGCTTTAATTGCGTTTACCGAATCAATTGGAAACATCCCGATGCGGTATTCAATCGAAGCGGTTACATAGCCCATTTTAGCAAAGCGGGTACACAGGGTGGTTACATCGCCATCTGTTTTGGTGCCTCCTATAAAACTCCCACCATGAGCCAGTACAATTAACGGGCGCAATTGTACCGTATCGCCTGTCGGCTCATAAATATCCATCAGCAGGGTTTGTGTTTGCCCGTTGTATTTTACATTGCTTCCATAAGCGATATTTGAAGTAACGGTAACATTGGTAAAAAGCTCCTGGTAATATCTTCCTCCCGATGTATCAATCTGCGCAAATATATTTTGCGAAACAAAAAATAAAAACGCAGTAAACAGTAAGTAATTTTTTTTCATTATTTAGTTGGTTTAAGATGGCACTAAGGTACACAAAACAACGGTTAAGCATAAAGCTTACGCTGATTATTAAAATACAGAAAGAATCTATACGATTAATCCAAAAAGAAATTCTTTTGGAGAATTGTACATTATTTTAAGCTGGATTGATACAGCTCTTCCTCAAGCACCATTAAAACTTTGTTCTTCAGCACGGGCAAATCAGCTTCTTTCATCCCTTTTGTTTCAATGGGATGATGAATAACCATGCGGGTAATGCCGGGATACCCTGCCGTCATTCTCCTTAAAATGCCATCGGGCATAATTTTATGATTATCCAAATAAATAACCGGGAGGATGGGAACCTGTTTTTCGATAGCCAACTTAAAAGCTCCGTTTTTAAATGATTTCAGCTTGGGCGCGGTTTCAGGAATGGTGGCTTCTGGGAAAATAGTCACGCTTATTCCTTTATCAATGTCATCGCAGGCACGCTTATAGGCGCGGTGCGAATCGCGTATGCTGTTGCGGTCAACTGGGATATTCATTTCTTTAAAAAAATGCCCGAACAGCGGGATGTTTTTCAATTCGGCTTTTCCCATAAAATGAAAATAATCGGACACGGCAACATAGGTAGTTACAATATCGAGGTATGAAGCGTGGTTAGGGCAAATCACATACGGCTTGTTTTTTTCGGGCACATACTTCCTGATCACTTTTGGAAAAATACCTGCGTTAAATAACATAAGGCGGGCGCAAATCTTATACAATTTAAAAACCTGCGGAAACCATTCTTTGCGCTGCAGCAGTACAAAGTAAACCGGGTAAAAAATTATAATTACTAATGCACCATGAAGAAAAAACCAAAAGCGCCATAAAAGCTGAAGCGAGAGAATAAAATATTTCATTTCGGTGCGAAGTTAGTAATCAGTAAACAGTTCAGAGTATGTAGTAGTTACTCCGAACTGTTTACTGATTGCTGAATAGTATATTTGCGAAATGGAAACAGCAGTAAGCGGCATACGCCCTACCGGGAGACTTCACCTTGGAAATTATTTTGGTGCTGTAAAAAATTTTTTAAAAATGCAGCAGGCTGACAACTGCTTTTTTTTTATTGCGGACTATCATTCGCTCACCACCCATCCTACTCCCGAAAATTTAAAACAGAGTGTTCGCATTGTTTTAGCTGAATACCTTGCCTGCGGCCTGAATCCCGAAAAATGCACTCTCTATATACAAAGCGATTTACCGCAAACAGCCGAATTGTATTTGCTGCTGAACATGAATGCTTATACAGGTGAATTGGAGCGCGCCACCACGTTTAAAGAAAAAATACGCAGCCAGCCCGATAATATTAATGCCGGTTTGCTAACCTACCCGGTTTTAATGGCAGCCGATATTTTAATTCATAAAGCTGCTAAAGTTCCTGTTGGCAAAGACCAGGAACAGCATTTGGAAATGACACGCACATTAGGTAATCGTTTTAACCGTTTATACAAAACAGATTTTTTTCCAGCACCCGTTGCTTATAATTTCGGTGAGCAATTGGTAAAAATTCCGGGATTGGATGGATCGGGCAAAATGGGAAAATCGGAAGGCGAAGGCAATGCTGTTTTTTTAAACGACTCTGTTGATGTGATTAGAAAAAAAGTAATGCGTGCGGTTACCGATGCCGGACCCACCCAAATGAACCAGCCAAAACCAGAAGCCATCGAAAATATTTTTACATTAATGAAAGTGGTTTCTTCTAACGATACGTTAAAAAATTTTGAGGACCAGTATAACAACTGTACCATCCGTTATGGTGATATGAAAAAACAACTGGCTGAAGACATGATAAAATTTATTTCGCCTTTCACAGAAAAAATAAAAGAAACTGAAAGCGATGATGTGCTTTTAAAAAAGGTTATTAAGATGGGAAAAGAAAAAGCCACAACCAGTGCTGATAAAACGATGAAGGAGGTAAGAGAAATCATCGGATTTTCGTTTGGCTGACAGTAATCAGCATGAAGTTCGGGAATGCACTTTTTTAAATAGATTTGCACCCTTATTCCCCAACCTTGGAAAAGACCATTTTACTGGCATCACACAATCGCCTTATTGTAAAAATTTATGACTACGGGCTTTTAATAAAGTTCAAGTTATTGCTGTTTGTGGTTTTTTCGGCCTCATTTGCGTTCCTGCTCGGTTCAGAAGGAAGCATTAACTGGAACAAGTTCATTTTGTTAAGCCTGGGAGGATTTCTTGTAACAGGTTCCGCCAATGGCTTAAATGAAATTTTTGAAAAGGATTTTGATAAGCTGATGAAACGTACCATGAGCCGCCCGTTACCAGATGGAAGAATGAGTGTTAATGAGGCAATAGTTGTGAGCATCCTTTTTGGAATAACCGGAATTTTCCTGTTAAGCAATTACTTAAATATTACCTGCGGGATTCTTGGGATGTTAGCCTTGTTTCTGTATGCTTTTGCTTACACCCCTATGAAACGCACCAGCCCATTTTCGGTTTTTGTTGGTGCAATACCGGGAGCAATGCCTCCAATGATTGGGTGGGTGGCTGCAACAGGATATCTGAGCTTTGAAGCTTTTATTTTGTTCACATTACAGTTCTTCTGGCAGTTTCCGCATTTTTGGGCAATCGCCTGGAGGCTTGATGATGAATATAAAAAAGCCGGCTTTAAAATGCTTCCTTCAAATGGCGGAAAAGATAAAGCAACCGCTTTCCAGGTTGTAGTGTACACGGTAAGCCTCATTCCTGTTGGATTGATGCCATACATATTTCATATTTCAGGACCGACTTCGGCAATAATTCTTACCATTGCCGGATTATTTTTTACATACTATTCATTGAAGCTTTACAAATCCTGTTCGGATAAAGCAGCAAAGCAGGTAATGTTTGCTTCCATCATTTATCTTCCTATTGTTATGGCTGCTCTTGTGTTAGATAAAATTTAAAATACGATGACTGCTGTGGCGATAGAACAGAAAGATCCTACTTATACTGGTATTCCTACTTCAAAACTTTTCTTATGGATTATTCTTGCATCCATCATAATGCTTTTTGCGGGGCTTACCAGCGCCTACATTGTGAGGCAAGCCGAAGGAAACTGGGTGCATTTTGAATTACCCAAGGTATTTTATTTGTCTACTGCATTTCTTTTGGTAAGCAGCGGTTCAATGCAATGGGCGCTATATTCTATAAGGAAAAATCAAACAAAAAACCTCCTGACGGGACTTATCATTACACTAGGGCTGGGTCTGGCTTTTTCCTTTTCTCAGTTCCTTGGTTGGTCGAAACTTGTTGAGGAGAAAATATTTTTTGTGGGAAATCCCTCCGGCTCGTTCCTGTATGTATTAACCGGGCTTCACCTTGCTCACTTGGCTGGAGGAATTATTTACCTGCTTGTGGTTATTACCAAATCGCTAATGAACAGGTATAATTCCGAAAATAGCCTGCAGGTTCAGCTATGTTCTATCTATTGGCATTTCCTTGATATTCTATGGGTATATTTGTTTATATTCTTACTTGTAATCCGTTAAACAAAATATTTATTTGCACTTAAATTGCGTAATCAGAAAAAAAATTAAATATTTGCAGCGCTTTTTATTAAACCGAATCTAAACTCACTATTTTAATTTATGTCAGCAACAGCCGTATACAAAAAGCCGAGTAAAACATGGGGAGGCGGAATTTCGCCTTTCAATGTGAGTTGGGGTAAGATGTTCATGTGGTTTTTTTTAATTTCCGATGCATTTACATTTTCAACACTGCTGGTGGCTTACGGCACATTGCGCCATCGTTTTACCGATATATGGCCTGCGCCTGGCGATGTATTTACGCACTTCCCATTTATTCACGGGCACGTGCCGTTGGCTTATGTAGGTTTCATGACATTTGACCTCATCATGAGTTCGGTAACAATGGTGCTTGCAGTTGAAGCCGGCCATCGCAGAAGCAACAAGGGAGTTATTGTATGGCTTGCCCTGACTATTTTGGGCGGTGCGATATTCGTTGGTTCCCAGGCATGGGAATGGTATCATTTTATTCACGGATCTGAAAAAGGAGCATACATTCTTGCCGATGGCCGTTTTGCGCGAACCGATGATTTAGAACCGGGAAAAATATTTATCTGGCAGAATAAAGAAAAAACCATTTACGAAGGTGCAGAGGCGCAGCAATTAATTGCAACCGCCAAGAAAAATATCATTGGAGCCAATCTTGTTGAAAACGAATATGGCAATACTCCGTTGTTTTCCAATTTCTTTTTCTTCATAACCGGCTTTCACGGCTTCCATGTATTCTCAGGAGTTGTCATTAATATTATAATCCTGCTGCTTGTCTTAAATGGAACCTATATTCGAAGGGGGCATTATGAACAGGTGGAAAAAGCCGGCTTGTACTGGCACTTCGTGGATTTGGTGTGGGTATTTGTATTCACTTTCTTTTATCTTGTTTAAAAAAAATTAATCCTCATGTCTGAACACAAAGAACATCACGAGCTAAAAGGATATTACACCGGTGATATTCACAACCAGTATGTGGAAGAGCACGAAACACCCAATGCCAAGAAAGTTATCTGGCGCACATTCTGGATTTTATTAGTCATCACTATTTTTGAAGTCGCCATTTCGTTTGCGCCCATAAATAAAGAGATTCTTCAATGGACGTTTGTTACGCTGACAATTGTTAAAGCCGGTTATATTGTAGGTTTTTTTATGCACCTGTTTCACGAAAAATTTACTTTCAAGTATACTATTCTTTTACCTTTTCTCTTAATAGTGTATTTGATTTTTATTGCGTTGGCAGAAGGCGTTTACTTACATTTCGTTAAATAAATTTCCCATCAATGAATGTGCAGGGATTTAAAAGAATCCTGGTTGTTGCAAGCATTTTAATTATTCCTTCGGTTTTTTATCTTGTCATCCGGACCGGAAAAAATAATTTTAAACATCTTGAGATATTCGGACCGAAAGAAATTTCTGCCACTTCAACAAACGGAATTCCGGATACGATTTATCATACCATAGGAAATTTTTCTTTAACCGATCAATATGGAAGAACTGTTTCAAAAGATTTGGTTGCAAATAAAATTTATGTTGCTGATTTCTTTTTTGCAACATGTAAAACCATTTGTCCGAAAATGTCGGACCAACTGGAACGGGTGCAGGATAAATTTAAAAACGATTCTGACTTTGTAATTCTTTCTCATACGGTAAATCCCGAAGGTGATTCGGTAACGGTGCTCTTTGATTACGCGCAGAAACATCATGCCATTAAAGACAAATGGTTTTTCCTTACCGGAGATAAAAAACAAATTTATGATTTGGCTCGCACCAGTTATTTTGCCACAGCCATGAAAGGTGATGGCGGTCCCGATGATTTTATCCACAGCGAGCAGTTTGCTTTGATTGATAAAGACGGAAGAATAAGAGGTTTTTATGACGGAACCGATCGCGCGGAAGTAAGCCGCCTGATGGATGAAGTGCTGGTACTGATGAATGAGTATAAAGAGAAAAAATAAAAGTTCTTTTAGAAGTTAAGTATCCGGATAACTACCTAAAAGTTGCGGGTAGATATCAAAATTTGTGATTAATTACTGTATTATATATGATAATTTACATATTATTGTCAAAAAATTGCTTAATATATACAAAAATTGAATAAATACTACTAAAATATAGATATAATTAACCTAAATATGATGAAATATCACTTAAACCATTGAAATCAGAAAAAAACATCTTTCGGATTATCATTTTAGTTTCGGTATTGGTATTTCTTACCATTGTAGTTCTATCGCAGTTACCGAAAGCTGCACATATACCTGAATTTGTAAAGTATCTCCCTGCATTTAATTCCATCATCAACGGAATTACTGCCATTATTCTTCTCATTTCGTTTTATAACATTAAAAGAAAACGGATCGACATTCATAAAAAATTAAACATCACTGCATTTTTTCTCTCCTGTCTTTTCCTGATTTCGTATGTAACATGGCACTCGTTCGGGGTAGAAACAAAATTTCCTGCAGACAATCCTTTGAGACCGTTTTACCTTTTTATTCTCATATCTCATATTATCCTGGCAGCCTGCGTAATGCCTTTGGTGCTGATTTCATTCTACCTGGGATTAACCATGCAGGTAAAACGCCATCGTAAACTAACACGCTGGTCGTTTCCTATTTGGTTGTACGTGGCGGTAACAGGAGTCATAGTTTACCTGATGATTTCACCTTATTACCAGTTTTGAAGCCACAGATTACACTAATTAATCAGCGTAAATCTGTGTAATCAGTGGCAATTTTTTATCTTTGCTCTATGAAAAACCTGAAGCGGTTAATTTCTTTGAGTGCAATCTTTTTTATTCTTACATCCGATGTCAGCGCGCAATGCGCTATGTGCCGCGCCAATGCCGAATCAAATCTTAAATCCGGAAAAAATAAAATAGGCAGGGGATTGAACTCGGGCATTCTTTATCTCATGTCGGTGCCCTACCTGATGGGAGGCGTAGCTGCATACATCTATTTTAAACACCGCAAGAAGGAGTAATTCTTTTTTCAACTTACTACTACAACTGTCATGCAGCTTTACAACAAAATCGGTAAAGAAGAGTTGCGTAAGCGGTTAATGAACGAACCGTTCAATCGTATCACACTTTCTTTTTACCGTTATGTGAAAATTGATAATGTCGAGATTTTCCGCAACAATCTTTTTCTCGATTTTGATTCGCTGAATATTTTTGGAAGAGTTTATTTAGCTCACGAAGGCATTAATGCTCAGATTAGTGTGCCTGCACATAGCTGGAAAAAATTTGAAGAAATCATTAAGCAAAATTTAAAGCTAAGGGATGTTCAATTTAAAATTGCAGTTGAAGATGATGGTAAATCTTTTTACAAATTAATTGTCCGTATAAAAAATAAAATTGTAGCTGACGGTTTGCGGGATAATTCTTTTGATGTTACCAACGTGGGCAAGCATTTATCAGCAACAGAATTCAATGAGGCTTTAGAAAATAAAAATACAATTGTGATTGACATGCGCAATCATTACGAAAGCGAAGTAGGAAAATTCGAAAACGCGCTTTGTCCTGATGCCGATACTTTTCGGGATGCTTTACCTAAAGCAGTTGAAATGGCAAAAGGAAAAGAAGAAAATAAAATACTTCTCTATTGCACGGGCGGAATACGTTGCGAAAAAGCAAGCGCATATTTCAGGCACCATGGATTTAATGACGTGAACCAGTTGTATGGAGGCATCATTGCCTATGCACATGAAGTGAAAGAAAAAAATCTTTCTTCAAAATTTATCGGAAAAAATTTTGTGTTTGATGACAGATTGGGAGAGCGGATTACCGATGAAATAATAAGCGTTTGCCACCAGTGCGGGAAACCTTGCGATAATCATGTGAACTGTGCTAATAACGAATGCCATTTACTTTTCATTCAATGTGATGACTGCAAAGAAAAGATGAATGGCTGCTGCACCAATCGTTGCACAGATTTTGTTTCGCTTCCTATTGATGAGCAAAAAAAACTCCGCAAGGGGAATAAGAAGGAAGGTGATTTGAAAAACATTTATAAGAGCAGGCTGAGGCCTAACCTTATGAAAATTCTTGCAGAGGAGTAGTTAAGTTTTTCTTTCCCTCAAAAAAACTTCACACGTTCTGTTTACCGAATCTTTTACAGGGGTAAAGTTAATTCCAATTTCTTTTTTTATTTTCTCATTCGAAAACAGCACTTTCTTCCCGGCTGACAAAGCAGTTTCTTTGGTAATTAGCGGATGTGTTTTGAACATAATATTTTTCACAGCCTCAGTTCTCCAAGCCACTCCACGCAAAAAGCCATTAGCATAAACAGAAGGCTTTGGCTTATTCAGGCCTTCGGCAATCCAGTCAAACACTTTCCTGAAAGTCAAATTTTCGGAATTGATAATGAACCGTTCGTTCGAAATACTGCTTTCCATCAAAGCAACCATTGCTTTTGTTACATCTTTCACATCAACAAAACCCATAGCGCCATTGGTGTAAAATTTTAACCCTTTCCACACCTCATGAAACATAACAGTGCTTCCGGTTTTCCAGTTACCAGGTCCGATAATGATGGTTGGATTTACAATTACTGCATTGAGCCCTTCTCCAATTCCTCTCCACACTTCCCGTTCAGCACCATACTTGCTGATGGCATAATTTGAATTTTGTTTTGATATTTTCCACTGCGTATTTTCATCAATTATTTCATCTTCATTAATCCGGTTAATTGCAGCTACCGAACTAACATGACAAAGTTTTTCCATTTTGTTTTCCAAACAAAGATTTACCACGTTAGCAGTTCCGTCAATATTTGTTTTTAGCATCAGTTCCGCTTCTTGCGGAAGAAACGAAACAAAAGCTGCGCAGTGATATACTTTTTTAATCCCTTTAAATGCTTCTCCAAGCGAAAAAATATCGAGCACATCACCATCAGCCCATTCAATAGTTTCAAGCAAACCTGCATGTGAGGAAAAAAGATTCACAACATGAGTTAAATCAGAGTTTGTTCTTTTCAACGCTCTTACTTTTTCGCCTTTCAAAACCAAATCGAGCAAAAGATGTGAACCCACTAACCCGGTTGCGCCTGTTACCAGTATCATTCCGTAAAAGTATTAATTTGCCAATTTGTTAATCAGCACATCAGTACATCAAATTCCTATCTTCGCAAAAAAAAATTCTGCAATGAACTTTGTTGAAGAACTTCGATGGCGCGGAATGCTGCATGACATCATGCCCGGCACGGAAGAGTTATTGCAAAAAGAATCTGTTGCCGGTTACATCGGCTTTGATCCCACTGCCGATTCGCTTCATGTGGGAAGCCTCGCACAAATAATGACACTGTTACATTTTCAAAGAGCCGGTCACAAACCCATTGCATTGGTTGGCGGGGCGACAGGTATGGTAGGCGACCCTTCTGGAAAATCGCAGGAAAGAAATTTATTGTCAGAAGATATTTTGGAGCATAACCTGTTATGCCAGAAAAAACAATTGGAAAAATTTCTTGACTTCAATTGTGGAGTTAGTTCGGCTGAAATTGTAAACAACTATGACTGGCTTAAGAGTTTTAATTTCCTTGAATTTATTCGGGACATTGGGAAACATATCACCATCAGTTATATGATGTCGAAAGATTCTGTTCAGAGCCGTCTCGAATCCGGAATATCTTTTACTGAATTTTCTTATCAGCTTGTGCAGGCTTACGATTTTTATTATTTATGGAAAAATAAAAATGTAAAGCTTCAAATGGGCGGAAGCGATCAATGGGGAAATATTGTAACCGGAACAGAATTGATTCGAAGAAAGGATGGAGGTGAAGCGTTTGCATTAACTACAAATCTTATTACAAAAGCTGATAGAAATAAATTCGGCAAAACCGAAACAGGAAATGTGTGGCTTGATGCAAAAAGGACTTCGCCTTATAAATTTTACCAGTTCTGGCTGAATGCATCCGATGAAGATGCTGCTAACTACATCCGTATTTTTACAATGTTGAATAACGAAGAGGTTGATTTGTTGCAAGCAACGCATGCCACTGATCCTCATTTCCGCGTTCTTCAAAAAACATTGGCAAAAGATATTACCATAAGAGTACATTCAGAAAAAGATTATGAAACGGCCGTTGAAGCTTCTGAAATTCTGTTCGGCAATTCGGCAACAGAAAAACTAAAAACTCTTTCAGAAGGAATGTTGCTTGATGTGATGGAAGGGGTTCCGCAATCGGAAGTGGATAAAAGTATTTTTTCTGACGGAATTAATTTGATTGAATTGCTTGCGGAAAAAACAAATATTTTTCCATCTAGGGGTGAGGCTCGTAAAATGATTCAGGCAGGGGGAGTTAGTGTCAATAAAACTAAAATTTCCGATATTAACCACAATATTACCTCATCCGAGCTTTTGAATAATAAATACCTGCTGGTACAAAAAGGAAAGAAAAATTATTTTTTAGTAAAGGCTCATTGATTTTTCTTTTTGCTTCTTCGTTGAAGGAACCAGCCAATTCCAAACACAATTAAAATTGAATATCCCATTACTGTTCCGAAAAACAGCCATGTCTGATTATCGAACGTACCTCTCTTTATATAAAAGATAAGAACGGACATTGCCAGCCCTATTGTAAGTGAAATTGCCGTAAGGGTATATCGTCTTTTGTCGGTCATAAAAGTTTTGTAAACATAAATAAAAATGATTCAAATAATTTTACTTTTACACAAAGATTTGACGCTTTGAAAAAATTTACTGCATTTATTCTTTTGCTTGCCATTGCATACCAGGTGCTTTTTCATAGCATGGTTATTCAATTTGCAACTGTAGTAAATCGTTTTTTAATTTTCAATCATGAAGTGGGTAAAAATAATTCGGTAATGCTCACCATAGCCAAACATGAATTAAATAATCGGGCAGTTTTTTTATTTCTTAATAATGGAAAAGAAATCTTATACCGTAAAAAAATGTATGATATTTTGCAACGTAAAGAAAAAGGTTCGTCTATTGAATTTACTTGCTTGGAAGACAAAAATGAATTAAAGCTGCTCCACAATCTTTCCTGTTTTATAAAATCTATGTTCGATAATAAGTCCGGCAATTTTGCAAAAGGTAAATTATTGAAATTTCAATTCAGTGTGTTTATCAGCAAATCATTTTCACGGCTTAATTTCTTTTTTGATTCCACGAAATTGTCTTGTTATCTTTTTCCTGTTTTCTCCTCATTCGTTACGCAACTGTTTTCTCCCCCGCCTGAAGTTTAATTTTTTAAAAATAATTTTTTCTCAATTCAATATTCGGTTGAATTGTGTATTTGATTAAACTTCTTATTTAAAAAAATAAACTATCATGAATACCATTTATAAAATAATAATCACACTGTCATTAATTTCTTCCAGTTGTATCGCCCAGCAAACAATTTCCGGTATTGTTACCAATATGCAGGATCATCCGCTCCCGGGTGTAAATGTGTATTTACCCGAAACACAAATGGGCGCAATTACAAATGATAAGGGAGAATTTTCAATTTCCCTTCCTTCTGGAAATATAATTCACATTCAATTTTCTTTTATTGGATATAAAACCATTGTTAAAATCATTTCAGGTACTGAGGCTTCATCCCCTCTTCAAATAAGAATGGAACCGGGGGGAAAAGAATTGGAGGAAGTTGTTATCACTTCCAATAAATCAGCATTGCCCGATAATATTCCCTTCCCTGTAAATACATTTTCAAAAGAGGAGCGCGATAATTCGGGAAAAATTTCTTCAATGCAGTCGCTTTCGCAACATGCGGGTATTGATCGTATTTCTGTTGGTAATGGAATAGGCAAGCCTGTAATAAGGGGACTATCGTTCAACAGGATTTTGTTGTACGCGCAGGGAACGCGCATCGAAAATCAGCAATGGGACGATCGCCATGACCTGGGCGTTAATGAAAATGGAGTCAGCCATACCGAGGTGGTTTACGGACCCTCCGCGTTAATTTATGGAGCCGATGCTTCCGGTGGTGCTCTTGTTTTTGTTGACGATAAACCGTTAGCTCCCGCTCATAAGAAAGGCGATTTGCAGCTTGATTTTCATTCCGGAACAGTGGGTTTTAACCTTAATGGCGGTTTTACTAAAACAAAATCAAACGGATTTTTTTATTCCCTTCGGGGCGGGGGTGTTTCACACACGAGTTATATACAGGGAAAGAACGGGTTACCCGACACTGTTCAGTTGTTGGGAGGGCAGCCATTTGCAGCTAATTCAAAATTCCAAAGCGGTAATGCAAAACTGACAGCCGGCTGGCTTAAAAACTGGGGAAGCAGCAAGATTACTTATAACTTTTACCAGCAATTAATAGGTATTATTGAAATTGAACCCGACAGCCTTTTAGGTAAAGAAGCCGAAGAGCAACGTGTGCCTGAAGTGGAAGCACCTATGCAAAATGTAGGCACTCATATTTTTTCAGTTGAAAATATTTATCTGAAGAATAAGTCGAAAGTGGAATTGAATGTTGCCTACCAGTTGAACGACCGGAAAGAATTTGAACCGCTTGGGGGTAAAAAGAAATACACGCGGTATGCTTTAAAGTTAAATGTACTTACTTATGATGCGCGTTATACGTACAGTATGAATAACAAAGCATCATTAACAATTGGTTCGCAGGGAATGGCGCAGAAAAACGAAAATTCAGGACTCGAATCATTGGTACCCGATGCAACAGTTTCTGATTTTGCCGGGTTTGCAGTATTTAAATACGATATGGAAAAAATAAATTTTATGGCTGGTATTCGTGCCGATGCAAGAAAAATTTCGGCAAATAGTTATCTTGAAGACACGTTGCCTCGTCCGATGCTTGATTTTGAAAAATCATACTCGCCCATAAACGGTTCTCTGGGAATCGCATTTCATCCGTCAAACGATTTTACAATTAAGTTGAATACCGCCAGTGGCTTCAGCGCCCCAAATTATGCTGAACTCGGAACGTATGGAGTACACGAAGGAACTTACCGTTTTGAAATTGGCAATGAAGATTTAAAAGTGCAGCAGAATTATGAGGCTGATTTAGGAATTATATGGGAAAACGAAAATGCGGGGATTACTTTAAACGGATTTTACAATGTGGTAAATGATTATATCTACCTAAACCCTACTTCAGATTCTATAGACGGTTACAAAGTGTATCGTTATGTTCAACATGACGCCACTTTAAAAGGTGGTGAACTGATTACCGATTTGCACCCCTCTTCAATGAAGGGGCTTGATATAAGACTGCAATATGGAATGGTGCTGGGAGAATTGAAAGATGGCGGTGACCTCCCGTATATTCCTGCGAATAAATTTTCAGGCACCATTAAAATATCAGGAGATAAAAAAATATGGATGTTCGGTAAGAGCTTTGCATCTGTTACAGTATCGGATTATTTAAAACAAGAGCATGTGGCTGAATTTGAATCACCAACCAATAGTTATTTACTTGTTGATCTTATGATGGGTGGAAAATTTAAATGGGGCAAGCATGATGCCTGGCTGAAAATATTTGCAAATAATTTATTAGATAAAGCCTACTTCAGTCACCTTTCACTAATAAAAAGTATAAACATTTATGAGCCCGGCATAGATATAGGTTTATCTTTTTCAATAGAATTTTAAATAAGAAAGGCGCAGAGAAAATGAAAAAAATCTTTGTGCCTTTGCATCTTTGCAGTTAAAATTTATTCAACCATCAGATTACAGCCCCTCAAATCACTGTCATCAAATCTACCAAGCACTTCAAAACTTCCGTCATCATATTTTTTTCCTAAATCCTGTGTGGCAATAAAAGAACAGGAATAAATATTTGCCAAATCAATAATATTTATTCCTCCTGTTTTTTTATTTTCCATTAATTGAGCCGGGTCATTTACATCACGGATAAAAATTTTCGCCCATGGCGGACATTTGAAAATTCCTTTTCCCTTTGAATATGCCTGCGATAATAATTCGGTCATACCGTATTCCGAATGAATTTCCGGAACACCAAAAGCCTCGCATAATGTTTTGTGTACTTCTTCGCGCACTGCTTCTCTTCTACGGCCTTTCATTCCTCCGGTTTCAATAATATGCCCCCTTGCCCCACGTAGGGGGGAGTTTAGCCACTGCGCAAAATCCAGCAGCGCATATGTGAGTCCAAAGAGAATAAATTTTTGTTTTTGTTTTTGGAAGTGTTCAATGACATCAAATAATCTTTCAAACTCATTTAAATAAAATCCGCTTAAAGGGTTTTTAGTTCTTCTGATTAATTCGGAAGTCATAAAAACCAAAGAGGATTGCGTGATTGCAACCCCAATCCCATCAGATGACGGGTGGCCGGGGGGACCTGGCATCAGCGCAAGCAAACTATACTCTTCAATATTTCCGTAAAACAATTCAAAGCATTTCAAAAAGGATTGTTCGTAGAATTTTGTATCAGCAACATAATGATTACTTCGTTCTGAACCTGTTGTGCCGCTGCTGATGAAAATGGTTTCCGGTTGTGAAGCAGTAATTATTTTATGAGATTTAAAAAACTGAATCGGGAGAAAAGGAATTTTGTTTATTGAGTTTACTTTTTCAGGATTTATTTTTAAAGCATCAATATAATTTTTATAAACCGCGCTTCCCTTTGCCTGAAATCGGAAAATTTCCAAGGCAACTTTTTCGAAGTCAAAATCAACACTGAAAATTTCGTTTTTAATATTCGAAATATAATCCTTAACCATTGTACTTTTCCATAACTTTGCGGGACAAAAGTAAATGTTATGAAACAAACAATTATTGGTGTCACCATTGCCATCCTGGCTGTAATTTTTGCCCTGCAAAATGCAGTGAGTGTTCAGATTAAATTTCTTGCATGGTCATTAAACTGTTCAATGGCTTTATTGCTGATTATTGTTCTGGCAACCGGATTAGCTGTTGGAATGCTTGTTCTCACCCCGGCAATGATGAGAAAAAATTCAACGATAAAATCAGGAAATAAGAAAATTGCAGAATTGGAAAAGAAGTTAAGTGAAAAAGCGAATCAAAAGTATAAGTGATAAAACCTAAAATGGAAGCCACAAAAAAATATATTGAAGTGTATGCCGAATCCACACCCAACCCGGCTGCAATGAAATTCGTTGTGAATAAAATGCTATTGGCTGAAGGAGTTGTCGAATATTTCAGTAAAGAAAACTCTTCAAACTGCCCTTTGGCATTTCAGCTTTTTGATTTTACAGGAGTGAAATCTGTTTTCATTACCTCAAACTTTATTGCCATCACAAAAGCAAATGATATTGACTGGTATGATATTCTTGCTATTCTTCGTGAGTTTATTAAAGGATTTTTTACCGGGAATGAAAAACTATTTTTAAAAAGTCCTTTTCAGTCATCCCCTGAGAATGAAAAACTGACAATCGAGAAAGAAGAGCTGAAAAAAGAAATTTCCACCTCAACCGGAATCGAAGAACAAATAAAAAGCATGCTTGATGAATATGTACGCCCGGCAGTTGAGCAGGATGGCGGTGCCATTCATTTCAAATCATTTTCTGCGGGTGTGGTAACGCTTATTTTAAAAGGCTCGTGCAGCGGATGTCCTTCTTCAACTCTTACTTTGAAATCGGGAATTGAAAATTTGCTGAAGAAGATGGTGCCGGAAGTAACAGAAGTAGTAGCCGAAGAAGGTTAAATATTTAATAGCACTTTTACCGGGTCATTTCCTTCAAACAGCATTTTCGTTGGGTCTTCAAGCATCTGTTTAACGCGCACCAAAAAACTTACCGATTCTTTTCCGTCAATAATACGGTGGTCATAAGACAAAGCCACATACATAACGGGGCGGATTTCAACTTTACCATTTAATGCAACCGGTCGCTCGACAATATTGTGCATTCCGAGGATGGCACTTTGTGGCGGGTTGAGAATCGGAGTTGAAAGCATCGAACCAAAAACTCCGCCATTTGTAATTGTAAATGTTCCCCCTGTCATTTCTTCAATGGTCAATTTATTTTCTCTCGCTTTGGTTGCGAGGTCAAGAACTGCCGATTCAATTTGCGCAAACGTTAAACTTTCTGCATTCCTGATTACCGGAACCATCAGCCCTTTTGGTGCGCTAACGGCAATGCCTATATCGCAATAATCATGATAAACAATTTCATCAGCATCAATGCGGGCATTAACTGCCGGAAACGCCTTTAATGCCTCACAAACTGCTTTAGTAAAAAATGACATAAAACCTAAGCCGGCTCCATGCTTTTCCTTAAATGCGTCTTTATACTTTTTACGAATTTCCACTATGGCGCTCATGTCTACTTCGTTGAATGTTGTAAGCATGGCAGTTTGCTGCTTCACGGCTACCAATCGCTCAGCAACCTTTTTGCGAAGCATTGACATTTTTTCTCTGCGCTCTGTTCTTGAACCGGAGACAGTTGCCATTGCAGGCTTATTTATTGCTTCAAGAACATCCCCTTTTGTAATTCGTCCGTCTCTACCTGTTCCGGAAATTTGAGAAGCAGAAATATTTTTTTCCTTCATCATTTTTTCGGCTGATGGGGAAGGAACCCCGCTTGCATAGCTCTGAGTGGTTTGAGGTTGTTTCTCTTCAGGCTTCTGGCTTGCGGCTTCCGGTTTTTTTTCTTCTGACTTCTGATTTTTGACTTCTAATTTCTTCCCTTCCGTATCAATAGTGCAAACTATAGTCCCCACAGGAACAGTTTCTCCTTCTTTCACTAAAATTTTCAAAATGCCATCGGCTTCCGCAGATAAGGTAAGCGTTGCTTTATCCGAATCTATTTCGGCAATCTCTTCATCTTTTTGCACGTAATCCCCGTCATGCTTTATCCATCGCGAAATCTGAACTTCCGAAATGGATTCACCGGGGCTGGGAACTTTTATTTCTACCAACGACATTAATTTCTTCTTATGTTGTTATTTTGTCAAAGTTCGGAAAAAACTTATGGATACTGTTAAAAAAATTATTGATGAATTAAAAAGCCTTTCTTCCGCGAAAGCAAAATCGAAGCAGGAATATTTCGGCATAACAGGCGTGAACAGCTTTGGCATGACCACTCCTCAAATGCGTGTTGTTGCGAAAAAGATTGGCAAAAATCATGAACTTGCCATGCAGCTTTGGAAAACTGGAAATCATGAAGCAAAGCACATTGCTATATTTATTGCCGATCCGAAACAGGTGACGGAAAAACTAATGGAAACATTATTAAAGGATTTTAATTCGTGGGATACTGTGGACAATTGCTGCGGAACATTATTTACCAAAACTCCCTATGCTTTTGAGAAAGCGATTGAATGGACCAGGCTCAAAACTGAATTCCAAAAACGTGCGGGGTTTGTGCTGATGGCTGAGCTCGCCATTCATAATAAAACAGCAAAAGATGCAGCGTATGAAAAATTTTTTCCACACATCATTCGCGAATCTCATGATGAAAGGAATTTTGTAAAGAAAGCTGTGAACTGGGCATTGCGCCAAATCGGGAAACGGAATAAACGCTTATGTAAAAAAGCAATTAAAGCTGCAAAAGAAATTTACGCGAAAGGTGATGCAACTTCACGCTGGATTGCAACGGATGCTTTACGCGAACTCGAAAAATATCAGAAAGAAGGAAAGATTAAAAATATCGGCAGCGCCTGAGATCATCCACGAATTACACAAATTAACACGAATTCAATTAGTGCAAATTAGTGTAATTCGTGGCAATTCTCTTTTTACATTAATTCAAAAATGCCGCCTTTACGGTTCATGAAGTGTTTGATATTGATGCACAGCACCGGAATTTGTGATTCATTAGCTACTAGCTTTTGTTCTTCAACACCCATTATGTAATCCGTAATATCGGTTTCGGGATCAATGGTGGTAACAATCATATCGGCATCAGATGAGCTGGCTTCGTGCAAAACATCTTTGTATTTGGAGGAAGCAGCATAAGAACCCGATACCGTAAAGGGAATATTATTATCCTTAAGATACGCCTTAAAATAACCAAGGTTATTGTCTATTTTGCTATTGATAAACTCATCCTTTGCTTTTTGCCTGATGAGCAGCAGCGAAGCCTTGAACTTTTCATTTAATGTTTGAAGCAATGGCAGCAGCTGTTTTCCTTCGCGGGAATAGTCAACCGGGATAAGAATTTTTTTAATTGTTTTATATGGCGCTTGCTGAACCACAATATACGGGGTTTCGGAATTGGTAATTACCCGCATGGCTCGGCTGCCAATAATGCGCTGCATGCCTTTTATGCCGTGCGTACCCATTACGATAAGGGCTGCCTGCAAATCAGCGGCTGTTTTGCCTATCATGTCAAAAATATTCCCGGGCGCTATATGGCTTTCGAGCGTAATACGGGTTTGCTCTTTATATTTATCAATCAACTTATTTAAATTAACCGTGGCTGGTGACGCGTCTTTTTCGGAAGCAACAACATGAAATAATGTAATGTTATTTACGGGCAGCGTTTCGGTTAAGCCGATTGAAAATTTCAAAGCATTTTCGGTTACCACTGTAAAATCAATAGGCACAACTATTTTCATACTTTTTTATTTTGGGTTGCAAATTAATCAAATGATTTGATGGTTTCCAACTTCCATCTGTAGCTGACGGATTTCCGCAGATATCCCGACCACAGCGGATGGGAAGTGAAAAGGGTTAAATGATTGCTGAATTATGCATTGTCCAACTACTCTAAAAAATAGCTACGTTGGATAAATGAATTAGCTTACCTTTGGGTGAGGGAATTTATTGGGATAAATTAAATGGGATGAAAAAAATATTTACCACATTTATTTTTTGTTTTTCAATTACACTTTGCTTTTCGCAGGTAGGTGAATGGGTATGGATACACGGAGATAGTATTCCAAACTCAACAGGCTATTATGGAATTCAAGGGGTATCAAGTCCATCAAATAAGCCTCGTGCCGTGTATGAAGCTTGTGAATGGACTGACTTAAACGGCAATTTCTGGTTGTTTGGCGGAACCAATTGGAATCAAATTCCTAAACAGGAGTTTAATGATCTTTGGAAATATAATCCAACAAACAATGAATGGACTTGGATGAAAGGCTCGGGTATTGGGGGTGATCTGGGTAATTACGGAATACAAGGTATCCCTTCTCCAATTAATAATCCACCTTCGCGAGGATGGGGAGCAGTTTCATGGGTTGATTTACAAGGAAACTTTTGGATGTTTGGAGGATTAAAATCAGATTCTGCCTATACAGTTTATAATGATCTTTGGAAATATGATCCGATAACAAATGAATGGACATGGATGAAAGGACCGAATATCCCAAATCAACCCGGCATTTATGGAATAATCGGAGTTCCTAACGTATTGAATTATCCAAGGTCAAGATGTGAAACTGCAATAAGTTGGACAGATAATAATGGGGATTTATGGCTTTTTGGTGGAAGTGATTCCCTTGACTTTTTAAATGATTTATGGAGATATAATATTGTAACAAATACCTGGACATGGATGAAGGGCTCATCATCTGGAAATCAACCGAGCTTTTACGGAACAGAATCGATTGAAGATCCTGCCAACACACCAGGAGGGCGAAGGGCTTATTCCAAATGGAAAGATGATATTGGTAACTTCTGGTTATTTAATGGATGGGAATATGGGACTTCTAAAAGCGATATGTGGCGATTTAATCCAATAACAAACAACTGGGCATGGATGGGCGGTGATACTATCATAAACTTTAATGGAATTTATGGTACTCAATGTGTGGCTTCAACAAATAACGTTCCCCCGGTTCGTATTGAGAGTCGGGCAGTTTGGAAGGACCTTGGTGGAAATTTTTGGTTCTATGGAGGATATACCCTTTTTCCATTAAATGATCTTTGGAAATATTGTTTGTCAACGCAGCAATGGACTTGGATAAGCGGAGATAGTACTTTTAGTTTTCCCTTTGTTACCAATGATTGGGGGATGTTAGGCGTTTCAAGCCCCTCAAATAAACCATTGCCCAAAGGAGGTGCACTTGGATGGACTAATAACAATGTAGATTTTTATTTATTCGGTGGTATTTCTGGCATCTCATCTTTTGGTGTATATAACGATCTCTGGAAATACACTATAGATACCACCTGCGGAGTTTGCCCGACATCAACAAACATTGCAGAAAAGAATTCTCCAAACCATCTCTTCATCTTCCCCAATCCCTCCTCAAATGAATTAATAATTTCAAATTTCCAATTTCAGCCAAACGATGAAATAATTATAACCGATGTTTTGGGAGAAATAATTTTCAGAAAAAAAATTACTGAGCCAACTGCAAACTGTAAACTGCAAACTGCAAACTGGGCAAGCGGAATTTATTTTGTTGAAGTGATAACAGATGAGGGAAAAGTGGTAAAGAAAATTGTGAAGCAGTAATTATTGTTTCACAAATTTTGTCCGGTAACAAACCTCTGCCGAATTCAACTGGATAAAGTAAACCCCGTTTTGCAAACCGGAAACATCAATTTTGATTGAAGATTGAAAATTGAAGATTGAAGATTGAAAAACCTCTCTCCCGGTCAAATCAAAAATTCTGAGGATGGAATTTCGGGCAGCGTTCGGTCCCTCTCCTTTGGAGAGGGCTAGGGTGAGGCTTTCATTTGCCGGATTTGGATATACCTGCCAACTGCTGCTGCCACCTGTTAACTGGCTTATTCCCGTATTCAACACGCACCCTATGTTAAACGGATTTGAAGTAATTGCAGTATCGGTTTGCTGTGTTACACTATCGGTAAGGATATATCGTATAAAACAATTTGCCGATTGAATGGCACCGGGAATCGACCATTGATACGTTCCGTTATTCGGCACTCCCGCTGCAATTACCGACCATGCGCCTCCCGCCCCGGTTGAGGAAAATTCAAGCGAAACCGAGCTGCTGTGATTTGCCGGCACTGAACTGTTCCAGTGAATAAACTGCACGCTTCCGTTTGGCAGGCATTCGTAAGCAACGGGATTGAGTGCATATATATTCAAAACATTTACAGTTGCTGTATCGCGCAGTATCATCAGCTTGTTTTCGTAATTGAAAAGACCGGTAGGAAACTGTCCCCATATAAATATTTCAGGCTTGCCGTCATGATTTACATCGCCAACAGCCATGCTGCGTGAATAATCCATATTAGAAACTGTAATGGAATTAACCAGTGTCCATGCGGTTCCGCCATTGCCTGTCCATATTTTTACTGTGTTTGCCTGGCTGGCTATTACATCCAGGAAGCCGTCATTATTCACATCATACAAACGCACATGCGGATGAAACCCGCTTGCGGGTAATATACCCGACATATTTACCCATAGCTGTGTTGTTGTATCAAAGCGGTAAACAAACACACCGTTATTTTGTGTAAATGCAATGTCATCCGCCCCGTCTTTATTCACATCACCCAATGTAACATCGCTGAAGCCAACTAATCCCGGTGCCGGTAAGTTAAGATGCCTGAGCACAAAATTACCGGTGCCATCACCGAAATATGGAGTTCCGTTTTGATGCGCGGTTACAAAATCCAACAACCCATCGTGATTGATATCGCCAAACAAAAATACGTTGGAAGCATTACCACCCACATACCCGTAAAAATGCTGCCACACCCCCGTACCGAGGTTTTTATATACATGATAGCCGGCACAGCAACCAAATGAAGTGGAGCCGATATCGAGCAACCCGTCATTATCCACATCGCCCATATCCGTACCGAACATGCCGTAGGTTTCACCGGCAGTGGCAAGCGAATCATCCCATGGAATCCAGTTAAAGCCTGTGCCATCACCTAAAGCAGCTTCAATAAGTTGGTCGCCAAAATCGGTTGACGAGTAATTATGATGCATACCATAAGCAACATCCATCAATCCATCGTTATTTAAATCGCCAGCCGAAATTCCTCCGTAGCCAAAATCACCTGTCTGGTATAACGTCCAGCCTGTACCTGTACCGTTGCCAAACCATAAAGAAATACCATGCTGAGGTGAGTTCACATAAGGACTGCCATGGTCACCAATAGAAAACAAATCGGGGTTGCCATCCTGGTTCAAATCGGCAATCGTAATAATGGTTTTACCACCTTCCAAATCCAGTGATGAAAAACTAATTGAATCAATAATAAAGGATAATGGTTGAGAAAAAGATTTTCCTGAAACGATGAAAATAATCAACAATACGGTTAAATATTTCAATACAGTTTTCATTGCGATTAATTATGGTGAAATTATAAAATTCTACTCGCAGGCCGAAACCGGGTTAATGTATTTAATGCTGAACGTGCCGTTAGAAAGCAGTTCAATCCGGATATCATCATCACCTGAATTATCCTGGCAGCCGGTAATCCGGTCGTGATCCCACTCGTTAGTACTTTCATCATCGCCACGGTCGGTACGGAACATGCTGCTTGGGTTTATGCCAAACGTAAGGTATCTTGACGTGGCTGTCATCCTGGGATGCGCAAATTTATGCCCTGCCGAAAAAACAACTTTTTTAGGATTTACTTTTTCAATAAAATCGGTTGAACTTCCATTATCGGCACCATGATGTGGTGCAATAAGTATTGTGGAAGATAAAAATTGCGAAGCATGATCAACTAAATATTTTTCAGTGGCAATTAATGCATCGGGATCAGTGTCCCCGTTATGCCTTCCTACCGCGTCACCGCAAAACAAAACAGAATTCCCTTTGTACTCTAATTTCATGACAATGCTTACCGCGTTAATCTTTTCGGCTTTATCCGACAATCCCCATTCGGCTAACGGCTCGCCAAACCCGCAAAGAAAAGTGAGCTTAACATTTCCGAAAGTAGCCTGAACACCGGGAGTAATTATGCTGTCCATATGGTTAAGATTAATATTTACAATGGAAGGATGATTTACCAGTTCAGATTCAAGGTCGGTAAAAACTCCCGTTGGTGCAAGGGTCGAAGTCATGGACCGGTCATAGCCCGTCCACACCACTTTTTTTACAGTATAGTTGCGGAGTATATCGGCAGCGTTACCAATATGGTCGGCATCGGTATGGCTCAGTACCATTAATTCAATTTTATCAGTAGGTTGAATAAACTGGTTTATCTGGCTCATGGTTGCATTGCTTTTATTTCCCGCATCATAAACGATGTACTTGTTATCGGGCAGTTTAATTAAGGTGCATAATCCCGCGCCTACATCAACAACCCTCACTTCAATTTTTGCGTTCACATCAGCAGTGCATGTATTTGCACCACCTGGTGTTCCTGTAAATCTTCTTACAAACGTGCGGTATATAAATGCTTCGCCCGCAAAAAGATTGCTTTGCACTTTGTAATAATTATTTGTCTGATGTCCATCATCCAGCAGGCAAAGAGTAGTGCCTTCTTCCAGCTGCATTACAATTCCTGATTGGCTGGATGGAGCGCTTTTAACTGATGTTTTGCGATTGGTAACAAGAAAATCAGCAAAGCAAAGCTCAGCAATAAGGAAAAAAATAAACAGGAAGTATAATTTTTTCATATAGGATTGGTAACATTCCTGGCACGCGCACGCGCAAGATCACGGTCGCGTTCAGCAGTGGTTTTAATATTTAACACATCGTGAAATAATTTAACCGAACCTTTGGTGCCTCCTGCAATAATGGCACCGGTAATGAGATAGCCGTAAATGGTCATTTTTTCCTGTACCAGCAAAATGCTTAAAGCATCGAACTGCCACCGCCAGCAGATGAGTGCGCTTGCCGTAAATGCAATCAGTTCCTTGATGTGCTTATCCTCAAGACGCGTGACATAAAAACGGGAGCCGAATATTAATGAAAGCGCCCTTTCGACAAAAAACGAAAGGACAACAATGGTGAAGAGAACTTCTACGAGCCGCTCACCATCAATGTGAAATAAGTTTGGGTCCATAATTATAATTTTTATGAATTTTAAGAACGAATAAAAAAATATTCAGGGAGTAAATATAAACATTCTCTGCAATTATAAAACCACGTGTTTGGGCTTATGCAATAAATATTTCCGCAAAATGGAAAAAGAGTTTATTTCAATAAATTAAATGCAATAAAGCTTGCTAGGTATGCAAGCACGCCCATATAAACAAACTGGATGATGGGCCATTTCCATCCGTTGGTTTCGCGTTTTACAACGGCCAACGTACTCATGCACTGCATGGCAAAAGCATAAAACAACATGAGAGACCATCCCACGGCTACGGTATAACGTTGTTCTCCGGTTTTCGGATTTATTTCAGCCATCATTTTATCACGCACTGTCAGCTCTTCTTTATTATCAGCGCCCGCACTGTAAATGGTACTCATGGTTCCTACAAATACTTCGCGCGCGGCAAACGAAGTTACAAGAGCAATGCCAATCTTCCAGTCAAAGCCTAACGGCTCGATGGCAGGCTCCAGCAACTTTCCCATTTTGCCTGCATACGAAGCTTCAAGCTTCTGTGCCTGCAATGCACTTATTGCCTGGTTGTGCATGGGTGAGTTATACATTGACAACGAATCGATACTATGCTGGTAATTTCCAAACTGCTCGCCCGGTCCGCGCGAAGAAAGAAACCAGAGAATGATTGAAATAGCAATGATGACTTTTCCGGCATCGAACAAAAATATTTTTACCTTGTCAAGAATAGTAATTCCAACGTTTTGCCAGCGTGGTACACGATACAATGGAAGCTCCATGATGAAATAATCACGGTCGCGTACTTTCACAAACAACTTCATTAAAAATGCCGAGCCAATAGCTGCAAAAAAACCGATGAGATATAAAGCCATTAATACCAATCCCTGCCTATTAATGAAACCCCAAACAGGTTTTGAAGGAATGATCATTGAAATAATTAACGCATAAACTGGCAGCCTTGCCGAACAACTCATCAGGGGGGTAACCATGATGGTGATAATGCGTTGTTTCCAGCTTTGAATGGTGCGTGTGGACAAAATAGCAGGCACAGCACATGCCACTCCACTGATGAGTGGAATTACCGAACGCCCGTTTAATCCATACCTTCTCATCAGGCGGTCCATGATGAAACTAACGCGGGCCATATAGCCGGTATCTTCGAGAATAACGATAAATGCAAACAATAAAGCAATCTGCGGAACAAAAATGATAATACCCGCCAGCCCGGCAATGATGCCGTTAACAAGTAAATCATTTAAGACTCCGCGCGGCAAATGTTCATGCACATAACTTCCCATGCCGGCAAAGATGCTATCAATTAAATCCATCGGAATTTTTGCAACTGAAAAAATTACCTGGAAAATGAGAAAGAGTACAGTCAGAAAAATAATATATCCCCAAAAGCGATGCATGAGTATATTGTCAAGATGTTTGCTCCATTCTGGCCGTTTTTTTATTTCTTCAGTTTTTACGCATTCATTCATTAGTTGGGTAATCACCTTATACCGCTCAAGTGTTTCGGTGGCTTGTTGCTGGGTGCTGTCAAATGCATGCCGCTGAAGCAATGATTTTATTTTTTCTTTTTTCTCCGGATTTTTTTCAAACCATTTTATTGCTTCAATATTATTGGCAATCTGGAAAGCTCCGTAATCACTGTTTGCATGAACTTCATTTCGGAT
The DNA here is from genome assembly GCA_044448905.1 of Bacteroidia bacterium. Lineage (GTDB taxonomy): Bacteria > Bacteroidota > Bacteroidia > AKYH767-A > OLB10 > JBIOHJ01. The sequence continues at coordinate 15,794 of JBIOHJ010000003.1, read as the reverse complement.
GTCTTCAACAACTTCAGGCGCAAATTTTTTCGAATCAATGAAATCGTTTTCGTGAACTGGAATTTCTTCGCCCAAAGCTTTCCTTAATTCCTCCACGCCTATCACTTTCCTTGCCACCATAGGAAAAACTTGTATTCCTAATTTTTTTGAAAGCGCTACAAAATCTATTCTGATTCCCTTGTAATTAACAAGGTCAATCATGTTGACGGCAAGGATGGCAGGTTTTTTTAAATCCGCAATCTGCGAACAAAGAAACAAGCTTCGCTTAAGATTGGTTCCATCTGCAATGATGATCGTAACATCAGGGTGTGATTCATTCCCGGGGTCGCAAAGCACCTGGAACGGAATCTGCTCATCTAACGTCTTAGGATACAGGCTATAGGTTCCCGGCAGGTCAATAATTTCGGCAGTAACTATGTCACCGTTTTTATTTTTGATAGTACAAAAGCCTGTTTTCTTCTCCACAGTCACCCCGGGAAAGTTTGCAATCTTTTGATTCAACCCCGTAAGGGCATTAAAAAGAGTTGACTTCCCGCTGTTGGGATTGCCAACTAAAGCCACTTTAATTCTTCGGTTCATCAATGAAGACTGTTATTATTTAGCAGGTGTTTGAATAGATGGTTTTACAACGACTGTTTCCGCTTCACTCAGCCGCAAGCTCAACGTATAATTAGCTACATTAATTGCAATGGGATCACCGGGAGGCGCCACACGAACCACTTCAATTTCCTCACCGGGTATGCAACCCATTTCCATCAGTTTTAGTTTCAGAAACTCATCGGTAAATGATTCGATAATGCATCGCTGTCCGGTTTTTATTTCTGAGAGTTTCATTTATCTGCGAAATACGAATTTAAGAATTAGCAATAACTATAAACCGTTTGTAATGCTACTAACTTTTTTAAAAAGCGTGCTAAATTAGGCAAGATTTTATTGGGGGAAGAAGGTAAAAGTCAAAATTCAACAGGGCTTTTTTGCAACCTCGGTTTTTACTTTGCCAACTTTTGGGCAATCGCATTTCTTTTTGAAAATAAAACAAGAAGAAAAGAGAAACAGAAAGCAGGAAAGAAGGAGCAGGAAAGAAAAAATTCTGTTTAGTTGTGGTCTCATAAATAGATTAACGAAAATAATGGTTCAAAGTTATATAAAGTTGATTTTATTCTGCTGAATTTTTGTAAACTTGCACGATAAGGAAAAAATAAATATGAAAAAATCAATATTAATTTTAGCGGCATTATTAATTGCTTTTTCAAGTTCGTTTTCCCAGCAAAAGAAAACAGAATCTGCTGCCAAACCTGCCGATAAACCTGTTTCTTCTACTGCCGAACCGGTTACTGATACCATGCCTGTTGAAATAAAAGTTTATCACACTGCATTATTGTTTGCCGATTATGACGTGGCTAAGAATGCTTTATTTTCTCTGATTTCAAAATATCCGCAACGGCTTGATTATTTAGATTCGCTTGCGCGGGTTTATTTTTCGATGGGCGCATATCCGCAAAGTAATGCTGCTGCAAATATTGTTTTGGCAAAACAACCCGAAAATTTACAATTGATGGAACTTTCTGCTATTTGCCTCAATGCCATGAAAAACGACAAGGAAGCACTTGCCCTGTATGAAAAGTTATATGGTAAAACAAACAGCATGTATCATCTTTATCAGATTGCCATATTGCAATACCAGCTGAAACGCTATGGCGAATGCACAACAAGTATTGATATTTTGCTTAAGAGTCAGGATGCATTAACGCAAAAAATACAAATTTCATCAGACGAGCAAAATGCACAGGAAGTTCCACTGGCTGCTGCAGCTCACAACTTACGCGGTGTGATGGAAAAAGATCTGGCTCAACCCGATAAAGCTAAAGCTGACTTTGAAGCGGCAATTAAAATATTTCCTGATTTTACTCTTGCAAAAAATAATCTTGAAATGATGACTAAGCCGGCATCTACAGAAGAAAAAGAAAAAGCTAAGAAAAAATAATTTAATAAAAAGTATTAGTGCAGCAATATCTTGATTTATTAAAACATGTTCTCGATACCGGCATCGATAAAAGTGACCGGACAGGAACCGGTACGCGAAGTGTTTTCGGTTACCAGTTGCGCTTTGATTTAAGCAAAGGGTTCCCATTACTTACAACAAAAAAGCTGCACACAAAGTCTATCATTCACGAGCTGCTTTGGTTTTTGAAAGGTGACACCAACATAAAATATTTAAATGAAAATAATGTAACCATCTGGAATGAATGGGCTGATGAGAATGGTGATCTGGGCCCAGTATATGGCCATCAATGGCGCTCCTGGACAGCTGCTGACGGGCGAACAATTGATCAAATCAGCAATGTGATCGGGCAGATTAAAAAAAATCCCGATTCGCGGAGATTAATCGTTAGCGCATGGAATGTAGGGGAAATTGATAAAATGAAATTACCCCCATGCCATGTTTTATTTCAGTTTTACGTAACTAACAACAGGTTGTCATGCCAGCTTTATCAGCGCAGCGCGGATATTTTCCTCGGAGTTCCTTTTAACATTGCTTCTTATAGTTTGCTGACGATGATGGTAGCGCAGGTCTGCAACCTGATTCCGGGAGAGTTTATTCACACATTTGGCGATGCTCATATTTATTCCAATCATTTTGAACAGGCATATTTGCAATTATCAAGAACTCCAAGACCGTTACCTTCAATAATCATGAATCCTGTTGTTAAAAATATTTTTGATTTTAGATTCGAAGATTTTTCATTAATTAATTACGATCCTCACCCCGCAATTAAAGCAACGGTAGCGGTATAATTCAAAAATTTTTTTAAGAATCTGTACTAACAATATCTAAACGGTAAAAACTGGCATGGAAACAGTCGAAGCACGAAACGAGCTTCTTGCGAAACTTCAGACCGGTGACGCAACCGCGTTAAAGCGAAGTGTTGCTGAATTGCTTCCTACCGAGCTTGCCGAAGCGTTAAAAGATTCACCCGAAGGGCTCCAGATTTATTTATTCCGTTGTATGGACCGGCAACAGGCTGCGCAAACCTTTGAATTGCTCGACAAAAGTTTTCAAAAAGATTTACTTGATATATTACCTCACCGGCAGGTGGCGCTCATATTAAATGACATTGCACCTGATGTGCGTACCGGATTGCTCGAAGAGCTTTCGCCTGAGGGAATTAATAAGCATCTGCGTCTTCTTACGCAAAACGAGCGGGCAGTTGCTTTAAAACTTTTGGGTTATCCCGAAAACAGTATCGGGCGATTGATGACTCCTGATTTCATTGCATTGAAACAGGATTGGACAGTTTCACAGGTTCTTGAATACATTCGTGCATACGGTGCAACCAGCGAAACTCTGGATGTTTTTTTTGTTGTGGACGAAAAAGGTAAGCTGATTGATGACATTAAAGCGGGTGAATTGCTGCTGGCTGAAATTTCAACCAAAGTTAAGGACATCTCAGACGGAAAGTTCGCCTCGCTTTTTGTAACTGATGATCAGGAAGTGGCGATTAATGAATTTAAAAAGCATGAACGGGTAGCCCTTCCTGTTATTGATATATCAGGAACGTTGCTTGGCATAATAACAGTTGATGATGTACTGCAGCTTGCAGAAGAAGAAGATACAGAAGATATTCAGAAGTTAGGTGCCGTAGAAGCATTGGATGAGCCGTACATGGAAGTTTCAATTGCTAAAATGATTCGCAAACGCGCACCTTGGTTAGTAGTATTATTCATCGGTGAATTATTTACCGCATCTGCAATGAGCTTTTTTGAAAATGAGATTGCAAAGGCCGTTGTGCTTGTATTATTTATTCCGCTTATTGTTTCCAGTGGTGGCAACACCGGTTCGCAGGCTGCAACGTTAATTATTCGTGCAATGGCACTAGGTGAAGTGACTTTAAAAGACTGGTGGCATATTATGAAAAGAGAAATTATCTCGGGGTTGATTTTAGGAATAATATTAGGAGCTTTGGGGTTTATTCGTGTATCAGCAGCCGAAGCAGTTGGCGGATATTATGGCCCGCATTGGATGCTGATTGGATTTACGATTGCATTTGCATTAATCGGTGTAGTGACGTGGGGAACCATCATGGGTTCAATGTTGCCGTTAGTGCTCAAGCGTTTTGGTGCTGATCCGGCTACATCTTCCGCACCGTTTATTGCAACCCTTGTTGACGTTACAGGTTTGATAATTTACTTTTCAATAGCAGCAATTTTGCTTTCCGGAACGCTTTTGTAAGGGGAGTTTAATTCAGGACACTTAGCCCCTTCCCCACTTTGGCAAACGCTGTAACTGCTTTATCCAGATGATGCTTTTCGTGAGCTGCAGATATCTGTACCCGGATTCGCGCATTTCCCTTTGCAACCACCGGATAAAAAAATCCGATTACATAAATTCCTTCATCCATTAATTGCGCAGCAAACTCCTGTGCAAGTTTTGCCTCGTACAGCATAATGGGAACGATGGGATGCTCACCAGGCTTAATGTCAAAGCCCGCTTCAGTAATTTTTGTGCGGAAATATTTTGTGTTTTCCCAAAGCTTATCACGCAGTGCAGTTGTTTCGGTAAGCATATCAAATACTGCAATAGAAGCTCCGGTTATTGACGGAGCTAATGAATTTGAAAAGAGATATGGTCGCGAGCGTTGACGAAGCAGTTCAATAATTTCTTTTCTGCCTGCGGTGAATCCGCCCGATGCACCGCCCAATGCTTTGCCTAATGTTCCGGTAATAATATCAATGCGCCCCACCACATTACAATATTCATGCGTACCTCTTCCCGTCTTACCCATAAATCCTGATGCATGACATTCATCAATCATCACTAACGCTTTATATTTATCAGCAAGATCGCAGATTTTATCAAGTTGAGCAATTGTTCCGTCCATTGAAAAAACTCCGTCTGATACGATGATACGATGGCGTTTTTCCTGAGTTGTTTTCAGTATTTCTTCCAACACATTCATGTCATTGTGTTTGTAGCGATGACGGTCGGCTTTGCATAAACGGACACCATCTATAATGGAAGCATGATTCAGTTCATCGGAAATAATGGCATCTTGTTCGTTAAACAATGGTTCAAACACACCACCGTTTGCATCAAAAGCTGCTGCATACAGGATGGAATCTTCGGTACCAAGAAATTTTGAAATTTTTTCTTCAAGCTCTTTGTGAATATCCTGCGTTCCGCAAATAAACCGTACGGATGACATCCCATAACCGTGTGTGTCAATTGCTTTTTGGGCTGCTGCAATAATTTTTGGATGAGACGATAATCCTAAATAATTATTTGCGCAAAAATTAATTACCTTTTTTCCGTTGGCAATAATTTCTGCGCCTTGGGCAGTAGAAATAATTCTTTCCTGTTTATATAATCCGGCTTCACGGATTGCATTTAATTCTTTTTCAAGAATGGGTTTCAGAGTTGAGTACATGAAAGTTTAAAATTAATTATGAATATTTTATTACAAAAAAATAATCTTATATGTTTTAAGAAAATCATCGCCTGATTTTATATCCAGAAAATACATGCCTCTGCCAAGAGAATGTTTAAATAATGTAAATTCCTGATCATAAAATTTATACTGTCCAACTATTTTTCCTGAAATCTCATGCACTGTGATTTCCTTTTCAATGAAAAGATTATCGGGAAAGAGAATTTGAATTTTTTCAAGGGAAGGGTTATTTAAGAGTTTAATTTTTTCTGAATGTGTCGTTTCGTCCATTCCCGTTATCCAACAATTGCCCTGGTTCCAATTCCATACTAAAAAATAACTTTCGCTATAACACAATGCCTGACACCACCAGTCAAGTATTGGAACTTCCAGATAAACAATTCCATTCACTATATCACCAATACCTTCTACCCAGCGCGGATTCATATAAAATGCTGCTGATGGATTATAAACAATATTAAAATTGAAAGCTTTCCGATAACCTGTTGTTGTATATTCTGAATCAACAGAAATAAGAACCATTTTAACAGAATCAATAATGTTTGGAAATGAAAAAGTATCGCCAATTGTCAGGTTAAAATTATAAAGTTCAAATTCCGAAGAAAAATTATTCCAATTAAAATACCTGCAGTAAATAATTTTGTTTTGTTCACGGATTAAGGAAGTAAGCAATCCTCCTGAGTTAAATGGTATAGAATCTCCATACTGGTATGTCTTATGGTAATTCAACCCGTTGATCACTGAATCGCCATTCATAAAATATAATCTCGGAACATGAAACTCCTGAGAAAATGGCCCCGGAGTGATAAAGTCAACCGACCATGCAGCACTGTCCAAAGCAAACGGAACATAGTTTTGCGCACTTAATGGAAAATTAAGGAGGGAAAATAAAACTATGTAGAAAACTCTCATTGTATTTTTTATAAAATTAATCATTATTTTAAAAATCAAATTAGTTCGTACATCTTCCCGGGCAATGATTTTAACACTCCTTTAAATTCAAGGTTTAATAATGTTGCTGAAACTTTGCTCACCGGGAAAGATGCGTTGCTGCAAATTGAATCAATATTAAGTGCACCGGATTTGTTCAATAATTCAATTAATGATTTTTCTTCAGGATTTAACTCAATGAACAGGCTGCGCTGGTTTTGTTTTTCTTTTTTTGATTTCTTTTCCTCCCATCCCATTATGTATTCAATATCTTTTGCCGACTCAATCAATACTGCTTTGTTAATTTTGACAAGGTGATTGCAGCCCTCCGAAAAAGTATCGTTTACTCTGCCCGGTACGGCAAAAACATCACGGTTATACGAGTTGGCAATTTCTGCTGTAATTAATGCCCCGCCTTTTTTCGCTGCTTCAACCACAATTACTGCATCTGAAATTCCCGCAATGATACGGTTGCGTGCCGGAAAGTTTTCTTTGTCGGGCTTTGTTTCAGAAAGAAATTCGGTGAGCAAGCCTCCTTGTTCCATCATCTTTAATGCTACATTACGATGCAACTGCGGATAAATAATATCCAGCCCATGACCAAGCACTCCGATTGTGTCCAGATCATTTTTTAGTGCCGCCTTATGCGCACAAATGTCAATCCCGTAAGCAAGCCCGCTCACGATAGTTGCATTTGTTTTTTTCAAATCCTCAACTAATTTTTGAGTTATTTCTTTTCCGTAAGCAGTTGCATTACGCGTGCCCACTATGGCAACAAATTTTTCTTTGTTCAGATCCATGCTGCCTTTATAAAATAAAAGAACAGGGCTGTCGGAACAATTTTTTAACCGCTGCGGATAATTTTTGTCGAGATAAAATAAAGGAATGATTTTAAATTTCTCAATAAACTCAATTTCACTTTCCGCTTTATCAAATGTCTTATAATCAACTATTGCTTCGGCCGTTTTATGGCCGATGTCAGGGATTTTTTCCAGCATTTTTTTCTTTTCCTTAAAAATGCCTTCAACACTTCCGCAATAGCTGACTAAAGTTTTTGCAATAACATTCCCTACACCCGGTATAAGTGTCAACGCAATTTTTAATTTTAAATCTTCACCTGAAGAATTCATAAGTTTATTCTTCAAAAAAATAGTAGTTTGTAATTTGTGATGTGTTTGTATATTGCAGGCAAAATAAACCAAAAACCTATGAACTTCAAAAAACTCTTTTTATTGTTTTTACTCGTTTTTTATTGTTTGGTTATGCAAGCGCAGGATTGCGTAATTATAGGCTTGGTGCGCGATGCTACAACCAAAGAAAAAATGCCGGGTGTTAATGTTATAGTTGATGATACTTCGGGAGTGGTAACAGACTCTTCGGGAAAATATATGCTTAATACAACATCGGGAGATCATGCCTTGGCATTTCGTTTTATTGGCTATAAAACCACAACAAGAAGTATTTTATTAAAACCTTCTGAAGCAAAAATTATTAATATTGATTTAATCCCATCATCAACTGAATTGGGAACCGTGGTAGTTAGTGCGGGAAAGTTCGAACAGAAAATAGAAGAGGTTACCGTATCAATGACTGTGCTTTCTCCCTCATTTGTAGAAAACACAAATACCACTTCGATGGACGATGCCATTAACCAAGTACCCGGTGTAACCGTTATTGACGGGCAGGCGAATATCCGGGGAGGAAGCGGTTTTAGTTATGGAGCCGGAAGCCGGGTTTTAATGCTTGTTGATGATTTGCCTATGCTTACTGCCGATGCAAATGATGTGAAATGGAGTTTTCTTCCCACCGAAAATCTCGAGCAAATTGAAGTGCTGAAAGGTGCATCTTCTGCTTTATTTGGTTCATCGGCCATGAATGGAGTCATTAACATACGTACAGCTTACCCGAAATCAAAACCCGAAACAAAGATTACTTTGTTTGGTGGTGTTTACGATTCGCCCGAAAATGAATTGTATGATTGGAGTGGGGATACCGTGCAAATGACACAGGGAATGAGTGCAAGCCATAGCCAGAAATTCGGCAGGTTTGATTTGGTGGCAGCCGGAAATTATTTTAAAGACGAGGGCTACAAGCAGGGGGAACACGAAGAGCATTTCAGGGTTAACGCAAATACACGTTACAGTTTTGACAAAAACCTCGAAGGATTATCGGCAGGTGTTAATGCTAATTACATGCATACTAACGGGGTGCTGTTTTTTATATGGGAGGATGATAGTACAGGTGCATTAATTCCGCAAGGCGGATTAGATACTGCAACTACTACGCTCAGCGAATACACCACTGTGCGATTTAATGTGGATCCTTTTATCACCTACGCAAATAAAAATGGCGAAACTCATAAAATACGAACCCGTTATTTTAAAACCGATAATAATAATAATACCAACCAGCAATCCTTTGGAACGCTTTATTATGGTGAATACCTTTTTCAGAAAAGATTCAGCGAAAACCTGACCTGGACTTTTGGAACTTCCGATATGTATTCGGATGTTAAGAGCGAATTATATGGCGATCATTTTGCCAACAACATTGCTTTCTATACACAAATTGATAATAAATTTAACAAATGGATTTTTTCATTCGGTGCTCGCTGGGAACAAAACCGCATTGATACTGTGAAAACCCAATTCATCCCGGTTTTCCGTTCGGGAATTAATTATGCTTTATTTGAGAATACTCATCTCCGCACTTCTTACGGTGAGGGTTACCGTTTTCCTTCTATTGCCGAAAAATTTATAACAACCAATGTTGGTGATATTAATATTTTTTCCAACGATACTCTGCAACCCGAAAAAGGATGGACTGCTGAATTTGGCATTAACCAGGGTTTTAAAATAAGCGAATGGAATGCCTCGCTTGACATTGCCGGATTCTGGCAGGAGTATGAGGATATGATGGAATTTACTTTTGGTGTGTACGGGGTACCGCCTGCAATCGGAATTGGGTTTGCTTCATTAAATATTGGAAATACCCGCATACAGGGATTTGATTTTACGTTAACAGGAAAAGGAACTTTGTGGAAATTTCCCGTTACTATTTTAGCCGGGCATACTTCCATTTATCCTACTTATCGCGATTTTGATAAAATCAATAAACAACTAAACAGCGATACCACTAACGTTTTAAAATACCGTTACCGCCAGCAATTTAAAGGCGATATTGAAGTTACTTTTTTTAATCATGTTATTTTTGGTACCAGTGTACGGTACAACAGCTTTATGGAAAATATTGATAATGTTTTTAATTATGCAATTGACGGTGTAAAACATTATCGCGAAACACACCCAGATGGCGACTGGGCTTTTGATACACGTATTTTTTATACATTTTTAAAGCATTATGATATTGGCTTTATCGTAAAAAATGTAGCTAACCACGAATATATGGGTCGCCCTGCCGATTTACAGCAACAGCGAAGTTTTGTGGTACAAGCGAGGGCGAAGTTTTGAAAAACATTAGCATAATTATTTTATAAGCAATAGTTTAACCATTGGTACGGGATTTACACCTGCTTTCTCGTTAAGGGCAACGAGTGGCTGGTTAGTGTTAACAACTTACTGGTTTGCGTAGACAAGTAAGCAAAAAGAAAATCGCAAAAAATAAACAAGAAGTAACCGTTAAAAATTAAAATCGGCCGATTCACCGTTCAACTTGCGGGCTTTTAAAATCTGCTCCTTATACCTATCCGCTTTCGCCTTTGCAATTTGCTGGCGCAGCAAATCGGTTTCGGTTTGAAAAGGAATGCCGGCTTTCAGGCGCATTTTGTATTCATCAAAAACCTGTATCAATGCTTCGGCTATTTTCTTTTTCTTAAATTGAAGCGCTGCATTAATCACTGCTTCTTTCCAGTTTTTATTTTTTTGCACAGGAATTATTTTTTCCGACAATTGTAACAGATAAAGCGCTTCGTTCAGTTCATCATTTGCATTCAACTCGGGATGATTTTTTTCGGCAGCGTAAAAATATTTTAACAGTTGTTTATCTTCAAAAGTGTTTATGAAAAAATCGAGCGTCTTGTAATTGAATTTTAATGACGGCTGTTCTTCCGTTTCTTTTTTCTCATCATGATTTGCCTGGTTTTGCTTTAACAAACCGAGATAAAATTTTTCCTTCTCTCCCTTTTCATCGGGCAATGAAAGCAAACCGTTTGTTCCGTTTGCCTTATCATAAAACTCATACCATGAGGGAATGGTCGAAAACAGCATCTTATCACCGGCTTTTATCCGTTCGAAATTCTGCCAGCTGCCGGCATGATTGATTTCGGAATAATCGCCCGATAAAATATACTCTGTAAATAATTCCAAATCGGCTTCAGTGATTTCATCTACAAGTTTGCAGTCTTTTATTTGTGTTTCGAGGAGCAGAAAATCTTTGGTTACCGAAATTTTCTTCAGCTCAGTTTTGCCGGCTCTCCATAAGCACTGCAGGTCGAATAGTTTTTTTTGCTGAATCTGCCAGATAAAATACCCTGCAAGATTGTTGAAATAAAGTTGCCCTCTTTCCTCTTCACTCAAAATCCGCTGCCCGTTTAAAATATAATAGGCTTTGCGCTTTGCATATTCTTCAATAAATACATGCGTGGATTCTTCTTCATAATGATCAAAGAAAATACGGTACCCGTTTTGGCAGTACAGCTCTTCTTTAATCTTATAGATAAGTTTTTCTTCCTTCAGCTTATAGTCTATTTCCTTGCGGGTTGCATCGGATATTAAAAAATCAGATTGTTCGGTGTAAATTTTCTTCATCATAAAGTCTTACCTATTACGCTTTTCCGTAAAGAGTAGTTGCAATATGAGTTCAGACGATTTTGTAAGAAATCCATGCAAATAGGATTATTAACAAATTGCTTTATTGAAACCATTTTATCAACATTTGTTGTAGTAAATAAATTACCTGTTACTTTCGCCTCATTATATTTAAACTTCGGCCATCATAAAATGACATTAAAGGAACAGTTAAAAAATATCTCTCCAATACTTATCATTGTTTTTTCAGCCACTACTGCATTACTTTCGGGAGTGCTATTGTTGGGAACAGAATATGATGTGGAGCTTGATCATTTTACACAGGACCCCACTGCAATTATGGATGCGCCTTTTTACACCGGCTTTTTTTCGAACATTGGAATTCTGTTGTGGTGTGCAAGTGCAGCAATTTGTTTTTTTACCAGGGGAATAATTCCAAAGGCAAATGCAACGGGGACAATTCGGGCATTTCTTTTTTATTCGGGGCTTGTAACTTCACTTCTGATGCTGGATGATTTATTCCTGTTACATGAAAGCGCCCTTCCCGATTACATTGGCATTCCAGAAAAAGGGGTATATGTTATTTATGGAAATATTTTACTTCTCTACTTATTTGTTTTCCGTTCAACAATTTTAAAAACAGAATACCTGCTTCTTGCTCTTGCGTTCGCGCTTATCGGAATCTCAACGGTTGTTGATTTACTGCCTATGCCCATACCCGAAGATTCGTTTTTGGAAGATGCTGTAAAGCTCTTCGGAATTGTAAGCTGGTTTATTTATTTTCTGAGAGGATGTTATGCTGAATTGAGAAAAATAATCTAAGCCACAGATTCACAGATTAAAATCTAAAAAAAATAATCTGTGAATCTGTGGCTATCTTTTATTATTTCTTCAGATTTTTTTCAGCCTTTTCAATACGGATACCGGCATCCATAATTCCCGGCAAGGGATTAATGCGCATAGCCTGGATTAATTCAAAACGGTATTCCCCCGATATAGGAAACCGAACATTCTCTTTGAACAAAATCCGGTTGTCCCAAATATCACCTGAGCCATCGCCAAGCCATTGCCCATCGGGTGAAGCAAGAATACATTCCAGTGTATCCCGTTCAATTTGTCCATTCGGAAAACGGGTATTAATAAAAAGATACAGGTTGCTGAAATTAAAAAATCCCGCATTGCGCACATTAATGTACACATTGTGATTATGAATGGTATCGGCAATATTTACTAAAAAAGTAAGTGCATTATCCTTGTCCCAATTATTGTCATCAAGCTTTTTATTTTCTTCAAACACACGCGAAGGGTCGCAGGAGGTAATCAAAACTAAAATGCCCGAGAAAAATATAAAAGCTACCGTTATTGTGTTAATACGGAACATTGGGTGTAGTTCTTAATTACCTGGTTTACCCGGTTGCCTGTTTTGCTGATGACGATGGTGTTTTTTCTTTTTCTTCTTTTTTCGCCTGTCCATACGCGTGAGGCTGTCCTGCCCGACTACATCTGAATAATCAGGTTCTGCAACTTCAATTTCAAAATTTCCGGTTTTTAATTCTTCGGGCTTGATGGATTTTTTATTAAGCTCAACAATTTCTTTTACGCGATCAACCGGCAATGCAATCCAGGTATCGGAATTAATTGAATGCCCCTCGGGATTAAGATATGCATACCACATTATGCGTTTGAAAATATCTGTTTTCTGATGGAGGGCTGTTCCTTTCGCGGTTTCAAGCTTAATATCAGAATCCGGAATGTCTTTTAATGCATCCATATAACTGTCCAATTCATAATTAAGGCAGCATTTTAGTTTTCCGCATTGCCCTGCCAGCTTTGCAGCGTTTAAGGAAAGGTTCTGATAACGTGCTGTGCTTGTAGAAACCGTTTTAAAATCGGTTAACCAGGTTGAACAGCATAACTCACGTCCGCACGAACCGATTCCGCCAAGACGTCCTGCCTCCTGCCGTAAGCCAATCTGGCGCATTTCAACGCGTATTTTAAATTCCTCGGCAAGCTTTTTTATAAGTTCCCTGAAATCAACACGTTCTTCTGCAGTATAAAAAAAGGTTGCTTTTTTGCCATCACCCTGGTACTCCACATCGCTTAATTTCATTTTCAATCGGAGGAAAGATGCAAATTCGCGTGCGCGATACATGGTTTTCACTTCAAGCGCTTTTACCACTTCATATTTTTCGAGGTCGGCAAAGCGGGCTATCCGGTAAACATTTTTTATTTCCTCTGACGCTTCAGTAATCCCTTTTTTCTTCAATTGTAATTTGACCAGTTCTCCGGTCATAGAAACCGTTCCGATATCGTGACCGGGTGAAGCCTCTACAGCTATAATATCGCCTGTTTTTAATTCGAGGTACTCGGTATTCCGGAAAAATTCTTTGCGGCTTCCCTTAAAACGCACTTCAACAATGTTGTACGGCTTTTGACCCGGTGGCAATTCCATATCCGAGAGCCAATCAAATACATTTAATTTATTACAGCTTCCGGTTCCGCAGCTTGTGCAACTCATATTATTGTTGTAAGATTCGGGATGTACGATGTACGATTTTAAAAAAATTAATCAGCCCTGCAAAATCCTGTTCATTTTAAACGACAAATCTAAGAATAAAATGCGTGGGTTGGCATTGCGTTCAATATGAAAGCTGGCTTTGTTGAGCTCTTCGGTAAATAAATCAGCGTTCTGATAGTTTATAAATTTTACAAAACGGCTGAAGGTTGGAATGACTTCATCGTTTATGCGAACCAATGACGCATCTGCATAATTTGTCATCAGGCATTCGCGTGCAATTTCCAACCCGTAATGAAGAAAGTTTTTCTGCCGTTCTCTTCCCGCCTTTGCCATCACATCAATCCAATCATTGAGCATTTTAAAATATTCTCTTTGCTTATCGGGTTTGTTCAGCAGAACGCACATGCGCATCCAGTCAATAAATTCTTTCTCTATTTCGATGCTGCCCGATTCCTGCTTAGCAAGAGATTGTGCAGCATTGTAATTTCCATCAGCAAGATGAACAATACGCTGCGCTTCCTGATTGCTTAGGCTGAATTTTTCTTTTATCGCATCGCTTAACTCTTTATCTGAAACACGGTTCACCTTAACAAGCTGTGTGCGCGATAATATGGTTTGGATAATCTGTTCGTAATTTTCGGTGACCAGGATAAAAATTGTATTGTCGGGAGGTTCTTCAATTATCTTGAGCAATTTGTTGGATGCATCCGTTCTCATCTTTTCTGCCATCCATATAATCATCACCCTGTATTTAGATTCGTACGATTTGAGAGTCAGGTGGCGGATAATTTCACCGCTCTCTTCAACCGACATATACCCCTGCTTGTTCTCAATACCAATAAACTCATACCAATCCTGTAAGCTCAGGTAAGGGTTTTCCAGCACCGCTTCGCGCCATTCGCCTGCATACTCAGCGCTCTTTGCTTTTCGGTCTTTAACCGGGGCAGTCGGATATGAGAAGTGAAGGTCGGGATGGATGAGCTTGTTGTATTTGACGCAGGAGGAACATTTTCCGCAACTGTCATTTTCATTCCTGTCTTCACACGAAAGATATTGAGCAAAAGCAATTGCCAACGCAAGGCTTCCACTCCCTTCGGCACCAAAAAATAATTGAGCATGCGCAATGCGGTTATCCTGCACTGCCTGTATTAAGCGCTGCTTAACCGTTTGCTGACCAATGATGGAGGAAAATAACATGGAGCAAAAATAGAAAAGGTTTAAGGTTTAAAGTTTAAAGTTTGTTACCAATGAGGCGCTATGAACTTTTATATTTGCTGCTATATAATAATTGATTCCAATATGAAAACAGTTGATGATTTTAATTTTTCGGGCAAACGGGCATTGGTGAGAGTTGATTTTAATGTTCCGCTGGATAAAAAAACTTTTGCGGTAACGGATGATACACGCATAAGGGCTGCCGTTCCTACTATAAATAAAATTTTAAAAGATGGAGGAAGCGTTGTGCTGATGAGCCATCTTGGAAGACCGTTGAAGAAATTAAAGGAAGATGGTTCGGTGGATTATGAAAAACATTCGCTGAAGCATGCGGTTAAAAAAATTTCAAAGCTTTTGAATGTTGAGTTAAAGTTTGCTGATGATTGCATCAGCGATAAAGCGTTTCAAATTTCATCTTCGCTGAAGCCAGGTGAAGTTTTGTTGCTGGAAAATCTTCGCTTTTATAAAGGAGAAGAAAAAGGGGATGAAACATTTGCAGAAAAATTATCGAAACATGGTGATGTATATGTGAATGACGCATTCGGTACTGCGCACCGCGCTCATGCAAGCACGGCTGTGATTGCAAAATTTTTCCCCAATGCAAAAATGTTTGGATATGTGATGGCTGATGAAATAAAAAACGCGGAGAAAATAATGCAGCATGCCGAAAAGCCTTTTACCGCCATTATGGGCGGAGCGAAAGTGTCGGATAAAATTTTAATTATTGAACAGCTGATGAAAAAAGTTGACCACCTTATTATTGGCGGAGGAATGGCGTATACATTTTTTAAGGCAATGGGCGGCAGCATTGGCTCGTCATTGTGCGAAGAAGATAAATTGGTTTTAGCAAAAACAATTATTGAAAAAGCAAAACAAATGAGTGTGCAGCTGCATCTTCCGGTTGATTCGGTTGCGGGT
>JBIOHJ010000002.1:0-55324 GCA_044448905.1 Bacteroidia bacterium | reverse complement strand
ATTATAACTGTCAATTGAAATTTTATAATCCCACCCGGAACCGCGTTTCCATACTTTCACCTGGTTAGATGAATAGGTTTCGGGGCTTCCGTTCTTATCAGCGGTAAATGTAACTGTTCCTACCTGGTAAAGCATTTTTCCGCTGCCGTTTACATCGCTTACTTCTGTTTTAAATTCTTTTGAATTTTTTAACGTAGTGAGGTATTCATAAATCGCTTTCCTGCCTTCAATTTTTTTTCCTCCCGGGATAATTACGGTTGCATCATCAGCATAAAAATCTGCAACTTTTATCATGTCACCCGAGCGGAATGCTTCCGCCATTTTCTCATTCAGTTCCTTTATCATCTGCTTTGCATCTTCTGTCGCATCTCCTTTAATTACAGCCTGCGCATTCACACCAGAAGAAGTGATTAATACACCCAGCAGGATCCATGTTGCTCCTGCAAACAATGATTTGATTTTTTTTGTAGCATTCATTTTTTTTATTTTTAATTGGTTAATAATAATTAATTGCAAAATTGCATTCCATATTTTTATTTTTCGTTAACGTTGGGTTAAACTTTGTTAAACGAAAGTTAATCTTATCATTAAAATTTTAATTACATAAACTATGACGTTGTAGCGTTTTGGTTTGTTACAGAAAAGCTGCTCACATTAAAATGTAGTGTACTAACGTATAGCATTTATTATTTCATCTGCCAGGTTACAACCTATTTGCTTTTATCACCAGCTAAAACCAATTATTCTTTCTTTCATCATCTGAATTCTGTACTTCAGTATGTGAACAGTACTGGAATACAATAAAAAAAACCGGGAACAACGTTCCCGGTTTATCCTGTAAATTTCCGTGTTTCCCCGGTCTTCGTAAGAATCGAAAGACCCGGAAGAAGCTCAGAATTATTAATTACTATTTTTCCAAAATTATTTTTCGGAAAGATTGATTGCTTCCATTTTCAATATTTATCATATAAATACCAGCGCTCAAAAAGCCAAGATCAATCTGTTTGTTCAGATGTCCTGAAAAATCGCTTACGTTTTCACGATAAACAACTTGTCCAACGAGATCAGTAACGTTGATTCTAAGCTGTGAAATAACATCGCTGTGGTATTGAATTGTAAACTGGCCTGCGGAAGGATTTGGATTAACTGCAAATTCACCGGAACCCTGGTCAGCATTACCAGCAAGGCGAGCATCGCAAATTCCAACATAATCACCTGCATTATGACTCAGGTGAGCAGACAATGCATTTTCGCTAATGCAAATCTGCACCCATGGGTTAGATGAGCTTCCGGTGCTGTGGCAAACATTGATTTTTGAATTGTTGCCGCTATGACACCGTGCATCTTCAGCAAATATAACGAAGCAGTCAGATGCTGTTGAATTCTGTGCATCAGTAACAGTAACACAAACGGTAGCGCTGGCAAGCAAACGGCAATTAATGGTTGAACCATCGCATGAAGGTGCTGATACTGGAGAACCCGATCCCGGGCAAATATTATTAGCGCAAGTGCCACCATAAAACAATTCGTCACCGGCAGAATTAAAAAAATTGCAAATGAGCGCGCGGTCCATGGTCCAGGTATAAGTAAAAGGAGGATAACCGTTGCTTATGCTGACTGATCTTGATATATCCTGCCCGGCCGCATACCCGAAAAGGCTGGTTGCATCCGCACCGACATTCACTGTCATAAGGCCATTATCAATAAGGAAATCGCAATCATTATCCAATCCGTCCAGGATTTCCGTAGCTCCCGGGTAACATGTTGAGCAAAAGTCATCGCAATCAAGATTATTGGCTACACCTCCCGGGTCAGTGATGGTGGAACCATAACCATCAAAATCATTATCCTGGTAAGGCTGGGCATTGGAATAATTGAATCCTGTACAGATTAAAGCCAACAGGCAAAATGCAACACGTAACATGCTAAATTGTTTTTTTGTTTTTTTCATAATAGTTTTTTTTTAAGAGTTTAGAAATTATTTGTTTGTTGTTTGTTAATTTAATATATGAAGAAGAATGTGAATCGACATAATCCTGTTCAGTTTTTTGGATGAACTGAATGCTGAAAAAGACTAATTCTTGAACCCGATGATATAGAAGCATTAAGTATAAGCATATCGCGACCCGGTATAACCCTTGCAATCTTAGATAATAATCTTAAGGCGAGACTCAATGAATCAATACAAGATACCAACAATATAATGTTAATTAAGGACAAGCCGGGTTGATAGAAAAAGAGATGACGGGAATCGGCCGTTTTGCAATATTGAAATGACAGAATAGTATTTAAGAGCTTTAAAAATTCCCTTTTGGGGTCAGAATTCTCAAAAATAAAGTGTAAGATTTTTAAATAATCATGTTTTTTAAAACTGTAAAGAGCTAAAAAAGCATTTTAAGTTGTAATTAATACGGTTGATCAGTGCATTTATTTCTCCTCTCATTAATGGTCTTTTGGAATAGATTCAAAATAATCAATGATAATTTCTACTATTTACGTTGATTGCTTTTTTCTCAAATCAATGAATCTTTATTGAATTTATAAAACTGTAAGTTGTTTGATTAAATTGACAAAACGAAATCAATTTTGTCAGATATAATGCTTATGATTTATTTCTAAATGTTACTTTTTAATATACATGCTTTATGAACACCAAAAAGAAAAAAAACCTTCTAAAAATAGCCTGGGTTTTTATGGTATTTTTATTAATTAATAATAAGCAGGCAGAAGCCCAGGTTGGTATCGGGACAACAAGTCCAACCGCATCTTCCATCCTTGATCTTACCTCAACAACAAAAGGAATGTTAGCACCAAGAATGACAGCCGCTCAGAAAACTGCCATCAGTTCACCTGCGACTGGTCTTTTAATTTACCAGACCGATGGTTCTGCAGGTTTTTGGTATTATAATGGAAGCGCATGGACACCTTTTACCAGTACCGGTTGGCTTACCACAGGAAACGCTGGTACTGTTGATGACGGTTCTAATTTCCTTGGTACAACTGATGATATCCCTTTAACTTTTAAAGTAAACAATCAGAAGGCAGGAAGAATTGATAACACTTTACAGAATGCATTTTTTGGTTATAGGGCAGGTGATTCAATAACAACAGGTAATTACAATACAATCATCGGGCACATGGCAGGACGCAGCTGTAAAACAGGATCGCGAAATGTTTTTATTGGCGACAGTGCAGGATATTCAGCAACCAACCCATTGTGGGTAACGGCTGTTGGTTATGGTGCTTGCTTTAATAATACCGCAAGCACCACGGTAGCGTTTGGCTATAGGGCACTTTATGCAAATACCACCGGAGTTTCCAACACCGGCTTAGGTAATGGTGCCCTTGTGGCTAATACTACGGGTGGTAGTAACACTGGAGTGGGAGCAGGCGCATTGGCATCAATGATTACCGGTTCATTAAATACAGCTGTAGGAGTCTCAGCACTCAGCAGAAATCTTACAGGGTCAGGAAGCTCTTCATTCGGTTATCAATCATTATTTAATGACACCACCGGCACCTATAACTCAGCCTACGGTTTTAACAGCCTGCTCCAAAACAGGAACGGTTCGTATAATGTTGCATACGGAGCATTAGCACTTGAAAGTACAAGGGGCAGCTATAACACTGCGATTGGTTACGGAGCAGGCAGGACAAACAATACCGGTTCGTACAATACTTATATCGGAGACAGCGCCAATGCAACATCGGTTGCCTGGTCCAATTCAACAGCCATCGGGTATAATGCAAAAGTGGGAGCCAGCAACAGTATGGTTTTAGGAGATTCATTAACAGCAAATGCGGTGAACGTGGGTATTGGTTATCCTACACCCAATGCTAAATTGCATGTGAATGGTGATATTCTTTTTACTCCCTACAACAACAGTACGAGCAATGGTGCTATAAATGACTATGCCCGCTCAGGTAAAACAGTATTGTATTTCTCTCATGCTTCAGCAAAAACAATATCAGGTTTTGACACACCTTATGACGGACTGGTGCTTTATGTAAGCAATTCTGGCGGAAACCTGGTATTAACTAACAATACACTTAGTGTGGCAGCAAATCGAATTATAACCGGCTCAGGGGCAAACGTAACAATCACAGGTGACGGTGGTGCTGTGCTTGTTTACACCGGATCTTTCTGGAGAATAGTTTCACTGGTGCAGTAATTATTGATTATTCTGTATTGTCTATTGACCTTTGAACTAATTAGATTTATGATAAGAACCGAACGATATTTACTGATAGCAAGTTCATTTTTAACTTTCCTTTTTATTCAAAAAGGATACACACAGGATAATGCAATTAATACGGGTACGATGTATATTTCCACAGGGACAATTGTATCAGATGAAGGTTCATTTACTACTTCCGCCACCGGAAGCTCCGAAAATAATGGTGACTTTTATTTAAAAGGTGATTGGATAAATGATGGTTCCTATCCTACAGGTACAGGGAAAGTAACTTTTTGGGGAACCACTGCACAAAACATCAGTGGCACAACGGGCACTACATTTTATAATGCTGAAGTAGATAAAGCATCAAATGGTGTTACGGTTAATATAAATACAGAAGTATCAAACATTCTTACATTAACAAACGGACCGGTAGATCTTAATTCTCATACAGTCACTATATCCAATCCGGCAACTACAGGCATTGGTTACACAAATGGCGTTTTGATATCTGAACAAGTTGATAATTCGAGCAAAGTGCAATGGAATATAGGCAGTACAACAGGCGCGCACGTTATTCCTTATGCTAAAGCAGATGGAACTTTTATCCCGCTGACACTTGATCTTACTGCCGGCACCATCGGAAATTTAACTACATCAACCTATCCTTCTGCTGCGGATAATACTCCTTATCCCGTAACACCAAATGCGGTTGCCAATATGAATGGTCCATCTGGTAGCGACAACAGCGCAAATGTAGTAGACCGCTTTTGGCAGTTAGATAAAACCGGTGCAAGCGGAACACTTACGGTTACTTTTACTTATGGTGATGCCGAAGCGCCTGCAAATGGCGAAACAGGGCTGGTTGCTCAACGGTATTCCAGCGGATGGGAAGCCCCTGTGCCATTTCAATCAAATAATACGGCTTTAAATACAGTCACTTCTCCTGGTATAACCCTGTTTGGCCCTTATACATTATCTCAGTCAGCCTTCCCACTTCCTGTTCAATTACTTTCATTTGAGGCACACCTGGTAAAACAAAAGCATGTGAATTTGAAGTGGAAAACAGCAAGCGAAACAAACAATAATTATTTTACAGTTGAACGCTCAAAGGATTTAAATGAAATAGAATCAATTGGCATTATCAATGGAGCAGTAAATTCAACATCGGTAAATGAATATAATATGGTTGATAAAAACCCGTATTACGGCACTTCATTTTACAGAATTAAACAAACAGATTTTGATGGTAGTTTTTCGCATTCACATTGGAATACAATTTATAATAATGATAGTTTGTTCGAAATAAATTATGTACATTTTAATTCGCATTCAAATGAATTCAAAATCGTGTTCACTATTCCTGAAAATGGATTTGTTACGCTGAAATTATACAGTGCTATCGGGGCTGCTGTTTTCTCAAAGGTCGTTGCCGGCAAAAAAGGATCAAATACTTTTGCATTTCCTGTAAATCATACAATCACGAATGGAATGTATAATCTGAATGCGATTTATTCCAATGAAATTAAGTCAGCAAAATTAATTTCACACTACTGATTTTCCGAAAAATTATAAATCGTTTTGGTTTATGTTGGATCGAAAATTGAAGAAAACCAGATATACTCATTTCTGAAACAAATTTTAAAAAACCAGGACGGTTTTATTCTAAACATTCTCCCTTCGGAAGTTGCCGAAGAACTAAGATACCGTTGTAAACGGCAAAACATATTTTAAGCTGTTGTAGGTAAATTATCTTAACACCAACGAATATCTTCCTCTTTCTTTTACGTTATCTCTACTCTGCAATTACCTATTTATTATATTTATTTCGGTACTCAATCGGTGTAAGCCCGGTTATTTTTTTAAATACGGTACGGAACGCTTTTGTATCTGTATAACCCACATCAAACATCACTTCATTAATATTTTTCCGGCTGCTTTCAAAGCTTCGTTTGGCAGCTTCAATTTTTACACGCTGCATGTATTCAACAACCGTATTGTTAGTTGCTTTTTTAAATCTTCGCTCAAAACTTCTTCTGCCAATGGCAAACTTATCCGCTAATTGATTAACACTTATTTTATCCTGGTAATTTTTCTCAATAAACTCCTGCGCTTTTTTTATTTCAACATCTTCATGATTTTTTTGTCCTTCAAACATCATGAACGCTGCCTGGCTGTCTCTGTCAATATCCACAGCAAAAAATTTGGATGCAAGTATAGCGTATCGCGGTCGGTATATTTTTCAACGAGATATAAAAGCAGGCTCCAATAGGAATTGGCACCCCCGCTTGAATAAATTCCCTGTTCTTCGGTAATGATGCTTCCATCAACCAGATCCACATCAGGAAACATTTCCCTGAATTCATTGGCGGAATTCCAATGCGAAGAACATTTTTTTCCATTGAGCAATCCTGTGGAGGCGAGCAGAAAAGCGCCAATGCACAGTGAAGCTACTTCTGCTCCATGTTTATACTGATGCACAATCCACGGCACAAAATCTTTGTTCAGCTTCAATGCAGTTTTCATATCACCGCTCAAAGCGGGAATAAAAATCAAATCGGTTTTTTTCACATCTTTCAAAAGTTTTTCCGTGTGAACAGAATACAGGCTGTTTTCCAATTTTACTTCTTTTTTAAGTCCTACCAGCTGAACATTAAACAAAGGCCGTTTTCCTGATGACTGTAAAAACTGGTTCACGGCTTTAAACATATAATGCGGATCAGCCACAGCTTCTATCACTGCAGTTTCGGGGATGAGGATGGATACGTTTTTCATCCCGCAAAGGTAAAAAGAGTATTTGTCGCAATCAACCCCCTAAAATGTCGTTTTCGTACAGTACAGATTTTCGTTTTAAGCCTGCATCTTTGCATTATCAAATTAATCATCACTAAAAAATAAATAAAATGACAACATTAGAAAAAACCATGATTACAGTAGAGGCGACAATAAACGCTCCTGTAGAAAAAGTTTGGAAACTCTGGACTTTGCCAGAACACATTACAAAATGGAATAACGCATCCGATGACTGGCACACGCCACATGCAGAAAATGATTTGCGTGTGGGCGGAAAATTCTTGTCGAGAATGGAAGCAAAGGATGGCGGCTTCGGTTTCGATTTTGGCGGAGTGTATGACGAAGTAAAAACAAATGAACTGATTGCCTATACCATCGGTGACGGCAGAAAAGTGAAAGTAAACTTTACAAAACAGGACAATGTAACAAAAGTGGTTTCAATTTTTGAAGCCGAAAACGAAAACCCCGTTGAAATGCAGCGTGGAGGCTGGCAGGCTATTTTAAACAACTTTAAGAAATACACTGAGTCTTACAAAGATCTGGAAGTTTTAAAATTTGATATCAGCATAAATGCCACTGCGGAAAAGATATATAACACAATGATTAACAAAGGTACATATGATCAATGGACGGCAGTGTTTTCACCAGGCTCGCATTTTAAAGGCTCGTGGGAAAAAGGTTCAAAAATACTGTTCCTTGGTCCCGGTGAGAATGGTGAAATGGGTGGCATGGTAAGCAGGATAAAAGAAAATATTCCTGCAAAGGTGGTATCTATTGAGCACCTTGGCATAGTTAAAAATGGAAATGAAATAACCACAGGCGCAGAGGTAGAAGGATGGGCTGGAGCAACAGAGAATTACTTTTTTACTGAAAATAATGGCAAAACCTTGTTTGCGGTTTCAATGGATTCTAATGTGGAATACAAACAATATTTTATGGACACGTGGCCCAAAGCCTTAAACAAGTTAAAAGAGTTATGTGAAGCTTAAGAATTAATATAAACCATTAAAACAAAAAACAATGACAAATCAAATTTATCCCTGCTTATGGTTTGACGGACAAGCCAAAGCCGCAGCAGATTTTTACTGCTCCATTTTTAAAAATTCAAAAGTAACTGTTGACACGCCAATGGTTATAAATTTTGAACTGAACGGAAAAAAATTTATGGGTTTAAATGGCGGACCAATGTTTAAGATCACTCCTGCCATTTCAATTTTCACAACATTCGAATCCATAAACGAAACCAACGACACATGGAATAAATTAATTGATGGCGGAAAAGCATTAATCCCTATTGATAAACAACCGTGGAGCGAAAGATACGGCTGGCTCCAGGACAAGTTTGGAATGACCTGGCAGATATCTGTTGTTAACGAGAAGGGCGACAAGCCACAAATAAGGCCTTCTATGTTATTTACCGGCAACAAGTTTGGCAAAGCTGAAGAAGCTGTTAAATTTTATACTTCTGTTTTTGATAATTCTGCTACAGATTTATTGATGCACTATCCGCAGGAAGATAAGGCGAATGCAGGAAAGGTGATGTATTCAGAATTTAACATTAATAAATATCACATGATTGCAATGGATGGACCGGGAGTTCATGATTATACTTTTACCGAAGGAGTTTCTCTTGTGGTGAATTGCGAAACACAAAAAGAAATAGATTACTACTGGAACAAGCTTACCGAAGGCGGAGAAGAAAGCATGTGCGGCTGGCTGAAAGATAAGTTTGGTGTTTCGTGGCAAATTGTTCCTGCTGTCTTAGGTAAACTTATGACCGACCCTGGGAAAGCTCCAAGAGTCATGCAGACGTTTATGAAAATGAAAAAGTTTGACCTTCAAAAATTGATGGAAGCGTAAAACAATAATGGCAACAAATATTAATTCGTATTTAACATTTAATGGCAATTGTCGTGAAGCGATGAAGTTCTACAAAGAATGCCTGGGAGGGGAGCTCTCGCTTCAAACCATTGGTGAATCGCCAATGGCTGATAAGATGCCGCCACAAATGAAAGAATATATTTTACATTCTACGCTGACGAAAGGCGCATTGATACTGATGGCTTCTGACATGGTGAGTGAAGAAGGCCTCAAAAAAGGGAATGGGGTTTCGCTGATGTTGAACTGCAGCAGCGAACAAGAAATTAATGCTTCCTACAAAAAACTTTCATCGGGCGGGAAGGCAACACATCCGTTGGAAAATACTTTTTGGGGAGCATTATTCGGTGACCTTACTGATAAGTATGGGAATCACTGGCTGCTCCATTTCGACAAAAATCAAATGCAATACAATTAAAGTGTCATGGAAAGAATCAGTAAATTGAGTCCGCCAAAAAATATTGACGAGTATATTATTTCGCAACCTGAAAAAGCAAGAAAGGCGCTCGATAAATTACGGCAAACAATTAAAGCAGCTGCACTTGGTGCCGAAGAGGCAATCAGCTATCAGATGCCTGCATTCAAATATCATGGCATGCTGGTTTATTTTGCTGCCTGGAAAAATCATATCGGATTTTATCCTGTATCATCAGGAATAATAACATTCGAAAAAGAACTTTCATCTTATGAGAGCTCTAAAGGTACAGTCAAATTTCCGATAGATAAACCAATACCTTTTGGCTTAATTAGTAAGATTGTAAAATTCCGGGTCAGAGAAAATTTAGAAAAAGAGAAACTGAGATCAATAGGTAAATCGAAAAAGAAATGAATTTGCGTAGCTGAGATTACTCCCTTTTTACATCAATCACCTCGATTCTTCTCTCGATGGCAGCGGCAGGGGAGTACACAGAATTCCGTTGGTCATGATAATTGTCGCTAACGCTTTGCTTCGAATATGTTTCACCTGCAGGATCTTCAACAACGGTGAGCATTTTGGTTTTAATAAAGTTGTTGATAGCTCCGTCACCATAAACTTTCAGGTAATTCAAGAAAGCTGAAATTCTTCGTTTGGATAAATGAACATTGTAATCAGCTTTGGCTAACGGGCTGGCAGAGCCGCGTACAGTAATTTGTATTTTCTTTCCGTCATTCAGTTCTTCGAGCAGCAAGCCGGAAAAAATTTCAAGACGGTTGTAATTGCCGGTAACAATGGTGTCGAAAAAATTATTTACTGATGCAATTGCTTTTTGCTTTTCATCCCCACTCAAACCTTTCGAAAATTCTTTTTCATATTCCGGTTTCATTGCAATATAATCAGCGTAAAGCTTCTGGTAATTTTTCAGAGTAAATTCTTTTATGGTTTTCGGTTCGGGTTCATCGTTGTGGAAATATAATTGAAGCGGCAATAATTGTTTCGCCACTTCGATTGGTTTTGGAGGAGCCACAACTACTGCAGTGGTATCTACGGTATCAACAACCACGGGTTCTGTTTCAGACATTTTAAAAGTATAAATATCGTAGCAGCATGTTTTAGCTTTAATGTACAGGGAACCGGTACGGTTGGAACTCAACAATCCTTGTTTGCTATCATTGTCAAGACTGAAATATAAATCATTGGTGCTGCTGTTTACCGGATAACCGGCATTTTCGGGAGTAGAAAAAGTCACTCCGGTTTGTTTTGATTTGAAAATATCATAGCCGCCCAATGTATTCACGCGGTTGGAACTGAAATAAAGTGTTTGTGTTGCGAGATGATAAAACGGAGTAACATCATCATCTGCTGAATTGATTTCACTACTCAAATTTTCAGGCTGCGAATATTTCCCCTCCGTTGAAATAAAAGACTTCCATATATCAAGTTTCCCCTCTCCACCGGGGCGGTTAGAAACAAAATAGAGCATATATCCTTCTGCGCCATTGTTGGCAAGAGATGGTTGTGTAGCTGTGTAATCCTTCAGATTGATGGAATCATTCAAACGTTCAGGTTCGCTCCATTTGCCTTTTACATTTTTGCTTTCATATAATTCGCAGCGCATTTCGGAATAATTCAATGGAGTGCATCGTGCAAAAACCATCAGTTTGTAATCATTGCTGAAAGCCGTGTTCGCATTATGGAATTCCGCGGGATTAAATAAAAGGGTATCAAGCGGAACCGGTTCGCGAAATGAATTTGGTTTTGTTTCTTTTGATGCAAGAATTTTTGTAACGAAATTTTTTGTCTTGCCTGATTTAGGATCTTTATTTTCAAAACGCAGGGAAGAAAAATACAGGATGCTGTCTTTCATATTATGCGGAGCGAAATCGGAATACACAGTATTTATTTTGTTGCCAATATTTTTTACATCTGCAGGAACCGTATCCTTCATCATCTTCCATGCATCTTCACACGATTTGATTTCTTCGCGCGCACGCATCGAAAAGAAATTACTGTCGGCAGCATGTTCAGTGTAATACCGGTAAAAATGATTTTTTGCCACCTCGTATTCACCGCGCATCTTATTCATTTCGGCAAGATAAAACAGGGCGATCGGAAAAAGATTGTCTTTATCATTCAGAACCGTCTGGTTGTACCAATACGAAGCGCCATAATAGTCATTAAATAACCGGGAGGCTTCAGCCATTTTAAAAAATAACGTGGCATCATTGTTTTCAAAGTAAATTGCTTTCTGAAAGTATTCAGTTGCCGAATAATAATCTCCATCGTTAAATGCATTTTCTCCCGCATTTACGTATGCTTTATACGTCTGCGAAAAAACAGAACCGGAAAACAAAATAAAAACAAAGGCTAGAAAAAGATTCCTGGTCATAAAAAACTTTAAACTTTAAACTTTAAATCTTTCAGTAAACCGGGCATGGCGGATGAATACCGACCGGTTTTACTTTTTTAATAATGTAAGTGAGTGAAACTTCGTATCCACCACGGTTGTTGCTTGCTCGCTTCAAATCGGAAGTGTTCATATCATAGCTGAAACCGAAGTTCAACTCATTGTAATCAAACCCGGCAGAAAAAATAATCGCGTCTTTGGTACGAACAAATCCCCCTGCATACAGGTTGATTTTTTTTCCAGGATTTTCATTGAGAATAAATTTCACATTGCTTCCCAAATCGAACTCCTGAAATTTATCCTGGGTGGAAAATAAAATTCCAGGCAACAGATAAACCTTTTCATGAACAGCAATCATGCTGCGCGCATCAAAAGAAATTTTCTGGTCAAGTTTCGAATCCTCATCATTCATAAAAGTCTGCTTCGGTTTGTTGATATGAAATATACCCACGCCAGCCCCGAGGTTTAGTTTTTCATTCACCGTGTACATCCATCCTATGCCGGCTGATAAATCGAAATAAATATATTTATCATCGGTAAAATTTTCAGAAACAGGAATTGTCGGATCAAAAACATCTCCGTTAAACTGGTTATCAAAAGTGAGTTTTGAATAATTAAAGCTTTGCTGAACAAATCCTAACTGCAATCCACCCGAAAGAAAATGCACAGCATCACTGCCGAGACTTTTAATCATGGAACCAGATAGTGCTGCTCCGGTAATTCCATATTCCGAATCTCCGGCTTTATCATTATTAATCAAAATGCCCGCACCTATGCGGCTGTCTTTACTATTTGCGAGAGCAGTATTCATATCAAAATATCCTGAAAATGTTTTATAAGGAACCGTCACTGATTTCCACTGGTTGCGATGAATTCCTCCAAACCGAAAATCGCCATCGAAAAGACCTGTGTATGACGGATTCAGATTCAAAGGTGATTTGGTGAATTGAGAAAAGTGAATGTCCTGGGCATTAGAAAAGGCAAATAACAAAAGACAAATGAGAGAAGACAAAATTCTGAAACCGTAAACCGGAAACAAAAACTTTGAACTTTGAATCTTGAACTTTAAACTCATTTTATTACCGTTACGTTTCCTTTCTTAAAAAATTTATTATTATCATAACATGTGGCTTCAAAATAATAATCATACACACCGGGCATTACAGATTTTCCTTTATATGTGGCATCCCATCCCTGACCGGGATTTACTGTTTCAAAAACTTTTTCACCCCAGCGGTTATAAATTCTGAAGAGTAATTCCTTAATTGTATTTCCGCGTACATAAAGTATATCGTTATTATTGTCACTGTTAGGGGTAAATGCATTTGGAATAAATAACTCAGGCTCAACACAGGTTACATTTCTCACAACAATATTTACTGAATCCCTGTTTTCGCAGCCATTGCTGTCAACATATTCTACAACATAAGTTATAAAAGAAACAGGAGGAGTTGCAGTAGGGTTGCTAATGATTGTACTGCTTAATCCTGTTGGAGGATTCCATGTATAGGTTCCGTTCATATAAACAGTAGAAATAATCTGAACAGTTTGCCCTTCAAAAATTGTATCATCGCTCACTGTTGCATTAAGCGGTGGAATGTAGTCACTGTAGTGCACTGCCACACTATCCGTTTTTGTGCAACCATGAGCATCCGTAATAACTACTGTAAAACTATCCACGCATAGACCGATCGCCATTTGAGTGGTTTGACTTTGCGGATCGTTCCAAATGTAACCGTAAGGCGGGGTTCCCCCAGAAGGGCTAACTGTTGCAGTTCCATAACATCTTCCACCGCAATATGCATCAGTTGAAGAAACATTTAATGACAAGGGTGGTGGATTACTGATAGAGATTAATATTGATGCGGTACAACCATTTGAATCAGTAACAAGAACTGTATATGTACCCGAACAAAGGTTGGTTGCCGTTTGTGTGGTCTGGTTATTCGGATCGTTCCATTGATAAGAATAAGGAGGGGTTCCGCCAGAAGGTAATGCGGTAGCCGAAGCATCACAATCGTTCGTGCAACTCACCGGCTTGGCAAGGTTTGTTTGTAGAGACGGAAGAGATAAAACCTGCACGGTTTTTACTATTGTGTCTTCGCATCCCCGATTGGAAGTAGCATACAAAGTAACTGTATAAGTCCCCGCATTATTGTACGTATGAACTGGGTCTTGCAGCACTGAAGTTGTACCATCACCGAACGTCCAGTTCCAGATTGAAGTTGTTCCTCCCCCATTATTAATAGTGGTATCGAAAAAATTAATTGTATAAGAGCAGGCTGTTTGAGAAAATGAAAAATCGGCATCGAAAGGAGGAAAGATGTGAAACACTCCCGTGGTGGTATCAGCACAACCAGGATTAAAGCTTGAATAAGCTATTAAAGTTACAATATAAGTTCCTGTGTCAGGATAAGTATATGTGGGGCTCACTGCATGCGAAGTGTCATTTGTTTGAGTAGGGTCACCGAAATTCCAGAAGTAACTCCCCGCACCGATACTTTGATTTAGAAATATTACTGTTGAGTCAATGCAATTAACTATCGGTGATTGTAAAGCTGCTACAACCAGCGAAGGACATGGCACTACATTCAGTTGAAAATCTCTTCTCGTTTTGCTCAAAAACACTCCATTCCTGTATTCATTTACACAGACACCAATTACAAACTGCCCGATGGTGTTTGGCGTACAGGTCAAAATTCCTGTAACCGGGTTGATAGATAAAGGTATCCCGCCAAGTAAATTTCCAAGCGAAAAAGGCGTTTGCCATTGCACACTGGAATAGGGAGGATTAAAAGGAGGATGTGGAACCGGTCCGCATGTTAATGAGAAACCGCAGGGAGCTGCACCACAGGCGATATTTTCAGCACCAACAAAAGGCTGGCACAATTCATAAACTAAAGAATCACCATCTGCATCAATGGCAGAATTATCCCAAACAAACGGTACACCTAAACAAAGGAATGGGGGCGGTAATATGGGATGAGTTGCATTTGGCGGAGGAATCGTATCAAAGACCGGGTTGCTGTTTTGATGATTTCCTGTACCGGGAATAGTTGCGTAAATCGTAATGCCGACATCGAGCGGAGTCTGAATATTCAAAATAGAGTAATTACGACAGCAGCGTTGGTATGAAAGCTGGTATCCACCCTGAACGGGAGGTAAATTTACAGTAGTTGTGTAATAAGCTTTACGATAACAAACATCTGTAGGAGGAATAAAACAGGGAGAAACGATTGTAGGAGGAATGGTTATCGAATCGGGGCTGACACTTACACACAATTCGGTATATAGTTGGTTAAACTGGTTGAAAATTCCTATTGATGCAACCGGGTCGAATGGGGGAACACCAGTATAACAGTCGCGGTATACGACCAATGTAATGCGATATGTATTTGTGAGTGGGTTTATAAATTCATAATACAATTCTCCACCCACAATATGTGTTGCCTTTACATTTGCAGCAAATGAAAAGATGAACAGTAAGAGAAATATCTTTCTATAAAAATGTTTCATTTCAAGAATTCAAATGCTGAAGAATACAATATTATAAATTACCTGCACTAAGATTGTTTAAAATTAGTAAAAAGTTTTAAGGGGGTGATGTGAATAAGAAAAAATCTTACCTGACATTTACGGTCAATAATTTTTTTTCGCTGATAAAAGCTTCCAGTTTATCACCGGGTTTTACTTTGGCTACCCCCGAAGGCGTTCCGGTGAAAATGAGATCTCCGTTTTTAAGTGTGATGAATGAAGAGACATACGAGATTATTTTCTCAAACGAAAAAATCATACCTGAGCTGTTGCCTTTTTGTTTAAGCTCATGGTTAACGTTCAGGTGAAATGAAATGTTTTTTAAAGAATCAAATTGATTTACCGGGATAAATTCGCCAACAGGCCCCGACCCGTCAAATCCTTTTGATAATTCCCATGGAAGCCCTTTCGCTTTTAGCTGCTGCTGAAAATCGCGGGCAGTAAAATCAATACCCACTGTTATTTCGTTAAAATATTTAAGCGCGTATTTTTCAGCAATGTTTTTGCCGGTACGGTTTATCCGAAGCACCAATTCCACTTCGTGATGAATTTCATTTGAAAACTGAGGCAGAAAAAACGGCTGCCTCTTTTGAATCAGGGCAGTTTCCGGCTTCATAAAAATAACAGGGGTTTCGTTAACCGGGTTGTTAAGCTCCCTGGCATGCTCGGCATAATTTCTACCAACGCAAATTATTTTCATATGAAATATAGAAAAAAGTAATTTGGAGATTAAGGTGTTAAGTAATTAAAACTTCAATTGGGAAAAATATTTTTTTCCACGAATGAAATAATCCATTACAATGCTTTTATTATAAATGGTTGCTACCTGTTTATTCAATACTTCTTTTTGTGATTGTGTTCTGATTTTATTTCGTTGTAATAAGCGCGAATAAAAATAAATATGCGCTTTGAATACTGCAATGCAATCTTTCCAATCGCCATCAAATAAAAATTTTATTCCGGCAATTCCGTCTAACAGCAATCGAATAATAATTGTGATATAAACGGAAGAGGATGGCAGGTTCTTATGAATCATCATCAGGTTATTTCGAAAATTCAAATAAGTTTTATGTGGATTTTTTTTGGGGAGTGTGCCACCGCCAATATGATAAACCACTGATTGTGGTACGCAAAAAATTTTATAACCTGCGTACTGGATGCGCCAGCAAAGATCTATTTCTTCCATGTGAGCGAAGAATTCTTCATCAAATCCTCCAAGATCTGTAAAAACTTTTGAACGGATAAAAAGGCATGCACCGGTTGCCCAGAAAATTTCTTTTACATCATCGTATTGCCTTCCATCTTGTTCGAGAGTATTAAAAAACCTTCCACGGCAAAACGGGTAACCGTACTTGTCAATAAATCCACCCGAAGCGCCAGCATGCTCGAAAAGGTTTTTATTATGAAAAGATTTTATTTTCGGTTGGCAAGCAGCTATGTTTGTGTCAGATTCCATCATGTTAATGATGGGTTCAATCCAGCCAGGAGTGATTTCAACATCTGAATTCAGGAGAATAAAATAATGGGCATTTATTTTTTTTAATGCTTTGTTATAACCTCCGGAAAAACCGTAATTCTTTTCAAAAATTTCAAGCCTTATTTCCGGAAAATTTGTTTTCAGAAAATTTACCGAATCATCTGCTGAGCCATTATCTGCGATTATTATTTCAGCAATAGAAGATGAGTGGTTTATAATTGCAGGTAAAAACTTTTGCAAAAGTTCTTTCCCATTCCAATTCAGAATTACAACAGCAATTTTCATCAAACTTATATTTCGTTTTGTCTCACAAGGCAGTGCAATTGCAAAGGCAATTTTTTTTTAGAGAATCAAATGGCAAATAAAAAAGAAAACCGCGACATAAACTAACAAATGCCGCGGTTCAATAAACAATTGTTTTTTTTTATTTGGGATTGGTAAAATTCTGATCAGCGTTTTGTCCGAAATCGTCAATTTTAATATCGCTATCCATATCGCGGGTCTGCGTATCACGTTTTTGCAATCTCAGCTGCCATTGGTTTTCGTAAGTTTCACCCTGAGCGTCTGAATGAAGGAGCGCAAAATCATTTGTAATTAAGTCGGAATTATAAAAAACAAATTTCCGGTTTGTTTGACTGCCAATTTTATAATAGTGCCATATTTCATAAGGATAGGAACTGGGTTCGTGGTATTCGCGCTGCATGTTATTAGGGGGACCATATTGAAGATAAACCCTCCCGCGTTCAGTTTCATATCCCTTTTTATTAAGTGTTTTAAAATCGTTATTTACACGAATAACCATATCATAATATTCAGCCCATGCCCTTCCCGGATCGGCTGCATTTCTTTTTATCCAGAAATCGTAAAAAAATTGCTGCATCAGCTTAACATCAGCCGTTTTTAATTTGTTTGAAGCAAAAGCAACTTCAAATGAATTGGATATGGGGCGTAACGATTTAATATAATCAGCAAGGGTGTCGGCATTGGTATAGCCCGCCACAAAAGTATTGGTAATATCAGCGTTTTGGTATTCTGCACTATAAGTTCTGTCAGCGACAATATTACTTCGCTGAAAAAAAACTTCCTTAAAAGCAATAATATCATTTTGTTTATTCCGCACTTCCACTATCAGGTTATAATTTCCCGATGGGAGATCTGTAATCGGAAATTCGCTAAGCAATACATTTAACTTTTTTGATTGCTGTTTACTGAACGCTTTAAATTTTTCAACGATTCGTTTATTCTCAGTTGTTTCAATAAAATATGTAAGAAGAAAGGGTTCGCTTAACAAGACCATATCGGTATTGTATATTTCAGCATAAAATTTAAGGGTCCCTGTGTTTTCGGAATAGAAATTATTAACACGGGGGATAATATCGTAACCATTCTTAGATAGCTGAGAAACTGCTTCAGACTTTTTATAATTTTCCACCAACTCAATATCCGAGATGCTGATAATATTCGGATAATATTCAATTTTTATTGCCTGGCTGTGTGTAAATGGTTTGTTTGTTGAATTACGATCGGAAATACTGAGTTCCAAAACATAATTCCCATTTTCGAGTTGAACACGTTGCTCATCAAGAAAATTAAAATCAATATTTGAAGTATCCGAAATTTGCGGACTCAGCAAATTATATTTATCAAAATATTTGATTTCGTTATTTAATTTAAAAGCAAGTGAAACTTCAATTGATGCCTGGAATTCGCCCTGACTATTTTTTTTAAACACCGCGCTTTTACCGGCAACAGATAAGTACGTTTCGATATAAGGACCTTTCTCAACGGAGTAAAATGTTTTCACGTCAAGCCAGGCATTTAAATTTTTAGATTTGGCAACCGATGGTAGTATAAATATTAACAAAAGAAAATAATATTTCGGTTTTACTTTCATTGTGTTTTAATTTAGTTGCTAAGATACTAAAATCGGAAGATTAAACAGTATATTTCACGTCACATTTTAATGTCACCAATCAAAATAAAATTTATATGAATCAATGAGACATGTCCATTTCTTCAAAATCAGGCAGAAAAGCGGAGAGGGAGGGATTCGAACCCCCGGTACCTTGCGGCACACCTGATTTCGAATCAGGCACATTCGACCACTCTGACACCTCTCCGTGTAAAAAATAAAACAATTGTGTTAAACATTCTTAAGCGTTCAAAGATATTTTATTTTTATCAGTCATATTAATTTTATTTCTTAGCATCCGATTTTGTTTTAGATGAAACACTTAACTACCAAAAATCCTTTTAACATTATTGTTATTGTTGCAGCGCTCGGATATTTTGTAGATATCTATGACCTGATTCTTTTTGGTATTGTCATGAAGCCCAGTCTTAAAGATATAGGTGTTCCTGATGAAATGATTTTTGATGTAGGAGGCAGATTGTTAGGCATACAAATGATTGGAATGCTAATAGGAGGAATTATTTGGGGTGTGTTGGGAGATAAGAAAGGGCGTTTGTCAACTTTGTTTCTTACAATATTGCTTTATTCGATTGCCAATATTGCAAATGGTTTTGTGCAAACCGTTCAACAATATGAATGGATGAGGTTTTTTTCAGGAATAGGGTTAGCCGGTGAATTGGGAGTAGGTATTACCCTTGTATCCGAAGTTATGACAAAAGAATCGCGGGGCACTGGTACCAGTATTGTTTCAGGCATTGGAATAGCGGGTGCAGTTCTCGGATTTTTTATTGCCGATTTCTTTGATTGGAGAATGGCATATTTTGTTGGCGGTGGTTTGGGTTTGCTGTTACTGATTATGCGAATCAGTGTTTACGAATCAGGAATGTTTCATAAAACGAAACAGGAAAATGTAAAGCGTGGTCAGTTTTTTTCATTGTTTACTTCGGTTCATCGTTTCAAAAAATACATTGCATGTATCCTTATCGGGATTCCGGTTTGGTATGTTATCAGCCAATTAGCCGTTCAGTCAGAAAAATATGCTGCAGACGCTTTGGGAATTACTGAAAAAATTATTGGTGGTAAAGCGGTGATGTTTCATTACGTTGGTGCATCTTTGGGCAGCTTGCTTTTCGGATATCTCTCGGAGAGATTACGTTCGAGAAAAAAAGCATTGTTTCTCGCATGTGGCTCATTGACGCTTTTCGTTTCATTATATTTTTTTGGAAAAGGTATTTCAGCAAATTCTTTTTATGCAATTATTTTATTGATAGGGGTTTCAATGGGCGGCCTGTGGGCGATATTTATGGCAAATGCTTCAGAGCAGTTTGGAACCAACCTTCGGGCAACCGTTACAACCACAGCACCCAATTTTGTCCGCGGAACTACTGAGGTAATCCGGTTTTCAATTGCCGGGCTGAAAACTTCTTTTGGATTATGGACAGCAGGTGTAATTATAGGGATTGTATGTATACTGCTATCGCTATTTGCAATTGCTGCCACAAAAGAAACGTATGGCAAAGATCTTGATTATACAGAATGAAAAAAACGCTTGTAATCGGTGCGTCTGAAAACCCATCACGGTATTCTCACCTGGCTATATTGCGACTGCGTGAAAAAGAATATCCTGTGTTTGCAATTGGTAAAAAGAGAGGTAAAATTGCCGATGTTGATATTGTAACCGGAAAAACAGAGGTAGAAAATCTGCACACCATTACCATATATTTAAATCCGGTAAATCAGAAGGAGTACTTTGATTATATTATTCAGCTTAAACCTGAACGGGTGATTTTTAATCCCGGTGCTGAGAATCCGGAATTGGTTACTTTCCTGAATCAAAATAATATCAAGTATATGGATGCATGCACTTTAGTTATGCTTGCAACAGGTGAATTCTGAAAATAAAAACCCCGCGGAACTTTCGTTCTCGCGGGGTGACCTTCATAAAACTAACCACTTATGAAAAACTATTTTTTGTTTATCTGACTTTTTGTGTTGTTCTTTTTACAGGAACAGCTTTTTCTTTAGTATTGCTTCTGTAAATAACTGTATTTCTTTTAGCAGGATTATTATTTTTATCCAAAATATTTCTTGAGGGTGCAGTATTTTTTTTAATTTCCCTATTAGAATTAGGAACACTTTGATCTTTTAATTGAGTATTGCTTTGTGCAAATAGAAGCGTTGTCATTTGCAAAACAAGCAATGTTAAAAGAATTCTTTTCATTTTAAATTAAACTGATTTTAATAGTGCAAAATTGGGGACATGTCAATGAATTAAATATGAAGAGTTAGTCAGTAATGTTACTTTCAGGAAGTGGAAAACCAATTACAAATGATGAGCCTTTATGTAACTCTGAATGAACATCAATTGTCAGTTTATGAAAAGTTGTGATGGTTTTAACTATTGCAAGACCAAGTCCGTAGCTGGTTTCATCCCCGGTGTGCAGTTTTCTGAAACGATCGAAGATTTTAGATAACTGGATATTGTCTATGCCAATGCCGGTGTCGGCTATTTCCAAAATATATTTTTGTTCTTTAATTCTACCTGTAAGTGTTATGGTGCCGTCTTCTTTATTGTATTTAATGGCATTGTTAATCAAATTAAATAGTAAGGTATGAATTAAAGATTTATTGCATGGTGAGAAAAAAAAGTCATCATAAATTAATTTTTTTACCTGAATATTTTTCTGTTGAAGCCTTTCTTCAATTTCACTCAGCACTTCATCAACAAGCGAACCGATTTCAACCGAATCATTTTTTAAATACTGCTCATTTTCAATTTTAGAAATAAGCAGAAGCGCCTTAATAATTCGACTAAGCCTGCTTAATGTTTTTTGAGATTCAATAATTTTTAAAGAAACTTCATGAGGAGTATTGCTATCGGCAACTAAATTTTCCAAACGGTTTTGCAATATGGAAATAGGAGTGAGGAGCTCATGTGAAACGTTCGAAATAAATTCTCTTTCAATCGCAAAAGCTTCCTTTGTTTTTTTCATCAACTCATTTATGCTTTCATCCATGTAGCGGAATTCATACGTTGAACTGTGGACAGGTGTATAATCAAATGCAGACGGGTCTTTAACAGCTTTCAGTTTTGTCGAGACAATTTTATTAAAAGGCTTGAGCACCATCCTCACAAAACCGATATCAACAAAAACCGAAATTAAAATCACAATTATCAT
This sequence comes from Bacteroidia bacterium, assembly GCA_044448905.1. Taxonomy (GTDB): domain Bacteria; phylum Bacteroidota; class Bacteroidia; order AKYH767-A; family OLB10; genus JBIOHJ01. The sequence goes on along the minus strand of JBIOHJ010000002.1, from coordinate 33,548 downwards.
GGTGAGCAATGTAAAGGTGATTATGGTTTTTTTGAGCGTATCAATAGTTGATAAACCTTCTCCGATGTTTAACTCGTACCATTGGTTGTCATACAAAAAAGGCTGTCGGATAACACGATGCTCCCGGGGATTGTTTCCTTCAATATTCCAGACTTCGTTTGATAGAGAAGAAGCAGGAACGGAATCGGGATTAATTGTTAACGGTTGTATGGAAACAAATTCTTCCTTAAAAATATTATAGTCATCAAAACTGCAATCTTCTTCGAGCAATGCCTGGTCAAGACCACCGCGTTTTATTTTCTCAAGAATAAGATCTTTCCGGGCTTCAAGCCTGTTATCGGTATGAGTGTAAACAACTTTCTGAACAAAAATCGGAAGTAGCAACCCAAACGCAGCAATAATCAATGCTTTTGAAAAAGCATTATAGATAACTAACTTGAGTTGTATTTTCAAATTAAAAGTTTTAAGAAAAGGGGCGGATAAGGATTGTTCTTTAGATATTGAATCGATAGCCAATTCCTCTCACTGTTTCAAACCAATCTATATTGCAATGTGCAGCAAGTTTTTTACGAAGGTTTTTAATATGCACATCAATATAATTTGAATCGTAATCATCTTCCATCGTATCGCCCCATATATGTTCGGTAAGCTGCATGCGGGTAAGCACACGGTTGCGATGAAGGGCAAGGTAATGCAGCAAATCGAATTCTTTTTTGGTAAGATTCACAAGATTCCCATTATGGTGTACTGTCCTGTTATTTATATCCATTATCATATCTTTTATCTGCATCGTATTGGATTTTAATCCATGCTTACGTCTTAAAATCGCCTGCATACGAGCCTGCAATTCCATCAATGAAAAGGGTTTAGCAAGGTAATCATCGGCACCCATTTCAAGCCCTTTTATTTTATCATCCACGCCACCGCGTGCAGTTAAAATAATGAATGCTGATTCACACCCTCCTGCTTTAGCTTCTTTTAATATTTGTAAGCCATCCACATCAGGCAAACCAAGATCGAGCAAAACAAAATCGTAATTACTGACAAAAATTTTTTCACCTGCAGTCTTACCATTAAAGGCTACATCGCAATGATAGCCTTCCTTAGATAGAAATATTTCAATTTCGTGCGAAAGGCTGCGTTCGTCTTCTACAATTAGTACGTTCATATTTTTGAGTTTGAAGTTTAAAGTTTGATGTTTGATATTCAGGAATATTTTTACTATTAATTTCAACCTAAGGATTTCAAAATTACTTTACAACAATCAATTATGCAATCATTGGTAATTGTAAGAGGAGGAGCGATACGCATTTTATGCTCTGCAAATAAAAACCAATCCACAATTACGCCATTTCCAATGCAGCTTTTGATTATTTTTTTGTTAATGTTAATATTTTCAAATTCAACAGCAAGCAACAATCCCTGTCCTGTTATATTTTTAATTTTTGGATGAACCAGGTTTTTTCTGAATAGTTTTTCTTTTTCGTTTACATCTTTAAGGTTCATTTTTAAAATAATATTTAATGTAGCCAATCCAGCTGCGCACGATACCGGGTGGCCACCAAATGTTGTGATGTGACCAAGCGCAGGGTTATTTGTAAGGCTGCTCATTATTTTTTTTGATGAGATAAATGTTCCTAACGGCATTCCGCCACCTAAACTTTTTGCCAGAACTAATATATCAGGAACAAAATCATGCTGCTCAAAAGCAAACATAGTTCCAGTTCTGCCAAAACCGGTTTGCGCTTCATCAGAAATTAATAATGTTCCCGTTTCATTACATCGTTCTCGTAATAATTTGTTGAAGCCGTTCCCAGGAATAATTGAACCGGCTTCACCCTGCAAAACTTCAGCAACAACACATGCAGTTTTCTCTGAAATTATTTTTAAATCATTTTTATTATTGAATTCTATAAACCTGATATCAGGCAGCAACGGACGAAACGGGTTTTTGAAATACTCATTGCTGTTTAAGCTCAATGCACCCTGGGTACTTCCATGATAAGCATTTTTGAATGCAATAATTTCAGTACGTCCCGTAAATCGTTTTGCAAGCTTCATTGCTCCTTCAATTGCTTCACTTCCTGAATTTACAAAATAAACAGTATTTAAGTTTTCAGGAAGAAGATCAGTTAATGACTTCGCAAATTGCACCTGTGGCGACTGAATATATTCGCCATATACCATCAGGTGCATATAATTATCCAATTGTTTTTTTATTGCGTCAACAACTTCAGGATGACAATGCCCTACATTACTTACCGAAATTCCAGAAATCAGGTCGATGTATTTTTTACCGTTTACGTCTGTTAATTCAATTCCGTTTGCTTTTACAATTTCAAGCATAATCGGAGAATCGGAAGTTTGCGCAATGTGATTTAAAAAAAGCTGTCGGTTGGTGAGCATGGAGCAAAAGTAAATAAGAAAGAATAATTTATACTCAGGACAAAAATGAAAATAAAAAAGGGAGAAAAAATCTCCCATAAATATTTTTTTCGATTTTTTATCTCCCTGGCCCCTTTGGGTGGTCGCGCATTTCCTTTTTGCGGTCTTGCAAACGGTTTAAAAGTTCACGTTTGAAATCTTCTTCAGTACGGTAAAGTGATGCAACCTTTTTTATTGGAAGCACCTGCTTGAATTGCGCATGATATTTTTTCATAATGTCGAGCTCGTTCTGCCGAAAGGCAATTTCGCCATCTACCATTTTCTCCACGTCTTTGTCGGGCATATTAGCGAACTCATCTTTGGCTTCTTTTCTCTCACCGCGTCTTGATTTTCGGAGTGCTTCCAGCTCGTTCTGGAACTGATTATAAACGGGCCAGAAAGTTTTTGCTTCATCGGGGGTAAGATCAAGTCGTTTAGTGAGGAAGCCTATTTTCATTGCTTCAATGTTCTCTTTTCGTTCTTCCATTTTTTCTCCGGGTTGAGCAATGCTTAATGAAGTCACCAGCATGCATATAGCCGGCAAGGATAATAGCTTGTTTTTCATTTTATAATTCATTTACGTAATGTGAAATATCAGTTTGAGTTTCTATTAAATAATTTTCAATTTCTTTAGCTTGCTCATCTGTTGAAGATTCGTTGTTTATTTGTGAAAGCTCTTCAACCAAAATACTTTCATCAATGTCATCAAAATAAATTGAACTAGAAATGTCATCTGTAGTAAGTGCAAGTTGTTCATTCACTACTGTTTTATTTTGGTTAAAATAAATTACACCTGAAATTAGTGCCGCGATGAGAAGGCATGCAGCAACAGCATATTTGGTTTGCAAAATTCTCCTGATAAAAATAATTTTTACAGATTTAGCTTTTTCCAGCGCAATTTTTTCAGCGACATCGGAAGGCAGAGAATTGAAATAACCGTCAGGAACACGGAAAGGGTTTTCACGGCTGATTTTATTCAACAGTGGTGCATCCTTTAGTTCATCGGGTATATTCTGAGTACTTTTCATTTTATTTCCGGTATTTGCCGCATTTGTGATTTAGATAGAATATAGGTGAGATAGTTTAATCTTAAGTCAGAAATTTCTCAATCTTTTTAACTGCATGATGGTACGAGGCTTTGAGAGCACCAACGGAAGTACCAAGCACTTTCTCCATCTCCTCATATTTCATGTCATCAAAATATTTCATATTGAAAACAAGGCGCTGTTTTGCGGGCAAAGTTAATATAGCCTGCTGCAGTTTCATCTGAATAATATCACCTTTGAAATTCGGATTACCATCAAGATGAGAAACTAAGTCATATTCAACTTCATCAAATGAAATATGGATTTTTGACTTTTTTTGCTTGAGAAATGTAATGGATTCATTGGTTGCAATACGGTACATCCAGGTGAAAAGCTGCGAATCTTCGCGAAAATTATCCAGCCCTTTCCACACTTTAATAAAAGTATTCTGCACTACATCGTGAGCATCATCATGATCAATAACAATACGCCTGATTTGATAATAAATTTTCTGTTGGTATTTTTTTACAATGGAATTGAAAGCGGTGTTCCGGGTAGTTTCATTACGAAATTGCTGAAGTAATTCAATGTCGCTGATGTCGGGCATTGGTTAATCGAAAATGGAAAATTGTAAAGTTTGAACATAAATATCCCGGGAAAAACGGGACAGGTCAAAATCCAACATCATGCATGCACTCCAACTCCATTGCCAATGTGTTTGCGTGATATAACTTTTTCGGCAGCTCTTATAATCCTATCTGAACTCAATCCATACTTCTCGAGCAATTGCTCCGGAGTTCCGCTTTCGCCAAACGTATCATTTACACCTATAATCTCAACCGGAACAGGGTAATTTTTTGAAAGCACGTGACAAATGACATCACCCAACCCTCCATTAATTTGATGTTCTTCGGCTGTAACCACACATTTTGTTTTTTTCACTGATTGTAAGATGGCTTTTTCGTCCAATGGTTTAATGGTATGGATATTTATTACTTCGGCATCAATTCCCATTTCGGTTAATTTCTCTGCGGCTTCGAGTGCTTTCCAAACCATATGCCCGGTTGCAAAAATGGAAACATCATTTCCCTCGCAAAAAATTTCTGCTTTGCCGATTTCAAATTTTTGATTCACATCAGTAAACACAGGCCATGATGGGCGGCCAAATCTCAGGTAAACAGGACCAATATATTTTGCAATAGCAATGGTTGCCGCTTTCGTCTGGTTATAATCGCATGGTGAGATTACTGTCATATGTGGAAGCATGCGCATCATTCCAATGTCTTCAAGAATCTGGTGTGTCGCACCATCTTCCCCTAACGTTAATCCTGCATGTGACGCACATATTTTTACATTTTTATTTGAGTATGCAATAGACTGACGAATCTGGTCATATACACGACCGGTAGAAAAGTTTGCAAAAGTTCCCGTAAAAGGAATTTTACCGCCTATGGTTAACCCTGCTGCAATGCCCATCATATTGGCTTCGGCAACCCCACATTGGAAAAACCGGTCAGGAAATTCTTTTTGAAACGCATCCATTTTTAATGAACCGGCAAGGTCGGCAGCAAGTGCAACTACATTTGGGTTTGTTTTTCCCAATTCAAGCAGCCCGGCACCAAAGCCCGAACGGGTATCTTTTTTTTCGGTGTATGAAAACTTCTTCATAAAATTTTAATTTCGATTTAGGTTGTATGTTTAATAAAGGTTCACTGAAATAGAGGCTCCGCTGGCTATACGAAATATTTTATCCACAGTATAAATGCTTTCTCTCGAATTTTTGGGGCGGAAAACAGCATGATATTTTCCCGGTTGCAGCACCACGCTTTCGCGCGATAAATTTTCATCCATGCTGTAAATCCATTTCAGCTTATTGTCTTCTTCCACATAAATTCCTCCGTAGCCTGGATTGTTTGCAATGAGAGTCGCAATGCCGGGTTTGGGAATTTCTACAGTTGTTGTTTTGCTTTGCGAGATGTCAACATTGCCAATATACATTCGCGGAAGCGTAAGTATTTCCAAATCGTATTTGCCAATTAAATATCTTTCTTTGATGTTGAAGGATTGCACATTAAGCGTTGGCATTTCATTATGCTTGCGGACAATTGCCTGCAGGTTCCTGTAATCGCTCGACCCTTCGAGCTTCAACAGTAAATCACCCTGCGGTGCGTCAATGCCTACAATGGTATGCTTGCCGGGAACAACTTTCACACTGTCTTTACTGACAGAAGGCAACGTATGCACAACAATTTTATATGTGCTTAACGGATCAACTTTAACGGTATCGGGAACGCCTTTTGCATTCATGGTGTGAATATAATTGTAACGGATGGCTCCTGAAAACACATCGTAAAAAGTCATTCCTACATTTGTTTCAGTTGGCTTGCCATAAACATCAAGCAGGTTTACCTGCATGCTTGTATTATTGAGCGCTTGCGAAATCACCACATTAAAAACTGCTTTGAAAGAACTTTCTTCGGCAGCATCGTAATAATTTCCCACGCATTCAAACGCTTTGGCGAAATCCTTTGTTGCTCCTACTCCAATCACAAAAGGTTTTAAAACAATTCCTCTTTTTTGCAACTGGTAGGAAACGGCACACGGATCACCGTTACATTCTTCAATGCCATCGGTAATTAAAATGATAATGTTTCGTGAAGGTGTTTCCGGAAAATCTTTTCCACATTGTTCCAATGACAATGCAATGGGAGTGGTACCGCTGGCTTTTATTTCATTTAACCGTTTTTTGATTTCAAATCCGTTTAAGCTTCCGAAAGGAACTTCGAGCTTTGTATCATCGCAATCCTGCGGAGGAAATGGTTTTTGATGCCCATATACTCTTAAAGCCAATTCAAGATTGTCCAGTTGCTGCAAACTGTCAACCATTTCGCCAAGCATTTTTTTTGCAATTATAAACCGCGAATTACTTTGCCACTGAGCCAACATGCTTTGCGAAGCATCGAAGAGGAAGAGGATACGTGTTAATTGTCGGGGTTGTTCAGGACGTTTTTGGGAGATGGAGACATTAGTAGCAAGTATCAAGTAGCAAGACAAAAAAATTTTTTTAGTAAACAAGAACTTAGTGAGTCTTGATACTTGATACCTGATACTTGATACTCTCATTTCAATAATCTCCAACCGTTTCGGGCAATTGTGAAAGGGCTTTCTGTAGTTGCTCATCATTTGGAGCTACTCCGTGCCATTTATGGGTGTGCATCATAAAATCTACGCCTTGTCCCATTACGGTTTTCATAAGTATAACGATGGGTTGTCCTTTCCCGGTATGTTGCTTGGCAAGTTTTAATGTAGAAATTACTTCTTCAATGTTACCACCATCCATTTCAAAAACTTTCCAGCCGAATGCTTCCCATTTGGGTTTTAAATCGCCAGTAGGCAACACATCTTTTGTTGCTCCGTCAATCTGCTGACCATTCCAGTCAACAGTCGAAATAAGATTATCCACCTTTTTAGCTGCGGCAAATATTACGGCTTCCCAAATCTGCCCTTCGTTAAGCTCACCATCCCCGTGAAGGCTGTAAACAATATTGGAATCGTTATTTAATTTTTTTGCAAGCGCGGCACCAATGGCAACACTTAATCCCTGCCCCAGCGAACCCGAAGCCACTCTGATACCGGGTAAGCCTTCGTGAGTGGCGGGATGCCCCTGAAGTCGCGAATTTATTTTGCGGAAGCTGGATAATTCTTTCACATCAAAATACCCCGAACGCGAAAGCACGCTGTACCATACGGGTGAAATATGCCCGTTGGAAAGAAAGAAAACATCTTCGCCAATGCCATCCATGCTCCAGGGTTTTGGCTTGTGCTTTAGAATTTCGAAATATAAAGCCACCATAAACTCGGTGCAGCCGAGCGAGCCCCCGGGATGACCGCTTTGCGCACCGTGTGTCATGCGGAGGATGTCCCTGCGGACTTGTGTGCAGAGGGATTGGAGTTGGGAAGAGTTCAAAGTTTACAGTTTACAGTTGGAGGTTGCGCACAAAACTCGTTAATAAAATACGGATGGCAAAGATTAAATTATTAACACAGTGTTAATACCAAGATTGATTTAGTTGTAACCAGACAAGGTAGCACTTCTCCTGTCAGGTTTAAATTTCTATTCTGAAACCTGTCAGAGGCTTCGCGACCTGACAGGAAAGATTAGGAAAGGAATTTTTGGGATGAAAAGAAGGAAAGTTATTGGGTTCTTAAGACATCGAAGTTGCCTGAAATAGAAACCGAGAATGTTGATGCTGCTAAGCTATCTGAACACATTCCCAAACCAAGGTAATTGCCTTTAACTCTTCCACCTACCGGATCAACTTGAATTAACGATAATTGACCGCCTGTTGAATAAACACTAAAAATATTTGTATTGCTATATATATTAAAAAAAATAGTTCCAACTCCGGGTAAAGTATATACACCCGGAAGTGTATCATTTAATAATAAACTGTAATCAATTTGATAGTCCGGTAAGGCAGTTCCATGAATTTGTATAACAATCGGTTGCGCTGCTCCATAAAACTGGGCGGTTGCCGAAGTAGCTGATATATTGAATGATTGATTTGAAAATGAACCACCATTAAGAACAAAATTATTACCCATGAAAATTGTTGAATCACATAAAAGAAGATTACCTACATCTAAAGTATTTGGTGCAACAAGGCTTGTTATAATTTGCTGATTACTGATTAAATTGTTAAATGCGAGTAATTCAAGCTGGGCATTCTCAATAACAGGAATATTAAATAAACCTGTTTCAGTTGCATAATAATTGCTAAATCCATTTCCATTAAAAATAAATACGATACCTAAAGTATTTTCACCTGCACAAGTTTTAATTGTTCCAATCACACGTGTAGGGCACGGAATTCCTAAATCAGGAACATTATAAGTTTGTCCGGCAGTCAAAGCCGGAATATTTTCCAATTGACTGTTTTGAGTAAGCCATGGATTGTTAGTTGTTATAACCTGTACGGTTGAAGAAAATCCAGCAGCAATTAAAATAGTATAAACTCCATTTTGATTGGTTACTACGAAAGTTGAATAACCATTGGATGCAATTATTGTTACGAAAATATTCGCCAATGGACTACCTTCGCAATCCACAACTTTTCCATTTATATATGCCATTCCACATGGATAATCACAATTCCACCAGCTAAAGTGCTGCACCGTTCCCACATAATTATTTCCAACTTTAGTTGCAGTGCCTTCTTCTTTCCACAACGAAGTGGTTTCATCAAAATACCAAAGTGGTATTGTTGCCGGAGCAGTTGCAACCTGAGACGCGGCAATAGACAAGGTTAGTGTTGCGGTGGTTCCGGAAGCTAACTGCAGTGTTTCTCCGCTGCTTCCTTTTAACTCAATACCCATCATGCCGTAAGTTACAAGAGCAACATCATCGCCATTCAGATTTTGCCCTGCCAAATCCCCACCGGGAATCATAAAGCCAAAGTTGGCAGCATCGGGTGAAAGATGTTTTACCGTTAAGTTGACTATTCCGGTATATGCCGTTCCCGCTGCAGTCACAAAAGAGTTGGGCGCAAATTGTATAGAAGAATTATCAGGAAGAGTTACTGTGCCTCCTAATGTTGCTTGTAAAGTATGAGTTTGCGCGTTGCTTATCAAAACTACCCGCACATAATTAACCGTATTTGCGGAAGAAATAAAAGCATGAGTGCGGTTAAAATATCCTGCCTTTGTGAAATGAATTATGCAGCGGTCTTTATTTATATTCACATCCTTCAAAACAAAAACACCGTACTGGTTGGTGGTTGTTGTTTGCGAATACGCGGTTATGGTAACATTATTAATTGCAGCATTATTTTCATCCAGCACCATTCCGCTGATAGTTGTTCGGATTGTATTAGGATTTCCACCGCCATGTCCGCTCATTTCATCCTTTGAGCAGCTGTAAATTAAAATGAATAGTGTAGAAATAAACAGGAGGGAAGCGAGGAGCTTTTTCATGATGGCTGGATTTGAAGTTGTGAAAGTAGGAAAAATCTATTTCACGCGGAGCCCGCAGAGAAACAGAGTTGGCTGAGAAAAAGAAATAAATTGTTCAATTTTTCTGTTTCCTCTGCACCTCAGCGAACTCTGCATGAAATCATTTTTGCAGCCAGTTCTCCAACAGCTTTTCTCCATACTCCGTCAAAATTGATTCAGGATGAAACTGAACTCCTTTTAAATCATATTGTGAATGAGCAATGGACATGATTTCATTGTTGTTATCAGCAGAGGTAATTTTTAAGCAGGAGGGAAGCATACTGCGGTCAATTACCCAGGAATGATAACGCCCTGCATTAAATTTTCCGGGAATACCGGTAAAAAGATTTTCATTTGAATCGGTAACGTTTACTTCTCTTGCAACACCGTGATGCACTTCGGACAGGTTTTTCAGCTTTGCCCCGAACGCTTCACCAATTGCCTGCAAGCCGAGGCACACACCGAGAATTTTTTTTGTTGGAGCGTATTTTTTTATTAATGGAATTAAAATGCCGGCATCTTTTGGCAAACCAGGACCGGGAGAAAGAATTATTTTTTCATATCGCTCAATTTCAACAAGACTGATTTCATCGTTCCGGAAAACATCCACCTCATCATCAATTATTTTTTCAACATAATGAACGAGGTTGAAAGTGAAGGAATCATAGTTGTCGAGGATAAGGATTTTGGACATTTCACGCAGAGGCGCAAAGGGCGCAGAGATTAAAATTAAAAAATAAATCGTAAACTTATTTGCAGAATTATATTCGCAAAAATCCCCGCAAGAACATCATCAAGCATCACTCCCCAACCGCCATGCACTTTTTCGAGCTGCCGGATGCCAAAGGGTTTTAAAATATCAAAGAAACGGAACAGCACAAACCCGATTAAAATATTTTGCCATGAAAATGGAATGAACAAAACAGAAATTAACATGCCGGCAATTTCATCAACGGTAAACTTTGGTGAATCGTGACCCCATTCACTTTGTAAATTGTTTATTGAAATAATTCCGATGATGAGAAATAGAATGCACAATCCACAATGCACAATGCACAATTGAAAAAAATAATTTTCAGATGGAAGAAATGAATTGAGGAGAAAAACAAGGAAGCATCCAACCAAACTGCCAACCGTTCCGGGGGCAATGGGTGAAAAGCCACTTCCAAAACCGGCAGCAATGATTTTGTAAAATAATTTCATAAGAAAGTAATGACCTACTGCGTCACATACTCCTCATAATAATCCAATCCAAGATGTGTGATCAGATCTTCGCCTTTCAGATGACGCAAAGTATTTTCGAGCTTCATCAGCTGCTTAAAAATATCGTGAAGCGGATTTAAGCCCGGTGCAGTTTGCGGTGACTTAAAATAGAACGAAAGCCATTCCTGGATACCGCTCATTTCGGCACGCTGGGCAAGATCGAGGAACAAAGCAAGATCAAGAACAATGGGAGCAGCAAGAATGGAATCGCGGCAAAGAAAATTTATTTTAATCTGCATTTCATAGCCGAGCCATCCAAAAATATCTATGTTATCCCAGCTCTCTTTGTTATCACCACGCGGAGGGTAGTAATTGATATTTACTTTATGATAAAGATTACTGTAAAGTTCTGGATGCTGATCGGGGGCTAAAATATCTTTTAGAACACTCAGCTTTGAAACTTCTTTCGTTTTAAAGCTCGAAGGATCATCCAGCACTTCGCCATCACGATTGCCGAGAATATTGGTAGAAAACCAGCCTTTAATTCCTAATGCGCGTGCCCGAAGACCCGGAGCAACAATTGTTTTCATTAACGTCTGACCGGTTTTAAAATCTTTTCCCGCAACCGGAACGTTATTAAGCTTTGCAAGTTCAACCAAAGCAGGAACATCGCACGACAGGTTAGGAGCACCGTTGGCAAAAGGCACACCGCATTTGATGGATGCATAAGCATAAATCATGCTGGGCGCCATGTGCGGGCTGTTATTCTTTAACCCTTCTTCAAATTTTTCAATAGTCTGATGAACTTCTTTTTCTTCGATATATACCTCGGTGGAGCCGCACCAAACCATAACCAGCCGTTCGCATTTATTTTTCTCTTTAAATTCTTTGATGTCTTTTATCAGAGCCTCAGCATAATCCCATTTTGTTTTTTCGGATTTAATATGTGTGCCATGAAGATTTTTTACCCAAGCCGAATCGAAAACCGCTTTCATGGGTTTAATTTGTTCCAATTCACTCTTAACCTGGTTCAACAAATTCTGATCAATAACGGCAGCTTTTACGGCAGCTTCATACACGTTATCTTCAAAAATATCCCAACCACCAAAAACAATATTTTCCAAATCCTGCAGCGGAATAAAATCTTTTATTTTAGGATTGCGCGGTTCTGTTCTTTTACCCAGTCGAATATCGCCTAACTGGGTAAGCGATCCGACTGGTAATCCCAAACCCCTCCTGACTGCAATTACACCGGCAATAAAGGTGGTGGCAACAGCACCCATTCCGGGAGTTAAAATACCAAGTTTGCCCGTTGGGGCTTTAATATTGATTGAAGACATGTCTGAAAGAATTTAGTATTTAAATTTTAAGGCTTAAAGGTATGAAAATAAAAAATAACCCTAAGATTATTTTTTGGCAAGGAAACGCAGCTTGTGGTAAAACGGAGTTTTACTGTGCATATTTTTTACTTTGGGCTTACCACAAATTACCGGAATGTACATAGTAATCCTGCGGCTTGCATCGCCTGTCAGTTCGGACATTGCAACCCGATGCCAGATGGCTCCATGATGAATAACAAGATCACCCGCCTGCGCTTCAACCAGCACTTCATTCTTATCGGGAGACATGCTGATGAATTGTTTTTTGCGGAACAGGAGGCTGCGCACACTTTGCTTATGAGTACCAGGAAGCACACGCAAACCACCATGCGCTTTAGTTGAATCGGTAAGGTAAATTCCAACATTAAGCATAGGCTGCACTTTCTGAAAATAAAATATATCGCGAGCGCTATCGGTATGCCAGCCCATCTGCTTCAGTTCGCTGTTCTTATGATTTATATAATGGTTTACCACCACACCATCTTTTTCGTTTTCGGTTATTCGTGCATCATCCTGCGAAAGAAACTTAACCAAAGGCTTTAATCTTCCACTTTTGATTAATTCTCGTAATTCACTGCTGAACAGCGAAGTAAATGGTGATCGTTGAACTATTTTATTGCCTTTTTCATCTTGGCCAAAAACCACAGGAATTCCATTAATTTTATCCTTCTTTTCGTTAATCCAGCTTTGGTGAACAGATTCAATTGACTTCCAAAAACTGGTCACTTCATTCGTGTTCAGAAAATTTTTGAAGTGAATAAAACCGTTCCTGTTAAAGAAATTTATCTGCTCTGCTGTGAGGTCTCCGTTAAGTGTAAATGTTTTATACTGAACCCTGTGTTCGTTCATTTCTTTATGTGGTTTAAGCAAAAAAGATTCGCAAAGGTATATTTTCTTTCCAAATAGTAAACAAACAATTTCTTAACAATTTATTAAAGTTATTAAAGTCGTTTTCCGCTGCTAAGATAAAAAACATGTTTAAGTTTTCAACAACTTTATTATTTATATATTCAGGTAAACTTCATCCGCCTTAACATTTGACTTTAACTTTATTAATTTCGACCACCCGAATTTTTCATTGAATATTGTTGAATTCATGGATATAGCTTTTAATCGTTTTTCTTCAAAATCATTATTAAGTGCCGGTTTATTGTTGACTATTTATTGCCTATGGATTAGTTGTTTTGTCGGAATCAGAAGCGACCATATATTTTTAATTTGTTTATCCCTTTTTTGCTATTTTCTCAATTCGGCTACACGCAAGTTCATAACCGCTTTTTTCATTTTTATAATTTACTGGATTGTATATGATGCAATGAGGATAGTACCAAACTACACGGTTAATACCGTTCATATAAAGGACTTGTATGACTTGGAGAAATCGTGTTTTGGAATTCATGTAAATAATATTCTGATTACCCCCAATGAATTTTTAAAAATGCACCAAAGTACCGCAGCCGATGTTATTGCCGGATTGTTTTATATAAATTGGGTACCTGTTCCACTGGCTTTTGCCTTTTATTTATTGTTTAAAGATAAAATTTACTTCCTCCGGTTTTCTTATGCTTTTGTATTAACCAATCTTATTGGATTTATTGTTTATTACCTGTATCCGGCCGCACCCCCCTGGTATGTTGAAAAATATGGTTTTGAATTTTACCGAAGCGCAGCTTCCAGTTCAGCAGGGTTTGCAAGGGTTGATGAATTGCTTGGGATAAATTTGTTTGGAGCTATTTATTCAAAGAACGCAAACATTTTTGCAGCAATGCCTTCTTTGCATGCAGCTTACCCTGTTGTTGTGCTTTTTTACGCAATAAAGCGTAGAATGAAAACTGCCGTTGCTTCAGGATTTATTATTTTTTTACTCGGCATATGGTTCGCGGCTGTTTATTCTTTTCATCATTACATAATTGATGTGCTGCTTGGTGCCACCTGTGCAATAGCGGCTATATCCATTTTGGAAAGAGTTCTATTAACTCAACCAGGAATTAGCAACTGGTTTTATCGCTTGTCGAAAAAAATATAAAAATAATTCCTAACCTATTGGTAAATTAAGCAATTAGCAACAGTCTCATAGTTACTATTTTTTAGGAAAAATATACTCATACACATCCTGTTTTGTTTTGACATCTTCTCCTTTTAGCTGAACAAACTTAACAGTTGGCAACCAGTTTGTTTCCTGTGCCTGCGCATAAATGCGATTGAGGCGCGCATTTTTTCCGTTCATGTTCAGCCAGGCGTTGGCCTTTCCATCACTGTCAATGCTTACTATTATTTTACGATGTTTAAGTGCAACGGGAGTTATGATGTAATTTCCGGAACCATCTTTAGCCGGCTCAAAATCCACACCGTAAGCCAGCCAGCGTTGTATCCAGTTCAATTCCTTTTTTTCACCGCCCTCAGTATAACGAAGCCAGAAAACGCTCACTGGATTTTTCGAATCAAGTTTGCCGTTCGGCAGAATATTGGCTTCATAAATAATGGTATTTGAGTTTTTATTTCGCTGAAGGTAAAAAAGAGAATTTTTATTTTGGGGGGGAATTGGAAAATTTTTTATGGTTTGGTTGACAATATTATTCAAAGTTGTTTCAGGCTGCGATTGTGACAAACAATTGCTATGAATAATGAAACAAAGGGCAGCAATCAATTTAAATTTCTCTTTCATAAACTAAACCCGGCTTTTAATTTTTATTTTCCAGCTCTTTTTTACAATACCTGAGCCTGTCGATTGCTGTATAATTCGAAAGGATAGCAACAATAAGAATAGGAAATGTAAAAAAAGTAATGGTTTCGTATAAATAAAACGGGAGAAAACTTACATAGTATTTGAAGTCACCGCCAATAAACATAGAAATGATACCACACGCAATTGCAGAAATCCCTATGATAACAACACGCTCAGGCCGTTGCATTAAACCAACTGTGCATTGAATACCTAACCCTTCGGCACGAGCGCGTGTATAACTCACCATCATTGAACCAATAAGCGCCATGAAGGCAATTAAAGAGCTCATAAAATAATTTTGCGAAACGAGGTAATAACAAATACCGAGAAACATAATCAGTTCGCTGTAGCGGTCTAAAACCGAATCATACAAAGCACCGAAACGTGAAGTCATTTTGCCGATGCGCGCCACCTGCCCGTCAAGCATATCGAACAGGCCGGCAAATAAAATAACGGCACCGCCAATTCCTACATAACTTAAATCACCACGTTCACCAAATTCAGCACCTATGATAAAAACAATTGCAGCTGCAATATTCAGGCAAAGCCCGATCGTGGTTATCGCATTGGGGGTAACATGCATCCGCACCAATAGCTTTACAAGCGGGTTTATGATCTTATAAACGGTTTCCTGTGCAATTTCTTTCAGCATTATCTATGAAGTACAAATGGGTACGAATTTACGAATAACCACATACTAAAAATCAAATTTAGCTCTTGCCCTAAAACCAATATCGGAAACATTAGGATTATCGAGGTAGGTTAACCGTTTGATGATTTCCACCCGTAATATTTTAAACACATTCATTACACCGGCACTTACTTCGATATAAGGTTTTCCCTCAAGCGTAAAGGTAATCGGTTTTCCATTTTCATCAATGGGGAATATAAATAGTTCGCCAGGGTGATACGCAGGGTTATTGTTATCAGTAATTCTTCCGTACAATACTTTTATGGAACAGGCTTCGCGCAGCTCCAATTCTTTAAGCAGCGGAATTTTATTAAAGAAAAATCCGTTGAAGAAGTGCTGGTAATTTAATCCCACATATTCATCGTGTATGAACTCGAGAAAGTTCATGAGGTTATACGACTCGAGCTGGTAGGAATACGTTTGATTGGCCTTTGGAAACGTGAGCAACGGATAGGGAACCCGGCCAAATATTTTTCCGGCTTCAACATTCAAATCGCCATAGCCAAAAGGCGAAACATAAACGCGTTTGAAAAATCCGAACTGGATATTCTGGTAACTATATTGGCTGTTAAAAACATCTTTGAACCCAAACGTGCTGGTGAGCCTGAAGATGGGGTGTTTTGTAAAAATGGGAACACGGTAAACTTTTCCCTGGTAAAAACGTTCGTTGGGAGCGAAGCGCAAATCAACAATCAGTTCGCTGGAAGTAACCTGTCCCTGAAAGGGTTCAAGCACACCGGGCTCATACTGAAAGGAAAGATTACCGAAAGGTTTTTGCTCAAGATGTTTCAGAACAAAGTTATATGTGAGGCCGCTCCGGTGTTCGCGCAGATATTCGAACTTCATTATATCATTAAAAAACATTTTATCGTTAACGCCACGCTTGAATGAAAGCAGGAAATTATCTTCGGAAACAAATTGTAATTTCTGACCGGGAATTTCAACATCATGCGCGAAAGATGTCCGGATATAATGATACGGGTAAACTATATTGTCTTTGTTGAAAGTATAGGTTACCGCATTGAAATGTTTAAACCGTTCTTTTTGGGTATACACATGTTCGTTAAATTCTTTTTTAGCCCCGTAAGCCGCAAAGGTTTCCCACATGAATTTCTTGCTGAATGCAGGTAGGGTTTTAAACCCGACTCTTCCGCGAAAGCCTTCTATTTCATTAAAACTATAAAATGAACCTACCGGGCCAATTGAAACCGGACCCACATCGGTATAACCTGTTATTACAAGGAACAGGGCATTCATGAAGTTTTTAAAAGCAGGAACATTCTGAACGCTGTCAATCATTTCGTAAATGCCGCTTTCAGCTTCGGTAAGTTTTTCGGGACGCTCGTTTTCCCAAAACTCTTCGCTGCGTTCCATGGCGCTGTCCGATTTTATGATGTGTGTTACACCGCTGAATAAGCTATCGTGCAGCGGTTCGTTTATATGATAATCTATGTACGAAGTGGTTTTTTTTCCCTGCAATCCTTTTCCTTTTTTAGAAATGTTGAAATCAATGGTAATCTCATCACGCGAAAGCATCATTCCCACATTGGCTACTGTATCATACTCCTGTTCTATTCTTAATCCCTGCACCCAGTTGAGGTTAATGTCTTTGGGAATACCCATTTCAACTTTCTTTACGGCATAGGATGAATCCATTACAACGTAGAGGTTACCCATAAAACCCCAATCGGATTTGTTGCGCGTAATGAATGCAAGGTTTATGCACTTTACTCCGCTAACGGTGGGTGTATCTATTATGAAAAATTTATAATACGTGGGCGCTATGATTGAAATGGGGCTTACAAACTGGTTGGTAAGCAAATCAATATTGTTTTCGTATATATTTATTTCCTGGTAAAGGTTTTCGATGAAATTGCTCAGGCCCTGCTCGTCAACGTAGCCTTCGAAACCTACTTGCTTGGTGCCGAGCAAATATTCTTTTTCGTTTTGAGGGTCTTTGCGGTAGTAAACTTTCGATTTGCTTTCTTTAAACCAAAGCGGCAGGTAAGGTTTTCCGTTTAGCTCCGATGTATCGACATAATTAAAAACAAACTGGAATTTTTTCATTGCCCTGCTGTTTTTAAAATCTTCGGTAATGTTGTTCAGGTCGAATTCAACTTTTTCGTATTTATCGTAATTATAAAAATCAAATCCTTCTTTGCGGTTGCGGTCTTTGTTATCCACCACTTTTTTTATGAGGTCAACTGCGGGGTTGTTTTTATTGCGGTATTTCTTTTTATCGGTAACAACCACTTCTTTGAGCTGGGTAGCTTTTGCTTTAAGCTCGAAGTTTATGATTTGTGTTTTTCCGTCAATTACTGTTTTTACCTGCGGTTCGTAGCCTACGTACGAAACTTTTATCTGGCCCGAGCCCCATTGTGTTTCGAGCAGGAAGCTTCCGTCAAAATCGGTAGCGGTGCCTATGTTTTTTCCGACAAACGCAACGCTCACAAATGGCAGGGGTTCTTTGGTTTCGGCATCGGTAATTTTGCCGCGTATGCGCGTCATTTGCTGCGCCAGGGTGATGGCGGGAAGCAAAACGAGAAGTAAAACCAGTTTGGTAATCGTGCGCGGTTTACTCATAAATCTCAAAAGGGGTGCAAATTTATGAAATAGGTTTGGGGTTTGAGCTTTGATTTCGATTCATCAAAAATATATTCAAAATTATTTTGAAAATTTAAAAATTATTGTTTTCTTTCGGGTTCAAAATTTTGTTCATTTTAATTTTAACCCTCAAAAAACTAAAACATCATGAGCAGATTAATTTATCCTACCGAATTTTTATTGCAAGTTCGTTTGTTCAACAAAATGAATGCAAAGCATACGCTCGATGGCGCAGCAAGCATTCTTAACATCTATCTTGCCGAAAACTCAATTGTGCTTGCCGATGACGCGGCCGCTGTAACGGCTGCGGGTATCGCACACGATGATGCCGAGCAGCTGGGAAAAGACAGCGAAAAGCTGTACAAAGAAGCCGATAAGCTGTTTAAACCCGCCTTTGCGCAGCATCGCAAGTGTGTGCAGTTTTTAAAATCGTTTTATAAAAATAATATTGGCAAGCTGGGCGACTGGGGTGTAACCGTTAACGGTAAAAAAATTGTGTACCCCAAAACGGTTGAAGAAAAAATTACAGCCATAGTAGCGCTTATTGATAAGCACGCCAGCTTTCCTGCGGGTACAAGCCCGTTAGAAGGGTTTTTAACCAACAATACCGACATTGATTTAACCGTAAACAAAGCCAATTGCACCAGCGCGCTCACCCACCGCCAGGATGCCGCGCAAATGGCCATTGATAAAGAAACAAAATATGGCGAGCGCAACGCGCTTATAGACCCCGTTAACACGCACAGCCAGGGAATTGGCGGGTTTTTGAAAGATAACTTTGCGGCAAACCCCAATAAGGCAGGCGACTGGGGTTATACCATTGATAACTCGCCACAGGGAAGCATAGTTCGCAACGGTTTAGTAAATATTGGTTCGTCAAAAGTGCTTACAAACCTTGTTAACGAAGGTGTTTTAATAAATGAAAGTGAATTTGACCTCGAATTATTCAAAGGCAAAACCGCATCGGGTACTGCTATCGTACTTAAGCCGGGTAAACCTTTTGTAATTACTACAGGATTTGGAACCGTTACCCTGCATAATCCCAATGACGAAAAGAAAGCCGCTTACCAAGGCGTGTTTCATAAATAAACTAAAGTAAAAAAGGGTTTCTTTACAGAAGAAAACAGGAATTCTACAGAAGAAAACATAGATTCTCCAGAAGAAAACAGAGTTTTTACAGAAGAAAACAGAAATTCTTCAGAAGAAAACAGAGTTTTTACAGAAGAAAACGGAGATTTTCCAGAAGAAAACGGAGATTTTCCAGAAGTTAAATTGGCTTTGATGAGAAAATTCACCCTTTTATTATGTTTATTATCAACCACTTTGGTGGGATGGGGGCAAAATTTGGTGCCGAATGGGGGGTTTGAGCAGTATTCGGGATGCCCACCTTCTTTAGCGCAACTGGATTCTTGTTTATTCTGGATGAATCCGGCTACGAACATATATCTGATTTCGGGTACACCAGATTATTTTAATAGTTGCAATAGCAATGGAATTGCTGGAGTTCCTTCAAATGTTTTTGGTTATCAAATAACACAAAGCGGTAATGCATATTGTGGAATTTATCTTTTCTCATCGGATGATGCCAATTATCGTGAATATATCGAGGTTCCTTTAATATCATCTTTAATTATTAATAATTGTTATCATTTCGAAATGAAAGTTAGCCTTGCGGATATTTTTAAATATACAACTGATGCAATAGGCGCCTATTTTTCTGTTTCAGCAATTACAGGGATAAATAATTATCTTCCGTTACCTTTTACTCCACAATTTAACAATATAACAGGAAATAATCCTGACTCATCAAATTGGACTTTAGTTGGTGGAAATTATATTGCTCAGGGAGGAGAAAGTTTTCTAATAATTGGAAATTTTAAAGACGACATGAATACTGATACAATAGTTGTTAATAGCTCCTCAACTGATAATAGAATATATTTATACATTGACGATGTCTCCCTCACCCCCTGCGCAACCGGCATAAACGAAACATCAAATAACACTTCCTCATTTACCATTTCACCAAACCCGGCAGGAGAAGAATTGAATGTTCAATGTTCAATGTTCAATGTTCAGGAAAAAGAAATAAAAATTTATGATATGATGGGAAAAGAAGTTTTAAAATCCGCAATCAATCTTCAATCTTCAATAATCAATATTCAATCTTTAAACAGCGGAATATATTTTATTGAAATAAACGGGGTGCGTAAAAAGTTTGTAAAATCTACCTGCCGGTAGGCAGGCAATAACGCATGAAAAAATATTTATTCATCTTATTTTTACTTTCAACCACTTTCGTGGGATGGGGGCAAAATTTAGTGCCGAATGGGGGGTTTGAGGGGTACATAGGATGTCCGACAAGTTTGAATCAGTTTGATTCTGTATTATTTTGGATTAATCCAACAGCAGCTTCAGTAGATTATTATAATCAATGTGGTAGCCAATTTGTAGGTGTTCCTGATAACATATTAGGTTCTCAGCAAGCGCATAGTGGAGGCGCTTATTGCGGTATAGTACTTATTGCTGACAGCGCATTCCCAAATTACCGGGAATATATAGAAGCAAATTTTATTTCGCCATTAATTGCCAATGCCTGTTATCATTTTGAAATGTATGTTAATGCACCCGATAAGGTTCAAAGCATTACTGATGATATAGGTATTTATTTTTCCGATACGTTAATTGATGGTATCAATAATGATTCGCTTTTAGTCTATATCCCTCAGCTTATTAATACTACCGGATTCATATCAGATACAATAAATTGGGTTTTAATAAGCGGTAACTACACTGCCACCGGAGGAGAAAATTATTTAATTATCGGAAATTTCAAAGATGATGCAAATACAAGCGTCATAACAGATACTTCTGAAGCTTTTCATGGAGCTTATATATATATTGACGATGTCTCCCTAACACTATGCACCGGCATAAACGAAACATCAAATAACACTTCCACATTTACCATTTCACCAAACCCGGCAGGAGAGGAGTTAAAAGTTCAATGTTCAATGTTCAATGTTCAGGAAAAAGAAATAAAAATTTATGATATGATGGGAAAAGAAATATTAAAATCCGCAATCAATTTTCAATCTTCAATAATCAATATTCAATCCTTAAAAAGCGGAATATATTTTATTGAGATAAACGGGGTGAGAAAAAAGTTTGTAAAAAACTAACCTTACACTTTTTTAAGCTTCTTACCCTTCGCTTTTGTAGTTATATAAAAAAAACTACCCAGCAGGGTAAGTATATAGATTGAAAATATAACAGTATAGGTATGCGTCCAGTCAAGGATATATACATTCATCACATATATCAAACAAAGTGAAACAAACGAAAGTATGGCAAAAGTAATGGCTACCACTCGGTCGCTCATTCCCAGCATGGCTAACGCATGAGTAGTATGATCCTTGCCGCCCACAAAAGGCGAAGTTCGTTTCCTCAGCCGGTTAATAACAACCACCGTAGTATCTAAATATGGGCATTATAAATGCCAGCACAGCCGTAATAAATTGTTTTGCCTGCGAGTGAGTTTGCAACTCATAATTATCATTCCAGAAATACATAATGCCCATTGCCGCAAGGAAAATACCCAGGAACTGGCTGCCCGTATCGCCCATATACATTTTCGAAGGGTGCCAGTTGTAATATAAAAAACCAAACATCGCAGAAAGCACCCCAACCAAAACAATAAGGTGCATGTTTTCAAAATCGTTATGAATAACAATCATCAGGATGGAGCCCATCACAATATTAATTCCCACAATCGTGGTAATAGCATCCATATTATCGAGCATATTAATCGAATTCATAATGCCCACCACCCAAAACAAAGTAAACAGGTAGTTGAGGTAATCATCAGAAAAAATTTTAATATACATTCCTGAAAAAACCAGCGCCAGCCCGCACAACAGCTGGGCGAAAAATTTTAAAAACGGCCTCGTATCATACGCGTCATCATATAACCCGATAATAAAACCTATTGCCATTGCAATAAGCAGCCCCACAAACTGCATGTTATAAAAAACCTGTGTGGGTTTAAAGAAAAAAGAATAGCTCGCAACCGAAATCAGAAACAAAATATAAAATGATAATCCGCCAATTGCCGGCTTGCTTTGCGCGCCCCAACGTATAATGGTACCGTCATTTTGATTGCGAATGCCAAGTGTGGAGAAAAACCGCAGGAAAAGACTGTTCATTAAAAATGAAAAGCTTACTGAGCAAACAAAAAATACGCAATAAATAATTTTATAATAATGTATAGATAAAAAATTTTCCATTATCGAAAGCGGTGAGGCATTGCAAACTTACTAATTTACCTGAATTTTGATTTTAATGAAAATCAAACATCAAAACACAGAAATATAATCTTTAAACCTGCCCAGCTCAAGATCTTTTGCCGAAACAACCGGGTTGGTTATTCCCCAATCAATGTTCAAATCTTTATCATTCCATATAATTCCAAATTCCGACTGCTTATTATACACGCCCGTGCACTTATAGCAAAAAACCGATTCATCACTCAAAGCTAAAAATCCATGTGCAAATCCTGGCGGAATCCAAAGCATCGTATGGTTTGTGTCATTTAATTCTACTTTATAATGTTTTCCGTAAGAAGCAGAGTTTTTACGCAAATCAACAACCACATCCAAAACCGCCCCATGCATTACACGCACCAATTTGCCCTGTTCAAATGGCGGATGCTGAAAATGCAAACCACGCAAAACATTTTTTGACGATAAAGATTCGTTATCCTGTACAAAATCCAAATGCAAACCGGCTTCCGCAAATTTTTCATAATGAAAAGATTCATAAAAATAACCGCGATTGTCTTGCAATACATCCGGCCTAATCAAAACCAACCCCTCAATTGAAAGCTTCTCAAAAATCATTGTTCCTAAAAAAATAATGCCTGACGGGCTAGTTAGTTTTTCCTGAAAACTTTTTTAATACGATCAAATACTGTTGGCTCGGTTTGATCTTCTTCATAATATCCGTAACCATATCCGTAACCATATCCGTATCCGTAACCATATCCGTATTTTAATTTCTGCATTTCAACACCATTAAGAATTATTGACAGGTTGGTTACCTTGTTTTCGTTAATCATCTTATTAATATTATGAATAAACATTTTACGCGAATAATTTGCACGGACAATATAAAGCGGGTAGTCAACCTTTTGAATAATCGGAATACCATCGCTCACAATCCCAACCGGTGGCGTATCTATTATAATAATGTCGTAAATTTTTCTGAGATAATTGAGCAATTCATCCATGCGTGGATTAATAATCAATTCGCTTGGATTGGGAGGCACAGGTCCAGCTGTAATAAAGTCAAGATTCTCAAGCGTACTTTTTATTATACAATCTTCAGGTTTATCTTTTCCTATCAGCAGGGTGCTGATGCCGTGGCTGTTTTCAACGTTAAAACCAAGATGGATTTTGGGTTTTCTCATGTCAAGATCAAGGATAACTACTTTTTTACCCGAAAAAGCAATTACACCCGCAAGGTTAATTGCATTAAACGTTTTGCCTTCGCCAGAAATAGTAGAAGTAACCGCAATTACTTTAGAGCCTTCATCATTGGAAATAAACTGGAGATTGGTTCGGATTGAACGGAAAGCTTCCGCTATAACCGATTTAGGATTTTTATCCACCAATAACTGGGAGATTGGAATTTCGCGTTTATATTTAGGAATAATTCCCAGCAATGCAGCATCGGTATACATTTCGATTTCTTCGAGCGATGAAACTTCATTATAAAAAAGATATCGAACGATTATTAACAGGAAACTGGCAATAAAACCGAGCAATAAACAAACGCTGATTACCAATGTACGGTTTGGAGAAACCGGTGATGTAAATGCTGATGCCGGTTCGAGCAAAAGATTTTGAGCAACAAACCCGGCAGCAGCAATAGAAAACTCAGCTTTCTTTTCCAAAAGCAACGAATAAAATTTTTCGTTAATCGAAAATAATCTTTCAAGCCTGCTGTACTGAGCTTGTTTGCCGGGCATAGTAGCAAAGATGCCATCAAACTGCGAAAGCTGCTCGTTTACTTTTTTCATTTCATCCCCCAATACTTCCTGCTGGTTTCGGATGAGACTGATCAGAAACTCTTTTTGATTGTCAGCCGCTTTGCTGGCGGCTTTATAAATCTCTGTTTCGGTAGTTCCCTGGATTAATGTGGTTTCGCGGATATTTACCAACTCCTGTAATTTGACAATAGCATTGGTAATCTGATTTTCTTTGTATTTGCCGACAATACTTAGAATCATCTGGCTGATTTCTTTATTTGCCAGAACATCATTTATCAGTGTTTCATAAATATTGTGTTCAATCTGAAGGTCTATTTTTTTATTTTGAAGGTCCCATATTTTATTCGAAATCTGGTTAACAACCATTGAAGGATCCATCAATTTATTTGCACGCCTGAAATTTTCTATTGAGCCTTCAGAATTGTCCAGATCAGACTCAACCGATGAGATGGTAAGATTAATGAACTGGAGAATTTTATTGGTTACCTCACGGCTTTTTTCCACATCATAATCAATAAATTCATTCGAAATAATATTAACAATATCTGCAGCTTTTGCTGAACTTTTATCTTTTAGTTTTACGGATATCGTTTTAGCTTCAGGGTTTAAAACACTAACTGATAGCATGCCTGAAATACTCCTGGCAACATCAGCCTCATTTCTTAAGATGAAATAAAAAGGTTCTTTTTGAAACTGGTGCTGCTGATCCATAACATTTGCATAGTCAGTAACCACCACTTTAAATCGTACATCGGGTAAATCAATCCATTCATTAATCCGATGTTGCGTGGACTTGCTGGTGGCTTTTTCGGAAAATGAAAGCGCAAAAGACAACTTGTTATCAAATTCCAGGTAGAACGGCTTATTATAAACCGAAGAATCTTTTATTTCGGCTTCAACGGTAAATGGCGAGGACTTATAAAGTTCCATATCCAACACCGTTCCCTTGGCGTAATAATTTACGCTTAACGGAAGTTGTTTTACAGCGCGTTCAGCTATTATTTTAGAACGGATTAGTTCAATATCTCCGGCAATCTGATTAGTATATTGATCTGTAAAATAATCCCGGTTATTATTTAAAATCTGGCCGGCTTGATTTTCGGTTGAAATTTTAATTATCGTTCCCGCTTCATAAACCGGAGGGTTGTAGCGGAGATAAAGAAATGCAATGACAAACGATGAAAAAATAAAACTAACAAACCATGCAAAATTCTTTTTTGCAATGGTTGCGAAAAGTTTTAAATCAAAATCCTCGTTTATAGGAGTGATTTTCTTTTTTGCCATTAATGATTTTTATTTGCTTCTGTTTATTATGATATCATACATAAGAAGCACGCTGGTTAAAATGCCTACAATCGGAACAATCTGAGCAAGTACTGCGTTGGAAATTCTGGGAACCGGTTCCACATAAATAATATCATTGGCCTGAAGAAGCATATTAGATTGTTGCATTCCTTCTATGGTGGATAAGTCTACGAGTTGTAACTGCGGGTTGCGTGAATCACCCCTGATAAGTTTTATCTTATACGCTTTTCCTGTTTCTGTAATACCGCCAGCCAAAGCAAGCGCTTCAATTAACGTTGTATTTTCGTTTGTAAGTGTCACAACAGTTCCTGTACCTCCGGTTCCTGTAAAAACCATTACTCTGCGGTTTAGCACACTTAACATTACAAAAGGTTTATTATAGTAAACGGCAAATTGTGTTTCCAATAACTTTTCAGCATCTCTGATGGTGAAATCTTTAAGTTTTACTCTTCCTATGATCGGCAGCTTAACAAAACCTTCTATATCAATAACGTACTGGACATTTGTGCCGCTAAAACCGCCTGTTCCAAAATTTGTTACTGAAGCAGTACTGGCGGTAAGGTCAATAAGTTTAAAGCCATCATTGGTATAAACGCTTAAGCCGATTATATCATTGGGGGCAATTTTATATTCTACGTTGCCAATAGTTTGTTCAATTTTATAAGGATAATCGGCATTCGCTTTAAACATCACACTTGGATTCATGGAACGGCAACTCACAAGGAATAAAAGACTTAATAGCAATATTAGTTTTCGCATAGAATTAAATTTTGAACAAAAATAAATAAATTTAGATAGCGGCTTACTTCTAAACGTATTCCGGTTTGAATTTTGTATGAATCACATACTCAATAATTCATTGTATAGATTTCGCATTTCCTCCACAAGCCTCGTATAATTAAATTTATTTATCACATTCACTGCTCCGGCTCGCGAAATTTTTTCGCGCAAATCATCATCATTTACAAGCCTTGATATGTTTTGTGCAAAAGCAATACTATCACCCGATGGAGATAGCAAACCCGTTTCATTTTCTTTTACAACATTTATTATACCACCCACATTAGTACTTATTACCGGTTTAGATGCTGCCTGCGCTTCAATTAAGCTCACAGGAGTTCCTTCATTCAGTGAAGTCATTGCAACTATATCCAACCCGGCAATTGCCCAATCCACATTTTTTATCCACGAAGTAAAAATAACATCAGTTTGAAATGAGACAGATTCCTTATCGGAATAATTTAATCCAAGTGTGTCGCAAATAACCTGTATCTTTTTCAAATCTTCACCATCCCCGATAATTATCGCTTTAATTTTTTTTGATGCGAGCTGCTTTGCATTAGAAAATGCTTTAATAAATAATTCATGATTCTTTATTGGAGTGATTCTCCCGATAATCCCAATAGCCAGTTCATCGTCTGAAATTTTAAACTCTTCACGAAATGACTTTCTTTTTTCAGGTTGGTTTTCGGTAAAACGTCCCAGGTCAAATCCAAGCGGAATTACTTTGCACTTTTCACTTCTGCAAACTCTGAATTCATCGCACAATTCCTTTTTCTGGCTTTCGCTTATTGCTATAATCCGGGTACTTTTAGCAGCAAGATATTTTTCAATTGCGACAAATAATTTTGTTTTCAGCGGTGAGAAATAAGAGTGAAAAATATGACCATGAAAAGTATGTAATATTATTTTCACGTTGCACGAGGCAGCAGCAAGCCTTCCGAGCGTTCCCGCTTTTGCAGCATGGGTATGAACTATATCGGGTTTAAATTCTTTTATTAATTTTTTGATTTTCTGATAGGCAATCCGATCGTTTTTCCATGTTATTTCCCTTCGCATTTCAGGAATGTAAACCGGTTTTATTCCCATTTGCTCAACTATATACTCTGAACTTTCCTCAGCATCTTCCTTGATTCCCGAAACCAGGATGGTTTCAAATTCAGGTGCCAGATATTTTGTAAGATATGATACATTGTAAGTAATGCCACCTAAATTTAATCGGTTTATAATCCTTAGAACACGTGGCATAAATAGTTTGAGAGTAAATTAATTTAAGAATGAAATGAAAAAGTTTCTAAAGCAAACTAAATGCATAATTTTCAAATTAACACATTTTCATCCCGATAATTATCGGAATAAATCATATTCCTTTTCCACCAGTATTGAAAAACAATCAGTCCCCAAATGCGCGCACTTATTTCACCCGGGTTATTGGAGAAGAGCTGCTGTTTTAATTTTTTAATTTCTTCAACATTAAATAAATTTTGCTGGCGGATAAAATCATCATTCAGTAAATCATCAGTAATCATTGATTTTAATTCGGTGCGAAACCATTTTAATAAAGGAACTTCAAATCCTTGTTTGCTGCGATTAAATATTTCATCAGGCAGTAAATGCCTGAATGTTTCTTTTACAATTTTTTTCTGAACACTTTTGTCAATCTTATAAGAGGAGGGGAGTGAAAATGCAAAATTTACTACCTCGTAATCAAGAAACGGTGTACGAACTTCCAGGCTGTTGGCCATACTCATCATATCAACTTTGGTTAACATGTCGCCCTGCAAGACTAAATTCATATCAGCGAGCAGTACATCATTTAAATCCTTATTTCCGATAATGTGTTTTATTACTTTATCTTTTCTTTCCTTGTATTCTTTACGCCATTGCGTCTCCGCGTTTAAAAATATATACTCAGCCGCACGCTCATCAACAAACCCACACCATCTCCAATATCTTTCAGCAGAAGAAAACTTTGTTCCATCTGCGAAACGGTGAATTTGTCTTAGCTTGTTTCCATATTTTGAATTGCGCGAACCGGAGAAAAAATTTAATAAAGGTGAAAGAATTTTCATTGAAGATGTAAAAAATACATCGTTACGAATCATCCATTCAGCACGGTGTTTATTATAACCTCCAAACAATTCATCAGCGCCATCACCGCTCAAAGCAACCGTTACATGTTTACGTGTCTGTTTGCTTAAAATAAAAACATTCAACGCTGAGGAATCTGCAAACGGTTCGTCAATATAATTAAGTACATCATGAAGTACTTCGAATAAATCATCATTTGTTAAACTGAAAACAGTGTGTTCTGTGTTATGCTTTTTTGCAACCAGCTGCGCATATCTTGTTTCATCAAACATAGGTTCATCACGAAAACCAATTGAAAATGTTTTAAGGTGTGTAGTATGCTGTGCTGCTAAAGCGGAAATTACAGATGAATCAATTCCACCGCTTAAAAATGAACCCAGCGGCACATCGCTTATCAGTCTGCGCTGAACAGCGGCATCCATTAACTGATACAATTTATCTTTTGCATCATCATAGGAAATAATATTTGAAATGTTCTCAGAATAGGGAATTTGATAGAATAACTTTTCTTCAATTATTTTTTTATGTCTTGCTGAAAATTTCAGGTACGAGCCTGGTTTGAGCTTTCTTACTTTTTTAAAAATAGAATATGGCTGTGGAATATAATTCAACTGAAAGTAGGAGAGGAGGGAAGCTTCATCCAGCTCTTTTTTAATTCCAAGCTCAAGCAGCGCTTTCATCTCAGAAGAAAACATAAATGCATTTTCATCTTCATAAATTAATAACGGCTTAACTCCAAAACGATCGCGGGCAAGAAATAACACCTCTTCCTGCTTATCATAAACAGCCATTGCAAAAAACCCATTAAGTCTTTCGAGACATTTTTCTTTTTCCAGAATAAAAAGGTGCAATAAAACTTCAGTATCGCTTTCCGAAACTAAGTTAATACCCTTTGATAAAAGAAAACTTCGGTGTTCTCTGAAATTGAAAAATTCACCATTAAAAATAATAGTAAACCTCCCCGAAGGGTCACTCATCGGCTGTGCTCCTGCACTCGAGACATCTATAATAGAAAGCCTCCGATGGCCTAACGCAAGGTTGTTATGCTTAAAAATTCCTGAGTTATCAGGACCTCGTTTTGCAAGGCAATCAGTTGCTACGGAAATTTTATCAAGGAAAATATTTCCTTTTTCTGATTTTGAAACTATACCAACAATTCCGCACATTTTAGTGTTTAGTTGTGAGTGTGTAGTATTTAAAAAAAATAACTATAGTTTATTGTTCAGAGGTTTAACCTCGATCAATAAATTCCAAAGATTTTTGATAAACCTTTAATTCTTCAAAGCGAAAATGTTCATCCATCTGGAAAATCTCATAACTAAACACTCATAACTAAACACTCATAACTAAACACTAAATATGAATAACCTCACCGTATGCTTCGGCAACAGCTTCCATAATTGCTTCGCTCATGGTTGGATGAGGATGAATAGTTTTAATTATTTCGTGCCCTGTAGTTTCAAGTTTACGAGCAGCCACCACTTCGGCTATCATCTCAGTTACATTTGCGCCAATCATATGGGCGCCCAGCCACTCACCATACTTTGCATCGAAAATTACTTTTACAAATCCCTCATTATTGCCTGCAGCACTTGCTTTACCCGAAGCACTGAATGGAAATTTCCCTACTTTTATTTCAATGCCTTTTTCTTTTGCGGCTTTTTCTGTCATTCCTACTGAAGCTATTTCAGGTTGGCAATAGGTACACCCGGGAATATTATTGTAGTCAATCGGCTCAACATGCAAGCCTGCAATTTTTTCAACGCAGGTAATCGCTTCATGAGAAGCGACATGTGCCAGTGCAGGACCCCGAACAATATCACCAATTGCATAATAACCCGGCATGTTCGTTTGATAAAAATCATTCACTAAAATTTTTCCTTTATCGGTCGCGATTCCTGTTTCCTCCAACCCAATATTTTCAAGGTTAGCTGTAATTCCTACTGCACTCAATACAATTTCAGCTTCAATATTTTCTTCTGCCTTCGGAGTTTTAATTTTCACTTTGCAATTTGCTCCTGAAGCATCAACACTTAATACTTCCGAAGAAGTCATTACTGCAATGCCTTGCTTTTTGAAAGACCGTTCTAAAGCTTTTGAAACTTCTTCGTCTTCAACCGGAACAATGTTTGGCAAAAACTCAACAAGAGTAACTTTTGTTCCCAATGCATTATAAAAATATGCAAATTCACTTCCGATGGCACCAGAGCCAACTATAACCATACTGGCTGGTTGTTTTTCCAAAATCATCGCTTCGCGGTAGCCGATAATTTTTTTTCCATCTTGTTTTAAGCTTGGCAATTCGCGTGAGCGGGCTCCGGTAGCAAGGATAATGTGTTTGGCTTCATAAATGGTTTCCTTGTTGTCGGTACCGTTTACAGAAACCTTTTTTCCTGGCTTTATTTTCCCGGTTCCGGTAATCACATCAATTTTATTTTTCTTCATCAGGAATTGAACTCCTTTGCTCATTTTATCTGCCGCTCCACGAGAGCGTTTTACAATTGCTGTAAAATCCTTGTCCACTCCGCTTGCTTTCAATCCGTAATCCTGAGCGTGTAACAAATATTCATACACCTGTGCACTCTTCAATAACGCTTTTGTAGGTATGCATCCCCAGTTAAGGCAGACCCCACCGAGCTCAGCCTTTTCAACAATTGCTGTTTTCATTCCAAGTTGTGATGCGCGAATTGCTGCAACATATCCGCCCGGTCCGCTGCCAATCACAATAACATCGTAATTCATATCACTATATTTTTATTTTTGCTGTGCGAAGATAAATAGAAAGTTTAAGGTTTAAAGTTTAAAGTCAAATGCGATACATATTTTCAATTCCCCAGGCATTTTCAAAATACATTGAAATTGAAATGCGTGTGGAAAATGTATCGGACGATAAAATTTATCTTCAACTTCCATCATGGAGGCCCGGCCGCTATGAATTAGGAAATTTCGCAAAAAATATTCAACGCTGGAATGCTTTTGATAAAGCCGGAAACGAATTGCCATTTAAGAAAATTACAAAAGATAAATGGGAAGTTGAAACAAAAGGAAGCTCAGAAATAATTATCCGCTATAATTATTACGCATCGCGGCCGGATGCTGGCGGATGCTGGCTTGATGAATCACAACTCTATGTAAATCCTGTTCACTGCTGCATGTATGTTGAGGGAAGAAAAAATGAACCATGCGAAGTAGAATTAAAAATCCCTTCCGATTGGAAGGTTGCCGGAAGTTTACGTGAGATTAAAAAAAATATGTTCTCTACAGGTGATTTCGATGAGTTGGTTGATTCACCATTCATCGCTTCGCCTTCTCTAAAGCATCATCAATTCATTGCTTGTGATAAAACATTTCACATCTGGATACAAGGCGCTTGTATTCCTGTTTTTGAACGCATTGAAAAAGATTTTAAAGCATTCGCAGAATTTCAGATTAAAACAATGGGCGATATTCCATCAAATGAGTATCATTTTCTAATCCAGGTCTTGCCTTATAAATTTTATCATGGGGTAGAACATTTAAATTCAACAGTGATTGCCATAGGACCGGGTGAGGAGCTAATGACCGAACAGTATAATGAATTAGTTGGTGTTGCTTCGCACGAACTATTTCATGTATGGAATGTAAAAACAATTCGCCCGGTTGAAATGTTGCCATATGATTATGCAAAAGAAAATTATTCACATCTGGGTTATGTGTACGAGGGATTCACCACATACTATGGCGATTTGTTTTTAGCACGTACAGGATTTTTTAACGTTGAACAATACCTCAATGAAGTTTCGATGCGCCTGCAAAAACACATGGATAACCATGGCAGGTTTAATTATTCACTTGCGCAATCTTCTTTTGATACATGGCTTGATGGATATGTTCCGGGGGTTCCCAATCGCAAAACTTCTATTTATGATGAGGGCAGTTTAATTGCACTGATGCTCGATTTTCAAATCCGTAAAGCAACCGCCTCAGCGAAATCGCTTGATGATGTAATGCGGATTCTTTATAACGATTTTGGAAAAAAGAAAAAAGGTTATTCAGAAACTGATATTGTCACAATCTGTGAATCTACGGCTAATATTTCTTTAAAATCTTTTTTCAGCAACTATGTTTATAAGGCTGTATCGTATGATTTATTGCTTGAAGAATTACTTAACATTGCCGGGATCGAAATAATTAAATCTCCTTCCACTATAAAACATGAGTGCAGTTTTGGATTCAGGATGAAAGAAGGAAATAAAGTGGTTTCGGTAATTCCCGGCTCACCGGCTGAAAAAGCAGGAATGATGCGTGATGATGAAATAGTTTTAGCGAACGGTACCGAAAAAGAAATTTTTGCGGATGATGAAATTTCATTTGATGTTTTAACATTAAAGAAAATCAGGACATTGAATTTAAAAGCGGATGGTAAAACTTATTTTAATAATTGCAAGCTCACTTTAAAACAACAACTCAACGCGAACGAAAACGAATTTTTAAGCAGGTGGCTGGGATGCAAAAATTAATTTTCGTTAGCTCCCTGGTCAAGCCAGCATTTTAAAGTTGTAAGCTCTTCTTCACTTAAAGGAGGCTGTGGGGCTGGCGGCATGCTTCCTGTTTCAAAAATTCTGAATCGAAATGTTCCATTATCAACTTTTGCTTTTATCCCCGCATAAGTTGTGTAATCTCCAATAACAAAACCGCTCACGTGGCATCCGCTGATAGCACAATGCAAATCAATAATAGCTTTTACACTATTTTCATATGTTATTTTAACGGGGCATTCTTCAATAACAATTTCCTTCTTGCGATAAGTACAACTGACAAATAACATAAAAAGGAGGAAAAGGTAATAATTATTTTTCATTTTCCAAAAGTAAAAAATCCCGAAAGAACAAACTTTTTCTTCCGGGATAAAACAGGAATAATAAACAGATGGTTTTAATTCGTAAGTATTATTTTGCGTGCGATTGAATATAAGGTACCCATTATGGATAAGAAACACTCAACCCCCAAAAAGTTTCTTTTTTAAAAAAATATTTTTATCACCAATTAATGTGATAAGAAAAACATCCTTGGCTTTTCAGGTTATCCGTTTATGCTTCCACCTGCGATGTGTCCAAAGCCAGTATTGGGGAGCGGCAATAATGTCCTTTTCCAAAAGCCGGGTAACTGTTTCGGTTATTTCACTCTGGGTGGTTTGCTTCGGACTTTCAGCCACTGGAAGAAATTCAAATTCATAAAAGCCACGCTTTATTTTATTAATACGGCCATAAACAACCGGGTAGTTATATTGTCGTGCATATTT
>JBIOHJ010000001.1:0-61282 GCA_044448905.1 Bacteroidia bacterium | reverse complement strand
GTTCTTCTTCCTTGCAACTCCGTTTGAAGTCGCTGTGTAGCCACGAATGGCGCATAACATTATATTATCCCTACCTAATAAAAAGCTAAAGTATTCATTTTTCTCACATTAAAAAAATTATCCCTACCTGCATGTGCGGAATTCCCTACCTTCAACCTTTAGTTTAAGCAACCTCCTTATAATCCTATTTTGTCAGGCGAACTTTTTCCTTTTCACTTTTTTTTATATTTACATACTGTTTTGGTTGGAGTCATGAACCGTCATAAGCTAAACCACATTTTACAGCATGTTCCCATTGAAACGGTGCGCGAATTTGAATTCTATTATGGTGATGAGCGTTTTACCTGGAGTTCGCTTTTGCATGAGCACAATTTGCAGCAAGCCGAAAAAGGAATTGGTGAGAATTTAAAATACAAAGACATTAATTCGCAGTCGGGTTACAGCCATAGCGGGATTAAAAAAATAAAGCGGGTATGTTTAGGCATTAAAAATAAATAACCCGGCTTTTTCATTTGGGTTACTTTTTGCCCTTTTCTGCCCTTACTGTCAATTTATATTTGCTGCCTGTTCTTTGATGAAATGGATGGGGCTGTTGATTTTAAGCAATGATGTCATCGGTTAAAGCAATCGCGTCATCGGGTTAAGCAATCGCATCATCGGGTTAAGCAATCGCGTCATCGGGTTAAGCAATCGCGTCATCGGGTTAAGCAATCGCGTCATCGGGTTAAGCAATCGCGACATCGGGTTAAGCAATCGTATCATCGGGTTAAGCAATCGCGTCATCGGGTTAAGCAATCGCATCATCGGGTTAAGCAATCGCATCATCGGGTTAAGCAATTCATTCATCTGTTAAATCAATTTCAATAAAATATATTTCAAACCTTAAAAATTAAACTATCATGAACAAAACCCAGGAAGACATCCTTAACATGTACCAGGCAACCGATGATGTGTTGCAAACTCACAATGCTG
This sequence comes from Bacteroidia bacterium, assembly GCA_044448905.1. Classification (GTDB taxonomy): domain Bacteria; phylum Bacteroidota; class Bacteroidia; order AKYH767-A; family OLB10; genus JBIOHJ01. The sequence continues at coordinate 60,310 of JBIOHJ010000001.1, read as the reverse complement.
TATGGACAGCCAATGTACCGTTTACTGCAGCCGTTAACACCTTTGAAACAAATATAGATGCCATTGCAGACCTGCGTGACATACAGGACGCAGACAAAACAGGTGTTGCAGAGGATAAGCAAAATAAAAGACAGAGTTTGGAAGAGCAAACTTTTGCCGCAGCAAAAATTATTGGATTTTATGCTTCACAGGTTAACAACCGCGAGCTGCTTCAAATAGTAAATTTTACACGCACCGAACTTACAAAGGCGCGCGATAACGAATTATCGGGCATGGCTGTACAGGTTCATGAAGCGGCTGTTGCCAATGCAGTTGCGGTTTTGCCTTTCGGGTTAACGGGACCCATGACTACGGCATTGGGTACAGCCATTACTGATTATGCAGCATACATTGGCAAGCCGCGCGCAGCAGTGAGCGAAACCAGCGCAGCCACCGAGCAGCTTCGACCCCTGTTTGACCAAACCACTACGCTTCTCGAGGAACAAATTGATGGCGGCATGGAGCTGTTTCGCATCACCAACCCCGATTTTTATACGCAATATTTTAACGCGCGCGTTATTGTTAACAGCCCCACCCAGAAACGCGCGCTGCAGGCAAAATTTGTTGACCAAACAACCGGCAAGCCCGTTGCGCATATAAAAATTAAAGTTGACGGCAGCATTAACAGGCGCAGCTCCGGGCTGGGCAACAGCTTTGTACAAAATCTTACCGAAGGCGCGCACTCGCTTACCACAAACCTGCCGGGTTACCAGCCGGCAATGCAAAATTTTAATGTCATAAGCGGTGAAACTACCAAGCTTACCATTGCCATGTTAAAAGAAGGAGCCCCGGCTGGCGGAGGTGCCGAAGAAGAAAATGATGGCGAAGAAGTGTAACCCCTTGAATTAACCTGGCGGTCATTTCACCTGACGGGTCGCGCAGCCCCCGTCAGGTTGTTTTTTTTGTTACCTCTGCGCACTCTGCGTGAACCCTGCATTCATAATTCATAATTCATAATTCCTCTGCGTCTTTGCGTCTCTGCGTTCAACTTTTCATTTCTCTTGGCGGGTCGCGCACCTGTCCCGTTTTTTTCGGGAGCCCCCGTCAGGTGAAATAACTACTACCGGCAAATAACCTTCTTGGTTGCAAAAACAGTACTGCTGTTGCCTATTTTCAAAAGATAAGTGCCGGGTTGAATTTTACCTGCCGCGTTAAACCGGTACAGGTTATTTCCTTCAGCGGCAATTATTTTATCCGAAAAAGCTGTTATCCCGTTAGCCGTGATCAGGTTAATAGTAACTTCTTCCTTTTCGGAACATTCAAACTGAGCTGTAAACTCATCACTAAACGGGTTGGGCGAAACCGTTACAGTGCTTTTGGTTTCGTCATTTGCTTTAATCGTTACCGGAACAATTTTAAATAATACACATGTACCGTCAAAATCGGTTTGCATTAAGCGGTAAAAAGATTTTCCGCTGTAAGGCGAATTATCTGTGTACGAATACTTATGCAAAACCGTGCTGTTGCCAACGCCATCCACGCGGGTCAACTCTGTAAAATGCTTTCCGTCAGCCGAACGTTCAATCGTAAAATAATCATTGTTCACTTCGGCAACAGTTGTCCAGCTAAGCAATACCGATTTATTATTTTGCGCTTTAGCTTCAAACGAGCTGAGGGTTACGGGTAATGGGCTGTTAGTAATTGATATAAATTGAGAAATAAAATTTCTTCGTCCGCATGCGTCCGTAACAATGCATTGCAGCACTCCCGATATGGGGCCCGGGTCAGGATTGGGAGGAATAAAATAGGTTGATGCAGCCGTTGGATCCACAAATTCGCCACCTATTGTCGAAGTCCACAGGTAAGTATAAGGTGGTGTGCCGCTCGATACCGTTGCCGAAACCGCTTGTCTTCGCAAACCCACAAACGTTACCGGTATGGAGTAAGAAACAAATAATGGCACCTTTGCCTGCCCGGCAATCCAGCAATAGTTCAAAAACGAACGTTGTGCGGCAACCCAGTCCGAAACTGTTCCGCCACCCGAATTCAAATCATGCCCTGCCGTGTACATAACCAGCCCGTTTCCGGCAGTACCATAACCGGGGCCGTAAGCCATCAGCACGCCTTCATTAGGCGATGCGCCTGTAGCGGTAGTTACCAGCCTCTTGGTAGTTCCCCTCCATGCCCCGGTCGACATGGGTTGGTACCATTGTTCCGAACCATGCTGCGTTGGGTTCGACATGTTACCCATAAATTGCATGATGGGATCTGAGGGATAATAATAAGTATAAGGCGCGGTCGATGACGTTGCATGCGATTCGGTAATTAAAGCATCGCAATTGAAACCGCCCCCGCCTTTCCAGCACTTTAGCCCTTTAGTAGATAAATAATTTAATTGCTGGGTTGGCAGAAGGTAATTATAACAGCCTTCCATAACACTTCCCGAATGGCATTGCAGCCAGATATACGATTTTTGAACCGTAACGAAATTATACAGGTAAGAGTAATCGGCCCATCGTGGATCGCCATGAGGATTTACCCACACATCATGACATGCGTTTAAGCTCGCGGGCTTGCCAATTCCATATGCGCTCGGGGGGATGCCTGCATTATTGAAATAAGTAACAGCAATATTTTGATTTGACGATAACGAATCAATCATAAGATTCGGAAAGCTCGTAAGCGTTGTATAAACGGGGACGGTTATGGCATCCGTTGTATATACTCCCTGTACCCCTTGAGTTTGCCAATACGAGATGCGCGAAGCCACTGTGGAAGTAATAAATTCAGCCTGTATAATAAAAGGGCCTCCTTTATAATTGGTTCCGTTGTAAGTAAAATCAGTTCCGTCTTTAGCTTTAGTCGGTTCAATAACCCATTTTATCGGGACGGTATATTTTATGATAAGATCGTAAATCATTCCGTACGGCTTCATTCCGTTCGCATAGGTTTGAGGAGTAATGCCCATATTAATAATAAACGAACCCGTGCTCAACGTTTCATTAGTTGTTGCAAAAGCTTTTTTGTTGGGCCCGAAATAGATTGATACAAAAATTGAAACGGTTAATAATCCCGCAAAGCCTAAAGTTGCCGTTACTAACCTGATTGCAGTTCTCTGGCGAATTCTTAAAAGAAATTTCACTCCCGGTTTGCCCTGTTGATTTGATTTTCTGAAACCCATTTTATTTATGATTTGTTTTGATTAATAAATAGTCTATTCTGTTAGATGCCATGTTTTTACGATACATAAATCAAAATGTTCTTTCTTTTGAAAAAATTTAATAAGCTAAAAACCATCCCCCGTAAATAGCTGAAAACAGTATATTTAACAGGATTAATTAATATTACACCATTATAGATTGACTATTGAACATTGAACATTGCTCATTGCTCATTGCTCATTGGTCATTGCTCATTGCTCATTGATTATTGCTCATTGATTATTGGTCATTGCTCATTGCTCATTGCTCATTGCTCATTGGTCATTACTTATTACTTATGTCCCGATTTTTCAAAAAAGCCGATCCCAATACCGAAATGTCGTTCCTCGATCATCTCGAGGCGTTGCGCTGGCATTTGGTACGTTCGGTATTAGCCGTTGTTACCATAGCCATTGTTGCATTCATTAATAAGAGTTTCATTTTCGACACCGTTATTTTCGGGCCCCGCAATCCGCATTTTCCAACCTATCGGGCCCTGTGCTGGCTTAGCGAAAAATTTTCTATTGATATATGCATTACCGAAGTTCCGTTTACGCTAATCAACATTTCAATGACGGGGCAGTTTTCCCTGCATGTTTGGGTTGCCATCGTAACCGGCATTGTTTTAGGCTTTCCATATTTATTGTGGGAGCTATGGCGGTTTATTAAACCCGCGTTAACACAAAAAGAAAAATCCTATTCGACAGGCATTGTATTTTTCGCGTCAATACTTTTTTTTACGGGGGTTTTATTCGGCTATTTTATTATAAGCCCCATGTCAATAAACTTTTTAGGAAGCTACCAGGTAAGCACCGAAGTGAAAAATCAAATTAACCTCGATTCGTACATCTCTACTGTTACCATCCTCACCTTTGCTTCGGGCATCGTTTTCGAATTACCCATCGTAGTTTATTTCCTTTCCAAAATCGGGTTAATCACTCCGCAGTTCATGCGCAGGTACCGCAGGCATGCCATGGTGGTTAACTTAATTGTTGCAGCACTGATTACTCCATCGCCCGACATTACCAGCCAGCTCCTGGTAGCTATTCCCCTGTTCCTTTTGTATGAAGTAAGTATTTATGTTTCGGCTGTGGTGGTGAAGAAAAATGCTTTGTCAAATAGCAGCTAAATATATACTTTCGCACCTCTTATTAAATTCCGGGCCTATAGCTCAGTTGGTTAGAGCACCTGACTCATAATCAGGTGGTCCTTGGTTCGAGCCCAAGTAGGCCCACAAGCATGAAATGATTGTCAAAAATATTATTCTCGACCTCGGAGGTGTTATACTTGATGTGAGTTATGAAAACACAGCCGCAGCGTTTAAAGAACTCGGAATAAAAAATTTTGACGAAGTGTATTCTCAAAAAAAGCAGGAACACTTTTTTGATAATTACGAAAAGGGAATTATTTCAGATGATGAATTCAGGAATGAAATTCGCAAAAGTTTTTCAGCTCATATTTCTGACGAGCAAATAGATGAAGCCTGGAATTCATTAATCCTTACCATTCCAAAAGAAAGATTCAACTTTCTTGTAGGGCTGAAAAGAAAATACAGGCTCTTCCTCCTCAGCAATACCAACACAATTCACATTACTGAGTTTACAAAGCTTTTTGAAAACGATTTCGGCAAAAATGCTTTTGATAATTTGTTCGAAAAAATATATTACAGCTGTTTTCTGAAAATGCGCAAACCCGATGCTGAAATTTTCAATTTGGTTATGAACGAAAATAATTTAGATTATTCCCAAACTATTTTTATTGACGACTCTATTCAACATGTTGAAGGTGCAAGAAAAGCCGGTTTAACCTCTTTTCATCTTGATACCAAAAACTCTGACTTAAAAAAATTGCTTCAGGAAATTTTTTTAAAAACTTTAAACTTTAAACTTTAAACTCATTTCATCTCCTCACACAACTCAATCAAAACCGAATTGGTTGATTTTGGATGTAAAAAACAAACCAGCTTATTATCGGCTCCGGGCATTGGCTCATCACGGAGTAAAATAAATCCTTCTTCTTTCAATCTTTTCATTTCAGCACGAATATCGGTTACAGCAAATGCTATATGATGTAGCCCTTCGCCTCTTTTCTCAACAAATTTGTAAATGGCGCTTTCAGGAGAAGTGGCTTCCAGCAATTCTAATTTAGTTTCCCCGGTTTTGAAAAATGAGGTTTTCACTTTTTCAAGCTCAACATCTTCAATTTTATAATGGCTGAACCCAAGAAGTTTTGCAAAAAGCTTATTGGATTCTTCAAGATTCTTTACTGCTATTCCGATGTGTTCGATTTTATTCATACTTTAAGGTTTACTTTCATCATCATCTTTTTTGTAAACATAATTAATATTTGTTTTTTCTTCTGCAATATCACTTTTGAATTCAATCTCTTTCTTGCTTTCCTCTTCTTCCTCCTCCAGCTCCCATTCATACACTTTTTTTTGCGGGCCCTCTTTGCGATAAACAAAAGCTAAAAGTATTCCGGCTATCGAACCACACAAATGACCTTCCCACGACATCTGTTTAAACAACGGAAAAATTCCCCACACTAATCCGCCATATAAAAAAACAACAACCAGCGAAAGCGCCATAAGCCCCGTGTGTTTACGAAATATTCCGCTGAAAAATAAAAAGGTAATCAATCCATATACCACTCCGCTTGCACCAATATGATAACTCTCTCTGCCAATCAGCCAAAGCCAGAATCCGCTGAGAAAATAAATGAGCAAAAAAACTTTCAGCGCAATCTCTTTATAAAAATAAACCAAACCGGCACCAAGAATCAAAAGCGGGATGGAGTTAGAAATCAAATGTTCAAAATCGGCATGGATAAGCGGGGTAGCAATAATTCCGGTTAATCCGGCAAGATCGCGGGGAAACACCCCGTATTTATCTAAATTAACGGGAACTGTTATTTCAATAATTTTTACCAGCCATATGAATGCGACAAAAAATAATGGAGGAATAAAACTTTTGATAATTAGCTTTTGTTCGGGGTTCATTCGATTCAAAAGTAATTATTCAATTTTAATTTAACTTGCAGCCATTATGCAGATAGTAGTAAAAAAGATTTCACAATTTGCAGGTCACACCGGGGCAGTTTATGCTCTTGAAAATTCTTTGGATGAAAATAAATTTTTCTCCGGAGGCAGCGATCGTATTATTGCCGAGTGGGACTTAAAAAACCCTGACGCGGGACAAATGCTTGCCAATGTTCCTGAAATAATTTACTCGCTGAAATTAATTCCGGAAAAGAAAATTTTATTGGTCGGGCAATCAGCCGGGGGAATGCATATAATTGATCTTGTTTCACGAAAGGAAATTCGCCTGCTTAAATATCATAGCGCTGCAGTTTTTGATATTAATTTTTCGCAGGAGCATAATTTATTATTTTCGGCAGGTGGTGATGGTTCTTTTTCTGTAAGTAAGCTCGATGATCTTTCACTGATAAAAGCTTTTAAGCTTGCCGATGAAAAATTAAGAAGCATTGCGGTTCATCCCTCACAAAAAGAAATAGCTATTGGCTGTGGTGACGGAAGTATTTGTGTGTTTGAATTGCCATCATTCGAACAGAAAAAAAGATGGCTGGCGCATCAGCAAAAATTTTCAGTCAATACTGTTCAATATTCTCCTGATGGAAATTTTTTATTCTCCGGTTCGCGCGATGCACATCTTAATATTTTTGATGTGAAGAATAATTATTCATTAATAAAATCCATTCCGGCACATAACTATGCTATCTATTCAATTGAATTCAGTCCGGATAAAAAATTCTTTGCAACTGCCAGCCGGGATAAAACAATTAAAATATGGGATGCGGAAAAATTTGAAGTCATAGTTCGCCTTGATATAGAAAGATCAGGCGGGCATTTAAATTCAGTAAATACGCTGCTTTGGAAAAATGATTTTTTTATTTCTGCCGGTGACGATCGTTCAGTTATAATTTGGAAGATCGGGTGATTAGTGAAGCTTACTTGATTACTTTTACACTCCTTAAAAAAATCGAAGATGATTGCTATTGGTAATACTCTTGTTTCGGATGAATTGATCAGGGAGAAATTTGTTTGCGATTTGAATAAATGCAAAGGAGCCTGCTGTGTGGAAGGAGTATCCGGTGCACCGCTCGAAAACAACGAACTGAAAATTCTCGAAGATATTTATGAAGATGTAAAACCTTATCTTACTAAAGAAGGAATTGAAACACTTGAAAAAGATGGTATGTATGTAAAAGACACTGATGGAGATTTTGTTACTCCTTTGATAAATGGAAATGGAGCTTGCGCGTACACGATTTATAAAAATGGAATCGCCCAATGCGGAATCGAAAAAGCGCACAGCGAAAAAAAAATAAATTTTCAAAAGCCCATTTCCTGCCACCTCTATCCTGTTCGCATTACAAAATATAAAAACTATGAAGCGGTAAATTATCATGAGTGGGAAATTTGCAGTCACGCCTGTCAGTTGGGAAAAAAATTAAAAATGCCCGTTTACATGTTCGTAAAAAATTCTTTGTTGCGTAAATATGGCACAACCTGGTTTAACCAGCTCAAACTCGCTGCCAGCAAGGCATTGGAGAAACAGCCTCTCTGATGCATAGATATTTTTTAATTGATATCAAATAAATATTTTTAAATAATTTTCAACGTATGTTTTGTTGATAAAAATCAACCAATGTTCATAAAATTAGTTTGTTTTAACCTGTACTTTTAATGAGTTTTGTGAACGGAAATAAAACAGGTTTTTTAGTAAAAAATTTTTGTTAGTCCTTATTCAAATTTAAAATCTTATCGAGTGTAAACAGCATTGAGACCAAAAAAGTCTCCTGAAATTTTGCCCACCTAACATTGACCTAAACCTTTAACCACAAACTTTTTTAAACATTATGGAAGTACTCTTAGAAGAAAACAAAGACCGCTTTGTATTATTACCAATCAGATATCCTGAAATATGGGACATGTATAAAAAGCATGAAGCCGGATTTTGGACAGCCGAAGAAATTGACCTTCATCCCGACCTGAAAGACTGGGAACGGTTGAACGATGACGAACGTCATTTTATAAAACATGTGCTTGCTTTTTTTGCGGCCAGCGATGGAATTGTAAACGAAAACCTGGCTGTAAATTTTATGAAGGAAGTTCAGCTTCCGGAAGCCCGGTGCTTTTATGGTTTCCAGATAATGATGGAGAACATACAGTCCGAAACCTACTCCTTATTAATAGACGCTTATATAAAGGACCCCAAAGAAAAGACCCGTTTATTTCATGCCATTGATACGGTACCCTGCGTTCAGAAAAAAGCGCAGTGGGCATTAACATGGATTAATAACGGCAGCTTTGCCGAAAGGCTGGTTGCCTTTGCAGCTGTGGAAGGAATTTTCTTCAGCGGAAGTTTCTGCTCAATCTTTTGGCTGAAAAAAAGAGGATTGATGCCAGGCTTAAGTTTTTCGAACGAGCTCATCTCGCGTGACGAAGGCTTGCATTGCGATTTTGCATGCTTATTATATGGTATGCTTAAAACTAAATTATCCCAGGAGCAGGTACATTCTATCATTAAAGATGCCGTAGCCTGCGAACATGAATTTGTTACCGATGCATTACCGGTTTCACTGATTGGCATGAATGCAAAACTGATGTGCCAATATATTGAATTTGTAGCCGACCGCTTACTGGCGTCTTTGGGCTATTCTAAAATTTATAATTCACTCAACCCGTTTGATTTCATGGAAATGATTTCATTACAGGGGAAAACCAATTTCTTTGAGAAAAGAGTTTCTGAATACAAAAAATCAGGAGTGAATGTTAATAAGGAACACCAGATGATAAAATTTGACGAGGATTTTTAATTAAACCTAAGCATCAAGATATAAGAAAAAACCTAACATTTTTTTTGTCTTGATACTTGATACTTCTTTTAACCAAACCTAAACACTAAATTATGTACGTTGTAAAGAGAGACGGAAAACAAGAGTCTGTGAAATTTGATAAAATCACAGCGCGTATTCAAAAGCTCTGCTATGGATTATCGGAGCATGTGCAGCCAATTATGGTTGCGCAAAAAGTTATTGAAGGCGTTTATGACGGGGTAACCACAAGCGAACTGGATAATCTTGCTGCAGAAATAGCCGCATCGTTAACTGTTCGCCACCCCGACTATGCCTTGCTTGCTTCGCGTATTGCGGTAAGCAACCTTCACAAAAACACCAAGAAAAGTTTTTCGGAAACCATGAGCGATCTGCATAATTACATGGATCCCAAAACCGGAAAAAAAGCAGCGCTGCTTGCTGATGATGTGTATCACGTCATTAAAAAAAATGCGCAGCTCCTGGATTCAACAATTATTTATGATCGCGATTTCGGATATGATTTTTTTGGTTTCAAAACACTCGAAAAATCCTACCTGTTAAAATTAAATGGCCATGTGGTGGAACGTCCGCAGCACATGCTCATGCGTGTGTCAGTTGGAATTCATAAAGAAGATATTGAGTCGGCTATTGAAACGTATAATTTAATGAGCGAACGCTGGTTTACTCATGCAACACCTACTTTATTTAATGCCGGAACACCAAAGCCGCAGCTTTCATCTTGTTTTCTTTTAACAATGCAGGATGACAGTATTGACGGAATTTACGAAACATTGCACCAGTGCGCAAAAATTTCGCAATCAGCAGGAGGAATCGGGCTGAGCATTCATAACATCCGTGCTACCGGCTCTTACATTCGCGGTACGAACGGAACTTCAAATGGTATTATTCCGATGCTTCGCGTGTTTAATGACACAGCCCGTTATGTTGACCAGGGCGGTGGTAAACGCAAGGGTTCTTTTGCAATTTATCTTGAGCCCTGGCATTCTGATATTTTTGAATTTTTAGATTTAAAGAAAAACCACGGTAAAGAAGAAATGCGTGCGCGCGATTTATTTTTCGCATTATGGGTTCCTGATTTATTTATGAAGCGGGTTGAAGAAGAAGGCGAATGGAGTTTGTTCTGCCCGAATGAAGCTCCTGGTCTTTCCGATTCTTATGGTGCAGAATTCGAAGTGCTCTATACAAAATACGAACAGGAAGGCAAGCAGCGGAAATCAGTTAAAGCACGCGAATTATGGTCCGCTATTCTCGAATCGCAAATCGAAACCGGAACGCCTTATATTCTTTTTAAAGATGCGTGCAACGAAAAATCAAATCAAAAGAATCTCGGCACCATAAAAAGCTCCAACCTCTGCACCGAAATAGTTGAGTTTACGTCAAAGGACGAAGTTGCGGTTTGCAATCTTGCCTCCATTGCATTGCCTCGGTTTGTAACTCCCGCAAACGGAAAGCCCGGTGTATTCGATTATCAGCGGTTATTTGAAATCACGTATGCGATTACAAAAAACCTGAACAAGATAATTGACATAAATTATTATCCCATCGAACAGGCGCGCAACAGCAATATGCGCCATCGGCCTATTGGAATTGGTGTGCAGGGCTTAGCTGATGCATTTATATTGATGCGTTACCCGTTTGAATCGGAAGAAGCGCGCAACCTGAACCGCGAAATTTTTGAAACCATTTACTATGCGGCATTAACGGCTTCTAAAGATCTAGCGAAAATTCACGGCCCGTATTCTTCGTACGAAGGCTCACCAATTTCGCAGGGGATTTTGCAATTCGATATGTGGAACGTCAAGCCCGATACAGGATGGGAATGGGAGGTGCTTCGTGAAGAAATAAAAAAATACGGAGTGTATAATTCACTGCTCATTGCCCCGATGCCTACAGCATCTACTTCGCAAATTCTTGGCAACAACGAATGTTTCGAACCATATACGTCCAATATTTATACGCGCAGGGTTTTATCAGGCGAATACGTAATCGTCAATAAACATCTGTTGAAAGACCTGGTAAATCTTGGTTTATGGAACGATGATCTGAAAAATAAAGTTATTGGAGCTAACGGCTCCATCCAGGATATTGATTCCATTCCCCAAAATATCAAAGACATTTATAAAACAGTTTGGGAAATAAAGCAGCGTTCGCTTATTGATATGGCTGCCGACCGTGGCGCTTATATTTGCCAAAGCCAGTCGCTCAACTTATTTATATCCGATCCGAATTTTGCAAAACTATCCTCCATGCATTTTTACGGCTGGAAAAAAGGATTAAAAACCGGCATGTATTATCTGCGCACCAAATCCGCAACCGATGCCATTAAGTTTACTGTTGAAGGTCACAGCAATCATAACATTGTGAACAATAACAACGGCAACGAAGTAATTACAGGCGTTGTCAAAGAAGAAGCCTTAACCGAAATCAGTTGTTCGCTTGATAATAAAGATGATTGCGAAGTATGCGGAAGCTGAAATACTGACTACAATAAAATTTAATCCCGTCACATAAGCTGGCGGGATTTTTTTTCGCTCATTATTTTCATTACTTTTGTTTTTCCTTTCATCTTATTTTGAATTGCATTAAGAAACATATTGCAGTTTTTCTATTATTTACCAGTTCGCTTTTTATTATCCCTAAGGAGCTGGTGCATGAGTTTTCATGCCATGCCGATACCATTGACTTAATTCATTGTGCTAACAGTAGTGATGCAGTAGGCAACATTCATCATCACTGCGATATATTACAGGTTTTCATTTCTCCTTTTTCCGATACGAATTCCAATATTGATTTTAGTGCAATTTGTTTTATTACCGCAAAATATAATTTTTCAGTTATTGATTTTTCTTTCGATGTTTTTCGTTCGCTTGAAATAAGAGGGCCTCCTGCAATTTCTCTTTTAAGCTGAAATTTTTTCAGCGCATTCTTGTTGTTCAGGGATTTTGTTGCAAAATCTTTGAACCAGTTCACAATTTTATTAATTAATAAAAATGAAAATCAAATATGCGAACATATATTCTTATTTCAATATTAATCCTGCTTCAATACCATGCAGAAGCGCAGAATGATTCCGCAGCAGTGGATTCAGTTTTGCTTAAACAAATAATAGATCAGCAGTTAAATTCAAATCAAGCTCCTGTCGCAGGAACAACGGTGCGAACAGGGATTTCTTCAAACCCCAACATCAGTGTCATTGGTGATTTTCGTGCTCATTATATAAGCAGTGAATCGCGGAAATTGAATTTTAATATGGAAGAAACTGAATTTTCTTTTCAGTCAGTAATTGATCCGTATGCAAAAGCCGATTTCTTTTACTCGGTTGCAAGAAATTCTGAAACGGGAGAATTCACAGGTGAAATTGAAGAAGGGTATCTCACCACTTTATCATTGCCCGCACATCTTCAATTAAAAGCCGGAAGGTTCAAGAACATGCTCGGCAGGATAAACCCTGTTCACGGGCATGCGCTGCCGTTTATTTCTATGCCCGATGCGTATGTAAATTATTTTGGCGATGAAGGATTGAAAGATGACGGGCTTTCGTTAAGCTGGCTGATTCCTAATAATAAATTTTATCAGGAACTCACTTTTGAGCTGACGGATGGTCCACACGAAAACCCAAGCTTCGTGCATAGTTCAAAAACTGATTTACTGAAACTTGCTCACCTGAAAAATTTCTGGGACCTGAATCAGAACACCACTCTTGAATTAGGCATTACAGGAATTTCCGGGGAAAACGACTCAGCTTTTACTACAAATATTTTAGCAGGCGATTTAACATACAAATGGAAGCCGCTCCAGATGAATACCTATAAATCATTTACCTGGCAAAGCGAGTTTTATTACAGCAATGCAAAAACGAACGAATTAAATACTATTAATTCTTTCGGATTTTACTCATTGATAATTTATCAGGTTGCAAAACGCTGGTTTGTTACTGCACGGTACGATTATTCCAATCTTCCTTTCGATAATGATTACAAGCAGCAATCGGAATCGGTAACTGCCGGCTGGTATGCAACCGAATTTCAAAAAATTGAAATTGAAGGAAAAACAACTTCAATTAATTCCGCAGAAAGAAATTACCAGGTGCTGTTGCGGTGGATATTTGTAATTGGAAGTCATGGAGCACATCAGTATTAAACTAGTATCAAAACAAAAAAAAATGAAAAATAAAATTATAACAATCGCTTTATTAATGACAGTAGCTATTCCCCTCTCTTTTGGAGAGGGGTCAGGGGTGAGGCCTATTAAAGTAGTTACCACATTAACCGATTTAAAAAGCATTACAGAATTTATCGGGGGAGATAAAGTGGAAGCATTTGCTATTGCAACAGGATATCAGAACCCGCATTTTGTTGACCCGAAGCCCAGCTACATTATTAAACTTTCCACTGCTGATATGTTTGTTACCATCGGGCTGGATTTAGAAATGGGCTGGTCGCCTTCCTTATTGGCAAGTTCGCGCAATAATAAAATTCAAAAAGGAAACCCCGGCTATGTGGATGCATCGGAGAATGTTCCACTCATGCAGGTCCCTTCAAGCATTAACCGTGCAGAAGGCGATATTCATATTTACGGCAATCCGCATTACTGGCTCGATCCGTTGAACGGGAAAGTGATTGCAAAAAATATCTGCGAAGGGCTTATAAGAATTTCTCCCGGGAATAAAAATTATTTTGAAGCCAACCTCAAAACATTCAATGATAAAATTGATTTGAAGCTGAAAGAATGGTCTGCTAAAATGTTACCATTTAAAGGAGCGAAAATAATTGCTTATCACAATGAGTGGTGTTATTTTGAAAACAGGTTTGGATTAAAGATTGTTGATTTCCTGGAACCCAAACCCGGCATCCCCCCAACGCCATCACAACTTGTAAAAATTATCGGTGAAGTGAAAAGCAATGGCATCAAAGTCATTATTTCATCGCCATACTTTACAACATCTTCTTCGGATGTAGTGGCAAAGCAAACCAATGCAAAAACATTGGTGCTTGCTACTTCAACCGGTGCATTCGATGCAGTAAAAAATTATTTTGATGTGTTTGATTATAATATTAACAAGCTGGTTGAAGCATTAAAATAAATCACAAAACATTAATCAATAAGCATTCAACATTAAACACTCCTCCCATGTTCGAAATGTTCAAATTAGAATTCATCACGCAGGCATTTATCCTGAGCGTGATTACCGGCTTAATGTTATCTTATCTTGGCGTGCATGTAGTAGGCCGCGGAATTGTTTTTGTTGACCTTGCGCTCGGGCAAATTTCTTCGCTTGGCGTGGCGTATTCCGATTACATCGACAAAGGAAAAACCGTAATCCCTATATTATTTACTTTAGTCGGTGCATTCCTGATGTCGTTTATCAACATCCGCGATAAGCGGCTTAAGCAGGAAGCCATCATCGGGATTATTTATGCTGTGGCTTCAGCGGTAACTGTGATGCTTATTTCAAAGTCTCCGCATGGCGATTCGGATATCCAGGAAGTATTGTTCGGAAATATTCTTTCGGTGAGCGATGAGCAGATTAAGCTTATTGCAATTGTGTTCGGAGTTATTGCGCTGCTGCATATTATTTTCCGCAAAAAGTTTTTAGCTCTTACCCGGCAGTATGAAAATAACGAAATGCAAAATCAAACCGTTTTTAACCTGTGGAATTTTCTTTTTTACATTTCCATAGGGCTTTCCATAGTGTTTGCGGTACGGTCCAATGGCGTGATTCCTGTATTTGCTTATCTCATTATTCCTGCTGTGTGCGCTATTATGCTTTCGCGGAAAAATATTTTTGTTTTTATTATTGCCTTGCTTATCAGCATTGCCGGTGCATTCTTCGGTTTGAATGTTTCCTACAATTTTGATTTTCCTGCTGGCTCATCGGTGGTAGCTATGCTGGGTGCATTGTTTTTTGCGGTTGCGGCAATTAATATAATCCGGGGCTTTATTTCTCAGCGAAATCATTAGGCATGTTTTCCAAAATATGAAAAGCTTTGATGCTTTTGTGATTAAAGTAAAAAAGTAAGAATTTTTTTTTGATTTTCGCTCTGTGTGTTAACTTGTGTTTAATCCTGACAGGTTATCCGCCAGTTGGCGGATTCCTGTAAGGTTTTATTCTTCTGAAACCTGGTAGCGGCTGCGCGAGGTATCAAGTGCAATAACTGGTGGACAAAACCTGACAGGTG
Source organism: Bacteroidia bacterium (assembly GCA_044448905.1). Classification (GTDB taxonomy): domain Bacteria; phylum Bacteroidota; class Bacteroidia; order AKYH767-A; family OLB10; genus JBIOHJ01. Next base: position 45,093 of record JBIOHJ010000001.1, on the reverse strand, counting down.
TTTTAAACCTGCCGGGAGTTCGGTTACATTATTGTGTTTTTGTTTTTATATTATTGATGATATAAGATGCAATTTCTTTTCCGTTTTTATTGGCTGCATCACAGGAAAATCTATAATGGATGCCGCCATATACCCTGCTTATGCTCACTTCATCGGCTGCCTGGTTGAAAGATGTAAAGCTACGTATAGGTAAACCGAACGGGGCTTCGGATGAATCTGTAAAAGCAAAATTATCTCCATAAATATGGGTCAGCATTATTGCCGCTGCTGCCGAAATAGTGCTGTGCCCGCTCGGATATTCTGGAAACGGTGGTGTTTGAAGCATAGGCAACCAGTTATGGTCAAAGGTTTCAGTTATTTCTGTTACAGGGCGAATGGTATTGTATTTATATTTTGCATTCCAGCAGCTGATAAATGCATCGGCTAAAGTAATTGCCGTGCATGAAACTGCTTCGGCAGTTTGCATCATGTTGGCATTTTTCATGCGCGAAGCAAGTAATGCAATCGAAATCCAATGACCTCCCGGTGTCATCTTTTGGTTGAATATTGTTAAATGACCGGTATGTGTTGAAACATTAGGATTGCAATCCCAAAACACTGCAATGTCTTTAAGCTCATCGTTCGTATTATTTACAAAATCATATACTTCTTTTGTAAATTTAAAATGCTCGCTATTTTTATCTTTACTAAATGAAACGGGCGGTGGAGAAACTAAAAAATCATCAGGCGATTTTATTACAAAAGGCCTTACTTTTCCCCAGTGAGGTTCCAATGCAGGCAGGTAATCGGGCGGAGTAGGTTTCCATGCCCAAGCCGAATCTATTAAGCTATACCGTGTCATTCCACGGGTCTCTTTAAACATGTCTTTAGCCGCCCATTTTTTTATTGAATCGGCTACCTGTTTACCAAATTTGATTGAATTTTCAAGAAGTTCATCATCTGTGATTTTTTGTAAACTGTCGGTAAGGTATTTTTCATAATCAATAAACAGGTATTCAGTATAAATAAGCTTTTTAGCCACTTCGGTAAAGGCAAATAGCGCAGCAATTGAAAAATCATACTGTTTCGTTTTATCGGGCGCTGGCATTTGTATCATATCATTCAACTGACCATGAAAAGAACGATAGGATGGGTAGCCATTAATCAATGTTTCATAAGCGGCAATATTCGGGTAGGCATATATTCGGCTTGCCACTGGCGGATTAAACAAATCCTGAACTACCACTTCGGTCAGCTTTTCGTTGCATTGTGTGAGTGAAGCGGAGGATAAATTTGTATAATCAATAGTTTTGTTGATGGTAGTACATGAACAAAGTAGGGTTAAAAAACTACTAATTGAAATTAAGCTTTTCATAGTAATAAGGTTTGAAGCAAATATAATTTTTTTGTGTTTACTTTCAGTAATTTATCCTGACAGGTTATCCGGAAAAATATTTCAATTACCTGAGCCGTTTTATAAATTAGGGATTTTTAATACGGGCGGAATATTATCTTAGGCTTGAATGCTTGGTTTGGAATTAAATAATCTAATCACTGGTTCAAAATAATCTGCGGAAAGCTTGCCTGCACTGAACTTGTCAAACTATCTAAAGATTGGTGGGATTTTTATTTTCGCCCGATTAAAATTTTCTTCTAACTTTGATTTTCTTTCATCCTAAAAAAAATCATCATGCGCACGCCACTAAAATTTATTTTGCTTTCCCCGGTATTATTTTCAATGAACAGCTGCCATATTATTTGCACCGAAGGTAAAGGTCCCATGAAATCTGAACAAAGAAACCCTGGCGAATTCAGCGAAATCTCGCTCGATATTCCTGCCGATCTTAAAGTGATAAAAGGCGATGACTTTTCTGTGAATATTGAAGCCGAAGAAAATCTGCTCGAAAAAATTAAAACCAAAATCCGCAGCCATGCACTTAATATAGACAGCGAACGATGCCTTGATCCGGGTCAGCGAATAAAAATTACAGTTGCGCTTCCCGAGCTGGAAGAGTTGGAAGTAAATGGTTCGGGAAATATTACAATGCCCGATACGTTTCAGGTAAAGGATATTAAATTGGAGATAAAAGGTTCGGGTGATATCAACGCAAAACTTGTTGCCGCAAAAATTAAATCATCAATCATGGGCTCGGGAAATATCATTTTACAAGGCTCTGCCAATGAACACGAAACAAGTATTATGGGCTCAGGAGATGTTAAAGCCGGTCAGCTTCCCTGCAACTCGTCCGAAATAGACGTAAACGGAAGCGGTGATGTGCATGTGTATGTTATTCAAAACCTCGATGTGCAGATTAACGGCAGTGGCTCGGTGCATTACAAAGGCAAGCCTTCGGTTTCAACCCATATTAATGGCTCAGGCAAGGTAGTTGACGAGAATTAAATTCATTTTTTTAATTCTAAAATTTTCCTTTCTTTTACTATCCCGATTTTCACGGGGAAAAGACAATCGTGATAACTAACAAAAGCAGGTTGATTAAAGCCAGGACTGATCCAAAAAAACAATCGGTCAACCACGATGATGAAACCATGAGCCTGATAATGAATTCCGCATTGGATGCTATAATATGCATTAATGAATCAGGAAAAATTACACTATGGAATCCACAGGCAGAAAAAATATTCGGATGGAAGGAGCAGCAAGCATTGGGAAAACGTTTATCTGAAACTATTATCCCTCAACAATACAGAAAACGGCATGAGGAGGGTTTAAAACATTATTTACAAACAGGCGAAGGCTTAGTGTTAAATAAATTAATCGAGATTACCGCACTGAACCGGAAAGGAAAAGAATTTCCTGTTGAGCTTACCGTTATACCGATAAAGCAAAACGGGACAGAATTTTTTTGTGCCTTTCTCAGGGATATTACCGAACGTAAAAAAGCGGAAGATGAATTACGGATTAGTGAATTACGTTACCGTTCACTGATTGAGCAGGCATCAGATCCTATAATGATCACAGATCAAACAGGAAATTTTATTGATGTAAATTCAACTTTGTGTAAAATGTTTGGTTATAATAAAAAGGAGTTATTAAAATTGAACGTCAGGGCATTGATTGATCCCGAACAGTTGAAAACAGAGCCAATGAATTTTGACAGGCTGGTTAAAGGTGAGCATGTTTTTAGCCAGAGGCGCATGATGCATAAAAACGGAACCATCATACTGGTTGAGGCCAATGTAAAAATGATTCCGGATGGAAGAATGCTTGCCATTGCGCGTGACATTACTGAAAGAAAAAAAGCGGAAGATGCATTGCGGTTGAGCGAACAGAAATATAAATTACTGTTTAACAAAAACCCGTTGCCGATGCTTATGTTCTCCAAACCTGACATGCGGTTTATTGATGTGAATGATGCAGCTGTCTCACAATATGGATATTCACGAGAGGAGTTTCTTTCAATGACAGCAAAGGAAATTCGGCCAATAGAAGACATCGGGCTTTACAAGAAGAAATTGAAAGAATCCGTAGATGGCATTAATTACTTTGGTGTATTGCGGCATAAAAAAAAGAACGGAACTGTTTTCAAAGCTGATATTATTGGTCACAATATAATTTATGATAACAAACCGGTATGGCTTATACTGGTAAATGACATAACAGAAAAAATTCTCACAGAAGAAAACCTGAAATTATCTCACGAAAAGTTGCGCCAGCTATCTTCGCACCTCGAAAATGTAAGGGAAGAAGAGCGTACAAACATATCACGCGAAATACATGATGAGCTTGGTCAGCAATTGACAGGTTTAAAAATGGAAGCCTCATGGCTAAATAAAAAAATTGCACCTGACGATAAAATAGCCCATACAAAAATCAAAGGGATGATTTCGCTTATTGATGAAACCGTTAAAACGGTCAGGCGTATTTCTTCGGAACTTCGCCCCCGCATGCTCGATGAGCTAGGGTTAACTGATGCTCTCGACTGGCAAAGCAAGGAATTTGAGAAACGAATAGGTTTCCGTTGCATGTTCAATTCAAAAGTTGGTGAAATGAAAATTAACAGGAATCTTTCCACCGGAATTTTCCGAGTGTACCAGGAAACATTAACTAATGTGGTGCGCCATGCACAGGCAACTGAAATAAAGGCATCGCTTGAGCACAGCAACGGAAACCTTATCCTGAAAGTGCACGACAACGGGAAAGGCTTTAATGAAGCGGAAATAAAAAATAAAAATACATTGGGGCTTGTAGGAATGAGAGAACGTGCAACTATATTTGGCGGAACACTTAAAATAGAAAGTATAAAAGGAAAAGGCACAACTATTTTCTTACAGGTACCTTTAAAAGCCACACAAAAAAAAGCCAATCTTAACAAATGATTCACATTTTAATTGCCGATGATCATAGCGTTGTGAGAAGAGGATTAAAACAAATCCTGCTCGATGAATTTCCTGATGCGGCAATTACATCGGTGAATGACGGTAATAAATTGTTGCAGAAAGCGAGAACAGAAAAGTGGAATATTATTATCAGCGATCTTTCTATGCCCGGCAGAAACGGGCTGGAAGTAGTAAAGCAGCTTAAAGCAGAATTTCCAAAGCTGCCTGTTTTGATACTCAGCATGCATCCCGAAGATCATTATGCCATCCGCGCGTTGAAAGCAGGCGCTTCGGGCTATCTTACCAAAGACAGTGCGTCAGATGAATTGGTAAATGCGGTGCGAAAAATTTTAAGCGGAAGAAAATACATTACTTCTGCCGTAGCTGAAAAGCTGGCTGAATCCCTTGGAAAAGATACATCCAAAGTACCTCACGAAACACTATCAGACCGCGAATTCCATGTAATGAAATTGCTTGCTTTAGGAAAAAAATTATCTGAAATTTCCAATTCACTTTCTTTGAGCATAAATACAATAAGCACATACCGGAGGCGGATACTTGAAAAGATGAACATGAAAACGAATGCTGAACTTACTCATTATACAATTAAAAATAAGTTAGAGTAGTTTTTTGCGGGTTGTAATCCACTTCATTTTCTTTGTAGTATTAATACTACACAATACCTGTTTTTTTATTTACAGTATTTATCAAGCGGATACTATTTTCATTGGATCATGGTAACAGCAATTTTGCAGCACATTTTTTTTAATCTAAACAGATGGCTGTTCCTGCATTTGCTGATATTTTACTGATAGAACACGATCCTTTTGAGGCCGAATTAACCATAACTGCAATTCTACAAAGCAAACTCACCGATAAGATTCATTGGGTGAAAGATGCTGAAGAAGCTATCCATTTTATTTTCGGGCATGGAAAATATGTAGGGCGGAATATAGCACGGCTACCTCGTATTATTATTATCGACTTAAGTATTTCGCAGGAAAGCGGAATTGAAGTTTTAAATATAATACGTGGAAACCCTTTTACAAAAAGTATTGCGGTTTTTGTTTTTTCAGGTTTGGAGGAAAGCGAATCTTTTGCTGATGCCATTAAAGCAGGTGTAAATATGTGCATGGTTAAGGCAAATGACTTTGATGAATTTGCTGAAAAACTTAAGCAGGAGTTAGGATACTACTGGCGGTTATTTGAAGCGGATTAAAAGAATACAGGTAGCTTCACAGGAAATAATATGAAAAAAGCTATTCCAAAATAATTTTCTTTGTAATTATTCGGGCGGAAGAAAATATTTTCACAAAATAAATTCCTGCGTTTAGTTTTCTGACATCCACTTCAATTTCATTTCCTGCTCCGGGAAAACTAATTTCCAAAACTTTTTCTCCAATTATATTTTTCAATTCAATTTTCTCAACTTTAAATTTTATGCCGCTTTTAGCGGAATGAATCTTGAACTTTTCATTAGAGGGGTTAGGAAATATATTAACATCATTTATTGAGGAAATATTTTTAAGCTCATCAATCGCTGTAACAACACCTCCTCCAAGTATGGCAGCACCCTGGCCTCCGTAAGCGCCCATATCATTTCGGAGAGCTCCCCACGAAGGATATAAAGCAAAGCCCGGGCTTCCGGGATTTTCAATGTCGTTATAAATGGCTGAAGAGTCGCCTGCATCTACACAAGGCGAAAATGGCGAGAGAACAAGACTTGCAGTATCCGGAAAGAAAGGAGTTGTATTTAAGTTCCCTGAGCCGAAAAATCCGCCCTGCACATCGGAATATGTTACCGTTGCACTGCCGCCACCCGGTGTAAAAATCTGCAAGCCACCCAGTGAAGTATTTGCCCACACAATATTATTACGGATAATAGTATTGGTTCCCTGCGAAAGAATACCACCGGTTCCGGTGTTTGCATGGTTTCCATAAATGGTATTGTTTTCAATCAGTTTTGTTCCACCGGCAAAATTACCAGACGACCATACAGCTCCACCGCCATTAAAGTTTTGCCCGCCAGAATTGTAGCAGATTATATTATTTTTAATTACACATCCTGTATAATTCAGCACAATACCAGGACCGTATTTACCCTGGTTAAAAGCAATAACATTATTTAAAATTTTCGGCTTACCGTCACCAATGCGAAGACCACCGCCACCCGCACCATTAAGGCCTGTTGAATTGGTGGCAAAGTTGTTTATAATCCGGTTAAACCGGATAACAGGCGAGCATAGTTCAATGAGCACTCCACCGCCTTCGCGGTAAATTCCGGCACCATGAATATCGAACCACGCAGTGCCTTGTCCTCCTGTAATGGTAAAGCCTTGCAAAACTGCTGTCGAATCTTCACCCGAATTAAAAATTACACAGCTGGCAGTATCGGGATCAACCGGCTGGCTGCCATTGATGATTGTTGACGAAATATAGCTGGTATCATTGCCGGTATAAAAAAGGCTCGTGACTAAAATCTTTCTCCCGCGAAAATTTATATTTTCAAAATATGTCCCTGGCATAACTACTACCGTATCACCATCAGACGAAGCATTTATAGCTTGTTGAATTATAGGATAATCATTCGGAACCGTAATAAGATTTGCTTTTGAAACAATGCCAGTAAGTATAACGATGAGAAAGAGTATTATTTTTTTCATGGAGCGGGATGTTTATTAATTCACAAATTTAGTTTGACATTAAAATGTATGTTGATTCAAAAAACCGGATAAGTATACAGGTCAGAAGTGCATCCTGATAATTTAATGCCTGCAGTTTCAGCCGTTTGAAGAAGAAAAAAAGCACAGGTCTAAACACACTGGTTCACATGAAAATGTAGCAGTGCTTATACGGATTTTGAAATCGTAAACAATACCGGCTTGCTTGGGCTGGCATCATTTTCAAAAGAAGCAATCTGGATGTTGAGAAAATAATTGCCGTCTGCAATTGAATCAAGAACATAAATCATTTCTGTAATTGTGCAATCAAACCTTGTGGCAGCCGGGTAGTTCCAGAAAGCGTGGTGTGCTAAAAGTTTTCCTCCGTCTTCTTCGCGGTCAACCGAAGGGAGGTCGAGCAACAAATGTTTTATCCCGGTTTCGCACATCCATTTTGCTGTTTCATGATCAAGATAAGCAGGATTAGTATGAGAATATTGACGGGAAAGCTTTGAATCATCATTTGGCAATGTTCTTATAATTATTGCTTCGGTAAAATCATCTTTAACATTTTCAATAATTTGATTTTTCTTAATCACCAAATCACCGTTTTCTTTTTTTTCAGGAGCAACCGAAATAAGTTTTGCCGGAAAGAAAAATTGTTTCATGCATTTATTTAACGAAACAAACTCTTTAGTTATATGTCCCACACATTCGGTATGGGTACCGTGCCCGTGAGGGTTAAAAAAAATATTCCTGAAATTAACCGAACCACCTTGCGCTACTTCGCCAATCCAGTTCCCGCTTTTTACAGGTTCAAATTTCGGAGGCTCAACATACCATGCACGCACATTGTCTTTGCTTGCTCTTAATGGTATTGAAATATCAAGCGGATTTGATAGATCGACCTTATAAGAAACCCCCTTAAGTTCAATTTGAGCAATCATGTATTAAGTATTGAATAATTCAGATGCAATTCTGTCGGCAAATAATTTTCCTTTTTGCGAAAGATAAAAAATATTTTCTTTTTCAATCAAAAGATTTTCATTCAGAAACTTATTTGCTTCTTTTTTGAAATGTTTTTCAAACGGATCGCCAAAAGTTGTCTTTATTTTTTTAGGAGAAGTTCCCCACATAGTACGCAAAGAAGTCATTACATATTCATTGTATTTCTGCTTAACAGAAAGAATTTCTTTTTTAAAATTCATTTCATTGTTTTGAATTGATTTTATATAAAGAGAGTTATTGGAAATATTCCATTGCCTTGAACTTCCATTATAAGAATGGGCGGAAGGTCCTAAGCCGAGATAAGATTCACCTTTCCAATAACTGCTGTTATGAACCGAATAATTTTCGCCTTTGCAGAAATTCGAAATTTCATACTGTACAAATCCTGCATCAATGCTCAATTGCATAAGCATTTCAAATTGTTCTGCTGATTTTTGTTCATCAACAGGCTTTGTTTTCCCTTTCTTAATCATTGTAGCTAAGGCAGTTTTCGGTTCAACCGTTAGAGAATAACATGAAAGATGTTTTACGGGAAGTGTGAAGGCTATTTTAAGATTCTTCTCCCATTGATCAGTATTCATGGTGGGTGTTCCATAAATTAAATCAATAGTCAGATTATTAAAGCCTGCGTTTGCAGCCAGTTCAACAGACTCTATTGCTGTACGTGCATCATGCACCCGATTCATGTATTTTAAATCTTTATCCGAAAAAGATTGTACACCAACGCTCAACCGGTTTACCGGAGTGTCTTTTAATTCAAGCAAATATTCTTTTGACAAATCATCAGGATTCGCTTCAAGCGTCACTTCTGCATTTTCCGCAATAGTATGATACTTTCTAAGTGTCGAAAAAATTAAATTAATCCCCTCCTGATTCAATAGCGAAGGAGTGCCACCGCCCAAGTAAATTGAGTTTACGGTTTCAGACAGATAATTCTTCCTTAGTTCAATTTCTTTAGAAAGGGCATTAAGAAAGGCATCTTTGTTTTTCAGCGAAGTAGAAAAATGAAAATCACAATAATGACAAGCTTGCTTGCAGAAAGGAATATGAATGTAAATGCCCGCCATTTGAGAAGTTTAAAGTAATAAAAAAAGTCAAAATTAACTTTAAACTTTGTTGAGAACAATCCGGAAAGTAGTTCCCTTATTCAATTCTGAATTTTTTACAAAAATATGCCCGCTGTGATATTCTTCAACAATCCTTTTGGAAAGCGAAAGTCCCAATCCCCAGCCACGGTCTTTTGATGTATACCCGGGTTTAAAGACCGTTTTAAATTTTGATTTAGGAATCCCTTTACCCGTATCATGAATATCAATATAAACGAATTGCTGCTGGTCGGTTATATTTACTGATATTTTTCCTTCACCTTTCATAGCATCCGCTGCATTTTTGAAAATATTTTCGAGCACCCATTCAAACAACGGAACATTTACAGGAGCAAAAACAATATGATTATGATTGGGAAACGAAGTGAGGTAAAAAGAAACTCTTGATGAAGTACGCGATTTAATGTAAGCGATAGAATTTGAAACAACCTCATTCAGGTTTTCTTTTTGTAAAGCCGGTGCCGAACCTATCTTTGAAAACCTCTCAGTAATAGTTTGTAAGCGGCTGATGTCTTTTTCTATTTCATGCATATGCTCATCTCCCGCATGTTTCGATTTTAGATATTCAAGCCAGGCGACCAATGAGGAAAGCGGTGTGCCCAACTGGTGCGCAGTTTCTTTTGCCATACCTACCCAAACCTGGTTTTGCTCTGCTTTTCGAGAAGTGCTGAATGCCAGATAAGAAACCAGCAGGAACAGCGTGATAACCGCCAGCTGAAAATACGGGTAATACCTTAGTTGGTTAAGGATAATGGAATCTTTGTAATAGATATAATCAAAATTATTTTTATCGTATTTCACAATAATCGGCTCGTGCTGCGAACGCATAATACGGATTTGTTCTTCAATAAAACCCGGTTTGGCATTTACCGTATCGAGGTTAATCAGTGTTTTAAGCACGTTATTGCTATCGGCAAGAATAACGGGGATGGTGGTATTGCTTTGCAGCACATCCACAGCAAATGTTAAATCACCGGCATTAACCGAAACATCTGATAAATGACGAACCGCTTTTGCCCATAACTCAACTTTTGTCTTTTCCTGTTCCTGCAGTTTTTTCACAAGGATATTGGTATACCAAAGCGAGGCAATGCCGATAAGCAATGCAGTTCCAAGCAAAAACAATTTCCAACGTTGTTTACGGGTGTAAATATTCACGATACGATAATTAATATGTACTGCTATGGTTAGCTTACAGCAGAAATGCTAAAAAACTTTAAGTAAAAATGTATTCCAGAGGCAGAATAAGTTTTGAAAACTTGCGCAAGATATAACAAAAAATTTATTCGAAGAAATACATACTTCCGCCTAAGGCTCAAACGACTAACAATTAACGATTAACCAAATAACTATTCACCCCCCTCGCTGGTATCAATTTCCAGTTCTTCCTGCTTTTTTTGTTCCTTTTTATCAGGTAGTGAGTCTTTCCTGACAAATTCTTTTTTCAAAATCTCTTTAAGGGTTTCACGTTCCTTTTTGATATCGGTTGAGATTTTTTCCTTTAGTCCTTTAGAGTCATAAGAAAATTTCGGGTTGGCAGCAGGCCCTTTCATGGATATAAAAATTTTTGTCCGCCCGAGATTGTCATCTTCAATGGTGCCGAATTCTGTGTTCATATTCTTTACCTTTTTCCCCATCAGCTGCGACAACAATAGCTGCAAATGGTAATCAATCATATTATCAAATCCGTGAACACCGTTGGCCGTAATATTCAATGCGCTTGAATTAATTTCCATGCCAGGAATAATTACTTTGCGGTCTTTCATCTCTATGGTATTTTTCAAAGTAGAAAATGAAATGTCATTCAGGTCAGCCCCTTTTACATATTTTGAAAGCGCGAGCATGGGAGAGAAATTAACCAATCTGCCATTTTCGATAGTGATGGTTGCAGTGGCATGAACTTTATCAAGGTTGCAATCGAGCGTATTGCTCCAGTGTGAGAGAAACTGCACATCAGCCGTTACATTTCCTTTCAGGTTTTTATCGGTAATGACTTGTTGCCCGAAATTTCCCATCTGGTAAAACAATTTAGTGATGTCGAGGTTTTTTACTGTAGCATCATACTGTATCACAAGACTGTCATTTGGAATTTCGCGTATAGAGCCTTGCAGCAGAACATTTCCATCCATCGAACTAAATTGTAAAGCATGAGTGGAAAGCATACCATTGTTTAATTCAATCCTTCCTTTTACACCCGAAGAATTAAATTTGTTAAAATTGAGCTTTGCTATATCTACATTAAATGAAAAGGCCAGGTCTTTTGAAAATGTAATTTTATATATCGTGTCGTTTGCTGAGGTTGCTGCATCTTTTTCCATGATTTCATTAAGATCGAGGTTTTGCGATCGCATTGATGCCGTAACATTTAGCTTTTGATTTTTTGCAAAGAAGTATCCAAAGAAATTATCAAGGTTTCCTGCAAACATAAAGTTGCTTTGAGGAGTTTTACCCTCTAAAGAAATTATCTGAAGATTATTTTTGCTCAGAACGAGGTTTCCATTTACAGCAGAAAAAACAACTGGCTTTTGTTTGAACTTAAAGCTAACATTGTTGAATGTTATATTTCCGGTTGAAATGTATGTAGAATTATCATTTACTCTTCCTGAAAACTTGGCGTTACTGATGTCCATGCTGCCTAAAATATTTTCAAGCGTATCTATGGTAATGAATTTATGCAATATCGAAAGATCGGCTTTGGCATCAGCTTCAAAGCGAAGAAACGGGTTTTTGAAATTTTCTATTTCAAGATTTCCGATAATTGCCTGCCCGTTTAAAACAGAACGGACATTTTTTAATGATAAATAGCTTACCGGATTTTTTTCACTTCTACTGCTTGTATAAAAGCCGGTGAATTTTAAACCGGTTAAATGGTAGTCAGAATTTTTTGGCGATACTGAAGAATTTTCTGTTCCGAAATTTACGATGAAAACCGGGTCATGTTTCTTGTCGGAACGCCCTTTAATAGTTGTTTTTAAAACCGCACTTCCTTTGAAATTGTAATCGTTAAGATTGCTATTGTATTCGGCAGGAATGACTGAAAGAAGAGATTTTAAGTTTGCGTCTTTTGACTCAATTGTCAAATCATACTCATCAAATCCTTCGGGAGAGAGAATAGTGCCTGCTACTGTTAAATCAAGACCGGCAAGCTTTATTGCAGACTTTTCAATCGTATATAAATCTTTGCCATCATCAACATTCAACAATAAATCAATTTTAGCTTCTTTATTCTTCACCCAGTTAATTTTACCGGAAATAATTTTTTCCACCATCAAATCAGCAGTTGCTTTAACCGAATATTTATCTGCAATAAAATTTCCTGCTAAATCTCCCTCATTAATCTTAAAAGAATAATCCTGCTCAGCATGGATGCTTTTATAATTTACATGCACATTTTCCATTCTTAGTTTTTCAATCTCCATTTTAAAATTATCACCTGAATCAGCAGAATCTGTTTTCCATATATGATAGTTATTCTCACCGTCTTTGTTTATTTTCAGGTTAAGTTGAGCATCGGTTAAAACAATTTTTTGCAACACATAATTTTTGCTAATGAGGTCAAACAGGTTAAATAAAAGCGAAAGCTGCTTTGCGTTCAGCAACGTATCATGGGTATTAAGCTGTTTGGGTTCTTTTGAAATTAAATTTGAAAATTCAACAGAGGCATATGGAAAATTACTGAGCAATGAGAAATCAATTTCACTGACAATAATTTCTGCATTAAGATTTTTATTTATGGCAGTTATTACATACTGTTTTATTTCCTTGCTGTAAAAAAATGACAGCGCAATCGCTGTAACAAATAACAGGACAATTAAAACAAGTATGGAAAGAAAAATTTTTCGTATCAAACTCATTGAATTTTTATGGTGATTTTCGAAATTGTTTGTCCGATTGCGTTAGCAACGGCAAATTTTATTGAAATATTGTCTTAAAATGATGTGGGCATGAGAAATCAATCAATAAACAACTGTTGAAAACAGTATTATATGTGATTCAGCCATCCGCTTTTATCCTTAATTTAGTGCCTCCAAACAAATTAAAATGAAAAGAATATTCCTTGTTATTGTTTCTATCGCATCATTATCAGCAGTTGCATTTTTTTATTCAATCAAAAAGAAAAAACATCAATCTGCCGAAACTCCAGGTTATGATTATTTCTACGCGCAACGCTCGTATCCTTATGGAAAAATTGATTATGCAGCACACCAGGCAGCCGTGCGCGAATTTAAAAACCGGTCTGCTCAGTTGCGTTCTGCATCAGTTGCTGCGTGGCAATACGCAGGACCCAATAACATAGGAGGGAGGATTTCGGATATAGAAATGCACCCGACTAATCAAAACATTGCTTACCTCGCAGCTTCTTCAGGTGGCGTTTTTAAAACTATAGATGGCGGCACAACATGGTTTCCCGTTTTCGATGATAACGAAACCATGTCAATGGGAGACATTGCAATTGCACCATCTAATCCGAATATAATTTATGTAGGAACGGGTGAAGCTAATTGCGGAAGCGGCTCACTTACGTATGATGCTAACGGTGTGTATAAATCAACCAATGCAGGGTTAACGTGGACAAATGTAGGTTTGAATAATACACGCATGACGGGACGCATGGCTGTTCATCCCACCAATCCTGATATCGCTTTTGCAGCAACAATGGGTGATTTGTACGGACCGACTCCTGACCGCGGCTTGTACCGCACTGCTGACGGTGGCTTATCATGGACAAAAGTTTTATTTCTTACCGACAGCACGGGGTGTATTGACGTAGTTATTAACCCGGTTAACCCGAATTATGTTTATGCCGCTATGTTCGAGCGTACACGCAGGCCGAATAACAAAAGATATTATGGTGTAACCAGCGGTGTGTGGCGTTCAACTGATGGCGGCTTAACATTCAGCCAGCTTACGGCAGGCTTACCCGCGGTTGGAGGCTTGTACAGCAGGATTGGAATTGATTTGTGCGCTTCGAGCCCCAATATTGTTTATGCTATGTATATTGACGACAATTATGGATTTCTCGGGTTATATAAATCCGCCAATAACGGGAACACCTGGACTCAGACTAACGATTTTGATTTAACGGGCAGCATGGGAAACCAAGGTTACTGGTATGGCAGAGTGAAAGTGGATCCAACCGATCCGGATATTGTTTATGTAATAGGGTTTGACATGTGGAAAACAGCAGATGGAGGAAATTCGTGGGGACCTACATTTGAATTTGCTCACGTTGACCAGCATGCAATAGCTGTACATCAGCTCAACCATGATTTTGTAATGAATGGCAATGATGGCGGGTTGCATATTTCGGATGACGGTGGCGATACATGGACGCATCACGAAGGCTTACCAATTACGCAGTTTTATACCTGTGAAGTTGATTATAACGACCCGAATGTTTTGGTTGGCGGAACGCAGGATAATAATGTGGTACGCACTACGACAGGTTCGTTTTATGACTGGGAATACCTGATTGGCGGTGATGGGTTTTATGCGTTGATTGATCCGGTTGACAACACTTATTGGTATGGCGAATACCAGTATGGAAATATTTTCCGCTCCGATGATGGCGGTATAAATTTTAATTATATTGTGAATGGTTTGAACGGTTCAGGAAACTGGAACACTCCCATCGTTTTTGATCCCGATGACCCTCAAATATTATACACTGGCTACCAGCAGGTGCATAAAACTTTTGACCGCGGTGATAACTGGTTTTCCATCTCTCCCGATTTAACTACCGTTGATCCAAACGGAAATTTATTATTCGGCACCATTACAACTATTGATGTTTCACCTTTGAACAGCGATGTGATTTATGCCGGAACTGATGACGGTAAAGTATGGCGCACGATGAATGGCGGAACTTTATGGACTAACGTTACCGGCATACTTCCTGTGCGCTGGGTTACCCGTGTTACCTGCGACCCGTTTATTGCAAGCCGTGCTTATGTTACGTTGTCGGGCTACCGCTACCACGATAATATGGCGCACGTGTATATGACTAATAATAACGGTACGACATGGAATGCGATTGACGGAAATCTTCCTGACATTCCCTGCAACGATATTGTTCCCGACCAGACGATTGATTCTACTTATTATCTCGCTACCGATGCCGGGGTTTATTATACACGCGATATGGGCGCAACATGGGACCCGCTCGGTACGGGTATGCCTGTGCTGGTTTGTAACGATTTAAAAATCCATACACCATCGCAAATGCTGCTGGTGGGGACTTACGGACGAGGAATGTATAAGCTGAATTTGAGTGAAGCGCTTGGAGTGGAGGAGTTGGAAGTTTCCGGTTTACAGTTTACAGTTTATCCGAATCCTGCAACAACAGAGTTTACGGTTTCCGGTTTGCAGCTTCCGGTTGACAAGAAAATAGCATTAACTCTTACGGATATAAAAGGAAACAAAATTGCTACCAAACAACTGGAAACTGTAAACCATATACTGGAAACTAAAATAAATGTGCGCAATTTTTCACAGGGAATTTATTTTATAAGTGTGGAAGCAGGGGGAAAGAAGAATGTGAAAAAAGTGGTGGTGGATTAAAATCGGAAAGAAAAAACAGGCTCATAAGGACTTAACCATGAAGTATTGCAGTAGAACTCTAAAAGTTTATACCTTTACTAAAAAATAACGCATGAAAAAAACCTCTACACTTTTTGCATTCGTATTATTTCTTCAAATCATCGCTTCAGGTGTTGCTCAAACACAGGCGCAAACGCCCACATGGGCCGATAACATTGCCTGCATTCTTTACACGCGCTGCACAGGCTGCCACAACAGCAACGGCATTGCGCCTTTTCCGCTCATGACGTACCTGGATGCGGCTAACAACAGCTCCATGATGCAGATCAGAGTTAACCAGCGGTTGATGCCTCCCTGGCCTCCTGATGAAAACTACCAGACTTACGCCCACGAACGGGTACTAACGCAGGAAGAAATTGACCTGATAAACGATTGGGTTAATAATGGTACGCTACAGGGAAACCCGGGAAATGCGCCAACGCCACCGGTGTATAGCGGTTTAGCGCAAATTGCCAGCCCCGATTTAAGCGTAATTATGCAAACCTATACGGTGCCTGTTACTTCATCTGACCTCTACAGGTGTTTTGTAATTCAGAATGTAACTTCGGTTGACAAATTTATTACCGCCATGGAAGTGCTTCCCGGCAATAATAATATTGTGCATCATGTGCTCGTATTTGCCGACACTGCACAAACCTGCATCAACCTCGATCTTGCCGATCCCGATCCGGGCTACACCAGCTTTGGAGGAATTGGCAGCAATACAGCATCGCTGATTGGAGCATGGGTGCCGGGTTCGCAGCCTTATTACCTGCCGAATAATATGGGCATTTCTCTTAAAGCCAATTCGCATGTTATAATGCAGGTGCATTACCCTGCGGGCTCTTCCGGGCAAACCGACTCCACCCGCATTAATATGCTGCTCACTAACAACCTGGCTACGCGCAATGTGTTTATTGTTCCCATACTTAATCATTCAACTTCAATGGTCAACGGTCCGTTATTTATTCCGGCTGATAGCATAAAAACTTTTTACCAGCAGCAAGCTGTTCCGTTTGCAGCCACTGTTCTTTCCGTAGCTCCACATATGCACCTTATCGGGCGGACCTATCTCTCATTTGGTGTTACTGCGATTGGCGATACCATAAAGCTTATTGATATTCCCGATTGGAATTTTCATTACCAAGGCGCTTATTTCTTCCGCCAGCCTGTTCAAATTCCTGCAGGCACTACGTTATATGCCGAAGCGTTGTATGATAATACAGTAAACAACCCGCATAATCCCAGCAACCCCCCGGTTGATGTTAGCCTTGGCGAAGCGACTACCGATGAAATGATGCTCGAATATTTTTATTTCCTGCTTTACCAGAATGGAGATGAAAATATTGTTGTGGATACAGCCACAATAGTTCAAACGTATAACAACTGCACCTTTGCATTGGGAATAAATAATAATTACCCTGAAGCAGGTCAGCTGTCACTGTTTCCAAATCCTGCAAACAATCTCACTAAGGTGTATCTTCCGGGCAGTTCAGCTTTTAAGATTACAGTTTATGATGTAACGGGAAAAACAATTGCGATTTATAATGAAAAGAAATTTTATTTTGAAATGAATTGCCGCAAGCTCACAGCAGGCAGCTACTTTTTAGAAGCTGTAAATGATAATTCAGTTTTACGAAAACAGTTCGAAGTGATAAAGGATTAGCCCTGTTTTAGACGCAGAAAATTTTTGTTTATCAGCTTGAATGATGCAAAAGTTGATAAAGCTACGCCAATCACAAACACGATTAAAAACGTTATTGCAAAATCAAATGGCTGCATGCTTACGGGGTAAGCATCTATTACAAACGATTCGCTGTTTTCAAGCTTAATGAATTTGAATTGCTGCTGCAAAAAACAAATCAGCCAGCCAAGAAAAATTCCAATTACACCTCCGATGAGCGAAATCATTAATCCTTCCGATAAAAAAATTTTTCGCACCGTTGCAGGTTCTGCACCCATGCTGATGAACGTGCTAATGTCCTGTTTCTTGTCAATAATCAACATCGTAAGCGAACCAATAATGCTGAAAGCCGAAATTAAAAGAATAAGGCTGAGGATTAAATATACCGCCCATTTTTCGGACGAAAGGATTTTATTCAGAAAATCGTGCTGTTCAATCCTGTCCTGAACTTTAAAATTTTTTCCGACAGCTTGTGCAACCTGGTTTTTTATTTCCTGCACATCTGAATTTTTATCAATTGCAATTTCAATTGCGCTTACTTTATTTTCTTCACCAATCAGTTCACGGGCAAAACGCAATGGTACCACTACATATTTCGTATCAAAATCCTGTTGTATAACAAATATTCCCGAAGGGCGAATCAGCAAATTGGTAAAAGCGTCTTCCGGTGTTAAAGCAACGGAATGACCCCGTTTCGGCACAAAAACATTTATCTGGCTGAACATATCTTCAAGATTTATTCCCAACACATAAGCTATTCCGCTTCCAACCACCGTGTAATTTTTTTCTTTTGATTCAAGAAGCATTTCACCTTCGGCAATGTTATTTTTTAAATCAGATGTGATTAGGAAATTTTCATCCACTCCTTTTACTGTGGCGATCATTTGCTTTTCGCGGTATTTAAGCAGCGCGTTTTCTTCGAGAATCAGTGAAGCAGCTTTAATCCCTTTAATTTTCTTAATCTGTTCAAGATTCGCATTAGAGGGAAGAAAAGTCTTGCCAATATTTGCTGTTATTTTAATATCAGGGTCAAAAGCATCATAAAGTGAAATCACCAGGTTGCCGAAACCGTTGAATACGGAAAGCACAACGATCAACCCTGCGGTTCCTACTGCAATACCCAACACCGAAACCCACGAAATAATATTTATAACATTTGTGGATTTACGCGATACAATATATCGTTTGGCTATGTAGAAAGGAAAGTTCAAAGCTCAAAGTTTAAAGTCCAAAGTTATTTTTTTTCTTCTCTTAAAACACCAAACATTGAACTTTAAACCTGATTATTTCCACGCTTTCACAATCAATCCTGTTCCGGTTTGGTGTTGCATGTGGATATCAAAA
The DNA here is from genome assembly GCA_044448905.1 of Bacteroidia bacterium. Taxonomy (GTDB): domain Bacteria; phylum Bacteroidota; class Bacteroidia; order AKYH767-A; family OLB10; genus JBIOHJ01. The sequence goes on along the minus strand of JBIOHJ010000001.1, from coordinate 26,395 downwards.
TAATTCAAAACAAAGGAAACAGGATATGCGATCAAATAATAAAAAGGAAGAACAATGAAAAATAATTTAGAAACACCGAGCATCTTGATTGGATATTTCATTGACAGCCGCCACGAAATTTTTCCCGGAGTGCCGTAAGCATATTTTGCCTTCACTTTTGAAAAACCCGCAGTCAATAATTTTTGCTCAATCTCCTTAATATTATAACCATCACGAACATGTTCTTCAATAAAAGATGAATCAGAATCGGCATGAACATCACTTCCGCCCTGGTCACTTGGTGTTGAAATTAAAAGCATGCTGCCCGGTTTCATCGAAGCATAAAAATTTTTAAATACCAGGACATCTTCAAGGATATGTTCCATCACATCAACCGAAAGAACCAGGTCATAAGAGTTTTCTCTTACAAACTTAGTAAGGTCGGCAATCTCAAATTTTACATTGGAAGCTCCGATCTTTGAAAAAAAATTATTGCAGTCGGTAACTTGCTCTTCTTTTACATCAACGGCAAGAATGAAACAGTTTTTTATTTTTCTCCACATCCAAAATGTGTACTGTCCAAATCCCGCACCCGCATCTAAAATATTAATGTGTTTTTGTTCTCCGGGCTCCGAACTCCAACTTCCTAACTCTTTATGCACATGCCATGCACGCAGCAAAAGCAAATCAAGCAACGAATAAAAAAGTCTTCTCAGAAAAGGGGATTTGTTAAAAGCATTGCCAAGTGTACGCTTAATCGGGTCGTAATGCATAGGCGTGAAAAACGAATTTATTCGAATCCATCAGCAAACAGACAAGTTTTACAAATTGTAAAACTTCGATTCAATGGTTTCTGCATTTATTTTTTATTTACTCAATCACTTAGTTTCATCTGCGGGAGGGATGTGCAGGGTTTTAAAGATATCATCAATTCGCGCAACATAATCCAGCGAATCATCAAGAAAAAATTCAAGTTCAGGAATATGCCGTGCCTGGTTTTTTATTTTAAAGCCAAGCATTTTTCTGATTTCATGCTTGTGAGTTTGCATGTTCTTAATCAAGGCAAGTGGCTGTTTTTCCTTAAATACGCTTAAGGAAATGCGTGCTAAAGCTAAATCGGGTGTAACTTTTACGTTCGTAATTGTGACGAACGAAGTGCCGCAGAATTTTTTTCCTTCGCGCTGTAAAATTTCAGCCAGTTCTTTTTGTATAAGCCTCGAAAACTTATTTTGCCGGGTGGTGTCCATATTAAGTCCGCAAATAAACAAAATATCCCTGTCATTGGTTCGTTTAGTATCAGCCGCCACAGGTAACAATTCTTATCTTCGCAACCATATTTTATATTAGGTGAAAACATATTTACGGCTGCTCTCATTTGCAAAGCCATACAAAACTTTTATAGTTCCGTATTTATTTTTGATGATTCCGGCAGTTATTTTCGGAGCTATTAATTTTTCTCTAATCATTCCTTTGCTGAATGTTCTATTTAACACAGCACAGGAAAGCAAACAGGTTTCATTTCCCGAGTTTTCATTTTCAATTACGTATATCAAAGGCGTTTTTGATTACTGGTACAGCTTTATTTCAATCCAGTATGGAAAAGAAGCCGCTTTAAAATTTGTGTGTGCAGTTATTCTATCCAGTGTCTTGCTGGCAAATATTTTCCGCTATTTCTCAATGCGTGTTCTTACACGCGTAAGAGTATGGCTTGTCTTCAGGATGCGGAAAGCAGTGTTCGAAAAAATAATTTCGATGCATGTAGGATTTTTTCACACAAAGCAAAAAGGAGATTTAATGAGCGTGGTGTCGAACGATGTTCATGAAGTTGAAAACTCAGTAATCAGCACGATTCATGTTGTATTTCGTGAGCCGCTTATCATTATAGTTTATTTCATAATGCTTTTTATGATGTCGGTAAAGCTCACTTTATTCACGTTGGTTTTTTTTCCTGTTTCAGGTTTTATCATTGCGGCAATTTCAAAAAAACTTAAACGAACAGCGGATGTTGGTCAGAATTTGCTTGGAAAAATTTTAAGTGTTACTGATGAAGCTATTACCGCTGTCAGAATCATTAAAGCTTTTGTTGCCCAGTCTTTTATTGCCAGAAGGTTTGAAGAATTTAATACAAAGTACCGGCTGGTTTTAAAATCTTACATCAATCGCAGGGAGCTTGCTTCACCGGTTTCAGAATTTCTTGGTGTATTGGTGGTAGTGGTTCTTATTGTGTATGGCGGAACGCTGGTATTGAACAACCAATCGGAGCTTACCGCAAGTGAATTTATTACTTACATCATTATTTATTCTCAGATACTTCCACCGGCAAAAAACATTTCTTCAGCCATTACCAATATACAGAAAGGGCTGGCTGCCGGTGACCGCATTATAAATATTATTGATACACCTGTTGAAGTCTTAGATAAAGAAGGGGCAACAGAAATAAATTCATTCGGTAACAAAATAGAGTACCGTGAAGTTTCTTTTGCGTATGAAAAAGAAAAAGTCTTAAAAAATATTTCTTTTGAAATTAAAAGGGGTAAAACGGTAGCACTTGTCGGTCAGTCGGGATCGGGGAAATCGACTATTGCCGATTTGCTTCCGAGATTTTATGATTTGCAACAAGGAAGCATTTTTATTGATGAAAAAAATATAAATGAAATAAAAGCAAACAGCCTTCGCAATCTTATGGGAATCGTTACCCAGGAAGCCATCCTTTTTAATGATACGGTTTTTAATAATATAGCTTTCGGGATGAGTAATGTCAAAGAAGAAGATGTGATAAATGCTGCAAAAATTGCAAACGCTCACGAGTTTATATCTCAGATGGAAAACGGATATCAAACTAATATTGGTGATCGTGGCTCAAAATTATCTGGGGGGCAGCGCCAGCGGATAAGTATTGCAAGGGCTGTTTTAAAGAATCCTCCGATACTTATTTTGGATGAAGCCACATCGGCTCTTGATACTGAATCAGAGCGCCTGGTGCAGGATGCTATTTTAAAGCTGATGGAAAACCGCACCACATTAGTCATTGCGCACCGTCTTTCAACCATTCAGCATGCTGATGAAATTATTGTTCTGCAAAATGGCGCTATTGTTGAACGTGGCACTCACGACAGTTTACTGGCTCATGACGGTACGTATAAAAAGCTTTACGATTTGCAAAGTTTTACCTGAGCCTGCTTAAAATTTTTTCTTTGTATGCTTTCTGAATAAAATATTTTATGCGGTAAAAATTTCCCTGTTTTTTAGAATCGAGCAGCGATTGTATTTTTCCATTGTGGCTTTGCTGTTCGGCAACCGGAGGATGACACCAGAATATTTTTAATATTCCCTTAGCGGATAATTCATTATGCAGCCAGTCAACATTCATGTTGCATTTGTATTTGTATGTATAATCTAAAATCATTTTGGCTGCAGCGACATCAATAAGGTAAGCACCGGCACATCTGCCATTATTTTTTTTATAAAGATATTTTCGGGCAACCTCTTCACTTTTACCGATAAAATTCTGAGTGGATGCTTCGTAAGAAACAATAAAACCCGAAAGGTTTTCAGTAACAGATTCTTTAACTGAAGCTTCAAAGATTTTCTGAAACGAATTAAACAATTCAATATCATCTTCAAATACCAATGCAATGGAGATATTATTTTTTACTATTTGTTCATAAGCATAAAAATGTTTCAGCACACAGGAAGTTTGAGGTGAAATCTTTTTGTAATCATCGCTAAAGTATTTTTCAAGGTTATTTTCAGTAATGTCTTCCATGTTACCTTCTAAAATAAATTCATAATCAATATTATGTTTTTGCAATTCGCGTTTTATATGTTTTTCACGCTCCTTGTTGCCACGAACATGTATAACAAATGTTTTTACCTTTTCCACTTTCAGGTTTTTAATACCGACTAAATTATAAAAAGATTTTAATGCAGGGATACAGGAATGGTGGCTTTATCCTTTTTGCCGTAATTTTGTAATCATTCATGGAAACATCTCTTTTACCTTCTCTTTATTGCAACAGCCTGACCCGTTATGAGCGTATGTTCACGCGGGAAGTAAAGATTGGCGATGTGGCTTTGGGAGGAGATAATCCTATTCGTATTCAAAGTATGACAACCACTGATACAATGAATACGATTGCTACGGTTGAACAAAGCATTCGCATGATTGAAGCGGGTTGCGAATACGTTCGCATAACTGCACCCAGCATTCATGAAGCGAAAAACCTTGAGAACATTAAAAACGAATTGCATAAACGCGGATACAAAACTCCGCTTATTGCCGATATTCATTTTACTCCCAATGCTGCCGAACTGGCTGCGCGCATAGTTGAAAAAGTGCGTGTGAATCCCGGTAATTATGCCGATAAAAAAAAGTTTGAAACATTTGATTTTTCTGATGCGGCTTATGATGCGGAGTTAGACAGAATACACAAGCGATTTATCCCGCTAGTAAAAATCTGCAAAGAATACGGTACTGCGATGCGCATCGGTACAAATCATGGTTCTTTGAGTGACCGGATTATGAGCCGTTATGGCGATACTCCTTTAGGCATGGTTGAATCGGCATTGGAGTTTGTTAGAATTTGTGAGGATGAAGGGTATCATGAAATTGTTCTTTCCATGAAAGCAAGTAACCCGCAGGTAATGGTGCAGGCTTATCGTTTGCTGATTGTGAAAATGAAAGAGGAAGGAATGAATTATCCGCTGCACCTTGGGGTAACTGAAGCGGGTGAAGGAGAAGACGGTAGAATAAAATCAGCAGTTGGTATCGGAGCTTTACTTGAAGACGGCATTGGTGATACGATACGTGTTTCGTTAACAGAAGAGCCGGAGCTTGAAATTCCGGTAGCGAAAGCGTTAGTAGAGCGATATAAAAACAGGGTGAATCATAAGCCAATTGCTGATGTGCAAGGTACAATCTGGGATTTGGGATTTACGCCCTTTGAATACAATAAAAGAAAATCGAATGAAGTGTTGAACTTCGGAGGGCACAATGTTCCGCGAGTGGTTGCTGATTTTTCAGAAGCAGATAAAATATTGCCTGCTGATTTATTATCTGTAGGGTATAATTACTCTCCTGATCTCGACAAATGGAATATCAGCGATCAGGCATGTGATTATATTTTTGTTGGAGATAACAAAGTCGATTTTGAAATTCCGGGAACTTTGGGCTTGATTTATAATTATGAAACATGGAAAACACTTGTGGATAAAACAAGATCCTACCCGTTTTTTAGGTGGAATGAATACCTGGGCACTGATAAAAAATCAAATGATTTGAATTTCGTTTCAATTAACTTAAATTATTTGCTTTCTGAAAACCTCAAATCTCAATTTATAAACTTAAATAAAGCTGTTCTTATTTTTGAAACAGACAATGAACACGCAATGGCTGAACAGAGAAGAATGTTTTTTGAATTGATAGCCAATCATTCAGGCATTCCGGTTATTATCAAAAGAAATTTTTCCGGAATTTCAGAAAACGATTTCCGGTTAAATGCCTCAACAGATTGCGGTGCGTTACTGCTGCATGGATTTGGTGATGGAATCTGGTTATGCGCTCAGAACATCAAACACAAAGCGATTAACAGCACTGCCTTCGGAATTTTGCAGGCAGCCCGCACGCGTATTTCAAAGACTGAATATATCAGTTGCCCTTCGTGTGGCCGCACGCTTTTCGATTTGCAGGAGACAACAGCCCGCATACGCGCAAGAACAGATCATTTGAAAGGAGTCAAAATAGGCATTATGGGATGCATTGTAAACGGACCGGGTGAAATGGCAGATGCTGATTACGGTTATGTTGGTGTTGGCCCCGGAAAAATTACTTTATACAAGGGAAAAGAAGTAGTGCAACGCGCAATTGATTCGGATAAAGCGGTTGACGCCTTAATTAGCCTGATAAAGCAAAATGGTGATTGGGTTGAGAAGGTATAAAAAGTAAAATCAAGCCGGTAATTCAATAAAAAATGAAGTTCCGATATTTTCTTTGCTTTCCACTCGAATTGTTCCGTTATGCCCGTGCGTAATGATATCGTAACTTAATGAAAGACCAATTCCTGTACCTTCACCGGCAGGTTTTGTTGTAAAAAAAGGATCAAATATTTTGTCCTTTACTTCATCGGGTATGCCGTGCCCGTTATCTGTTATACTGATTATTAGTGCATGGTTTTGCAGCTGGGCTGAAATACCAACAGTAGGTTTATAACTATGGTTTGCAGTTTTACTTTTTTCTTTAACTGCATAAAATGCATTATTAAAAATATTAAGCATAACCCTGCTTATATCCTGCGGAACAACATTTATTTTAGGAAGTACCTTGTCAAGATTTTTTTCTATTGTGCAATTAAAATCAATGTTGGTCGCCCTCATTCCATGGTAAGCAAGATTGATAAACTCTTCGGCTAAGGCATTGATGTCAGTAGGTTGTTTTTCCTGTACACCCGAACGGCTGTGCTGCAACATATTTTTTACAATGGTATCGGCTCTTTTGCCATGATGAGAAATTTTAGAAAAATTTTGTTTTAAATTTTCTGCAATCCCCTTGCGTTCTTTTTCGGAATCGGAATTTACAAATTCATCAACCAGTTCGGCTGATATTTCGGAAAAATTATTTACAAAATTCAATGGATTTTGAATTTCATGGGCAATACCTGCAGTGAGTTGCCCGAGTGATGCCATCTTTTGCGAATAAATCAATTGTGCTTGTGTAGATTTTAATTTATCGAGTGTTTCCTGCAATTCTTTATTGGCAACGTTTAGTACTTCATTCGATTTCTTTTTATACCGGTACCGGCTATAGATAAGAAAAGTAAGAAGCAGGAAAATGAGTGCGCCACCGGTCAAAGCGTACATCAGCGCATTTTTTCTGCTCAGCTCCAGTTCTTTTTTGGAAAGCTGTAAATCTTTTTCGGCTTTTTGTTTCGAAAGCAAAAGCACCTGCTTTTCTTTTTCTTTTTTCTCAAGAGTTGCAACGCTCAGCTCTTCAAGAGCTTTCTCCTTGCTTTGCCGTTCGAGCTCGGTTGCGGTTAGTTGCTGGCTTAACTCGAGTCCCTGCTGATTTAATATTTTTATTTGCTCTTCATTGGCTTTGCTTAAAAGTTCAATAACTTTTTCCTTTTCTGTTACTTCATGCTGCAAATCATCCTGTGTAAATTTTTTTGAACTTTCAAAATATGTTATCGAATCTTTTAAATTTCGGTACAGATCGTGATAAGCATCGGCTTTATCATATTTTTTTTGAAAACTGTAAACAGTTGCTAGTTTTAAATAGGTATCTTTAATCAGCTTTTTAACAATAAGCTGATTGGAAAACGCAAGACTGTTGTTAAAATATTCAAGTGCTTTTTCATAATCACCTTTTTTAAAATAAACAATTCCAATATTGCGAAGTGCAACTGCCTTTTGACCGGTATTATTCAACTCATCATACAACACCATTGATTGTCGGAAGTGTTTTAGTGCTTTCGCATAATCATTTCTTTCCAGATACAATTCAGCCATTTTGTTGTTGAGCCGGGCACGTGATTTATCATCATCCAGAGTTGTAAAATCCGATAAGGCATTGTTAAAATATTTTTCGCCACTTAAAATATCTTTTTTTTTGAAATAAACGATACCCATTAATGCGGCAATATTGGCTTTTACAGTTACGAGATTTTGTTCGCCAGATAATTCATAGGCAGAATAAAAATATTGAAGCGCCTTTGAATAATCTTTAACCCGGTAATGCACATAACCAATTTCACCGGCCGTAATGGCAATTCCATCTTTATCGTTTAACGCAGTACGCGCATTGATTGACTTAATAAGATAACCCAACGCCTTATAAAAATCCTGTTTCTTAATTGCAACCAATCCCAAATTATTTGCAGTGGTTGCAATAACTTTTTGGTTGCCCGATTTTTCGGCTGATTTCAGCCGTTGTTCACTAAGTACAGTTATTTGCGGAAAAGGTGCAGTTTTCAAAGCACGTGGCAGTTCATTAAAAAATTCAAAGCTTTCCTGTTCCTCAAACAAATCGGAATAATTATCGGTTGATGAATTTTGTTTTTTTTGAGCGATCAAAAAACTAACAAACATCAACAAGAACAAGATAGAAAACAAAATCTTAACTTTTAAAAAGTGCAATCCCTGGATCATAGTTAACAGAAGAGATATACAAAGAAATAAAAAACTCAATCACAACCAAAATTTAATTTCAGGAGCTTATTTCAGCTTAAAAACATTCAGATTATTATTCAATCTAAAAACTGATTTTTTAAGCGTGATTATTTTTATTGAAAAGGTCATTCATTTTTCCCATTAATGCACCGGGATCAAATGGCTTGGCAATGTAATCATCCATGCCTGCGTCAAAACATTTTTGCACTTCAGATTTTAAAGCTCCGGCTGTCATTGCCATTATTTTTATAGAATTTTTAGGCGGATGAAGTTTACTCCTTATCATTTGTGTAGCAGTATAGCCATCCATTTCGGGCATTTGTATATCCATCAAAACAAGGTCAAAATTATTGTCTTTTACTTTTTCGAAAGCTTCTTTTCCATTCACAGCAGTTTCAATGGTGATGCCCGGAATATGGCTGTGTAAAGTATCAATCGCCACCATTTGGTTAAATTCGTTGTCTTCAACCAAAAGAACTTTTAACATGCTGAGCGAGGACTTTGGAATTAATTCATCCCGGGTTTTTTCAGAAACTATATTGGAAACATCGGTTAGTTCGAGCGGAATAACAATGTGAAAATGGTACCACTTCCTTCTTTGCTTTTTACTGAAATTTTTCCTCCATGTAATTCGACTAAGTATTTAGAAATGGTTAAACCCAAACCGGTGCCACCATATTTGCGCGTTGTTGAACTGCTTGCCTGCGAAAAACTCTCGAAAATTGTTCCCAGTTTATCTTCAGGAATTCCAATACCGGTATCGGAAACCGAAAATTCAATGTTTAAGATATCGGGTATAACTGTTCCATGTGTATCGGAATAACTTCCCAGGTTACGGCACGTAATCCTCACCCCACCCTGATGTGTAAACTTTAACGAATTGCCCACAAGATTGATGAGTATTTCATTTAATCTCACAGCATCGCCTATTGCCGCAGCCGGAACTTTATCATCTATTTTGTAGGTTAGTTCCAAACTCTTTTCAGCTGCTTTAAATTGCATGGTGCTATATACCCCTTCAAGAACTTTTGAAATGCTGAATGGAATGAATTCAAGTTCGAGCCTGCCGGCTTCAATTTTTGAAAAATCGAGAATGTCATTAATAATTACAAGCAGGTTATCGGAAGATTGTTTAATCGCATTCAAATATTTTTTTTGATCATCGCGCGGGTCTTTATCAATCATCAATCGTGTCATTCCTAAAATGGCATTCATAGGTGTACGAATTTCATGACTCATGTTTGCCAGGAACTGCTGTTTCATGTTGGAAGAATGTTCAGCCAGTTCTCTTTCTTTCTTTTCATGTACGGCACGAATGCGCAGTTGTGTAACAAATGAAATAAGGAATGCAATTATTATCGCAGCAATTGTTCGGAACCACCATGTTTTATAGATTGGAGGTTTGATACTTACTGTAACAGACGCTCCTTTTTCATTCCATATACCATCATTGTTTGAACCTTTAACACGAAATGTATATGTACCGGGATCAATATTGGTATAGCTTGCAAACCTGCGGGTGCCGTTATTAATCCAGTCAGGATCTACGCCTTCCAACATATATTTATATTGATTTTTTGAAGAGTTAATGTAGTTTAGTGCAGCAAATTCGAACGAGAAAAAATTCTGATTGGCTTCAAGCTGAACAAACTTATCATTTAGTAATGATTTTTTTATTTTATCTAATCCGGATTTAAAAACGGATTTATCGAATATTTTAAAGTCGGTAATAACAACCGGAGGAATAAAATTGTTTTTAGTCAGCTTTTCCGGATAGAAGGAATTTAATCCTTTAATGCTGCCAAAAAATATTTCTCCGTTTAATGATTTAAATGCAGCCCCAATATTAAAACCATTACTTTTCAATCCATCGTTTGTATTATAATTGGTAAATGTTTCCTCTTTGATATTGAATTTTGATAACCCATTATTAGTGGACAGCCACAGGTTTCCATTATCATCATCAACAATTGCATTGATTACGTTGTTAGGCAAGCCATTTTCAATAGTATAGTTTTTAAATATTTTTTTTTGTTTATCAAATTTGTTCAATCCACCACCACTTGTTCCAATCCAATAAATGCTGTCTTTGGTTTGATAAATGGAAGCGATGCGGTTGCTGCTTAAACTGTTTTTATCGGATATATTGTTGTAATATTTAATAATTTTTCCGGTCTTTTTGTTTAATTCATTTAATCCGTCTTCGGTTCCAATCCAAATGTGACCTGTTTTATCCATAAATAAGCACCTGGCAAGTTGGGCATTTCCCCTTCCGAAATCTATTTTTTTAAGGATGCTTAAATTATCGGTATTCATGCAAACAACACCAGCCGAAGATCCAATCCATAAATTATTTTCATCGTCTTCAAGCAAAGCGTATATTTCATAAATGGTATTGGTTTCATTTAGGTCTTTATAAAATCTTTTAACTGTTAAGTTTGTAATTTTTGTTTCATTGCTTTCTTTAGCACTAACACTTTCAATATCTTTTCTCTTCAATAAATTCAATCCGCTTCCGGTTCCTACCCAGATATTTCCATTATGATCCTTCAATATGGCTAAGACAGTATTATTATTTAAACTGTTTGGCTGCAAATCCGAATGAGAAGCTTTAAAAATCTGGTTGGTTTTTTTATTAACACCAGCCACTCCAAAGTCATCAGTCCCTAACCATAAATAATCTATGTCATTTTCAATGGCTGTTATTGAAATTCCATTTTCCTCCGGAAATAAGCTCCAATCTGAAACGGTATAATTCTCCTTGTTACGGTTATAAATAGAAATGCCAACATCAGTACCAATCCATAGAAGACCGGACTGGTCTTCAAAAAGGGTATTAATCTGGTTGCTGATAAGACTTTTAAAATTCCCGGGAATATTTTTGAAATTCAAGAAATTTATATTTGTCTTATATGAAATATTTCCGGAAGGAGTAACTTTAAACAAACCGTCATAGAAAGAACCAAACCACATATTTCCCAAATGGTCTTTAATGGCACTCATGAACTCTGATTTCTTATGATTGTTTGTTTCAGAATAAAAATGAATAATACTGTCCTGTTCAAAGACATTGTTTACAGAGGGGAAGATCCGGTCAATTCCACCGTTAAAATAATTTATCCAGACAGCACCTTCATTATCTTCTGTAACATCATTTACAAAAGAGTTTCCTAAAGAATTCTTTTGTGTCGGGTTATAAGTAATTTTTTTCCATTGTACAGTTTCTTTTCCATTATTTCCCTGCAGGAAAAGAATCTTGTATAATCCATATTTAGTACCCATCCAGACTGTGTTTTTATGCTTGCTGCTAAAGCAAATGCTAAACACATATTCAGGGTGAGCCGGATCCGGAACTGCATCGGGTAACGGAAAGAAAGCAGAAGTATAACTGTATTTTTTTTTATTATGATTTTTGAAAATCTTAAATACTCCTGATGGTTTACTGCTGCCAACCCAAATATTATTTTCAAAGTCAGCCATTAAGCTTGTGATTTCTGTTTGTTCCGCTTTGTTACCGACTTTGTTATCAAGCGGAATAGCATAAAAAATTTCAGAAACAGGATCAAATATATTAAGTCCGTTTAATGTACCTATCCATAAAATTCCATTTCTGTCAACCAAAAGCCGGTTAATGAAATTATCAGACAATGAACCTGAATCATCCGGAACATGATTATAGACAGTAAAATTTACGCCATCAAATTTATTTAATCCATCAGCGGTTCCAATCCAGATATAACCACTTGAGTCCTGGCAAATAGCCCTTACATTGCTGCTTGACAGGCCGCTTTCAATTGTAATTTGATCAAATTGAGCGGAAGTTAATTGTCCAAAAGAAATATTCTGGGTAAGAAAGGCACAAAAAACAGAGCAAACAAAAAGTTGAATAATTCTTATGATCATATAATTATTAGAAACATCAATCAAAAGTAATCAAAATTCAACCCTCTTAAAAGGAGGAAATAAAATATCCATTCCTACGCGATTAATTGAAAACCGATGAATCTAAAGCAGCATTGAAGTTTTGATCCATGACATCAAGCGTATCATCAGGAACCATTAAACTATCAAGTACAAAAGTCTTGTCAGAAAAAGAAATTGAATAGGTGCTGTTTCTGTTTGAAAGGGGAAGCATGAATACAACGGAATCAAAACCCATAATATGAGAGGCGGTATCCTTCACATTTTTAAATTCCTTCAAAAAGTGAAATGGAAACGAAGTGGTTAATGTATCAAAAATAATTCCTCCGGCATCACGGTAAAAGATATTTAAATCACCATTAGTTTTTGGGTTCCTGTATCGTCCTGGAATTTTGAAAACAGTAGTGTCGGCTAATGAATAGTCGCCATGATTATAAAGGACTTTTAATGAATAGTAAAAGTTATTACCGGAACGAAAATAGTCGGGATTAAAATCCGATTTTCTGTTTTTTACCTCTTCAGTTGGATCACTTCCGGCATTATTGCACGAAGAAATAATTAATGCCAGAGTAATGCCTACAAAGGCAAGAGATAACAAATTATATTTCTTAAGCATGAGCATATTAATTAGTATAAATGTCCATCCATCTTTCAACGGCTTTTTTACACGGCTTGCAATAATAAATTATTGATAAACCGCACATGCCCATCTGGCATCCTTCATAAGGGCAAAGAATATAACACGAATCAATTGCTGTGGGTTCTTTCAGTGGGCAAATGTGTTCTTCACTTAAACCGTAAGAAGGCGCTGCTGATTTGGCATTTGCATAAGTGCGCCAATTATTTGGAGTAGTTGCGTCCTGCCAATGCAATCCATATTCATATTCATCGGCAAGAAAATATAACACGTGTCCGCTTTCATGCATAAAAGTACCCCGATTATAAATCCGGTTCGAAAATGATTTCATCAGCGAACTGTTGTTTGAAAATTCTACATATTCTTTGTTATGCATGTAACTTTTTCCCTGAGTAAATTCAATATTAGCAAGATTGTCAGGTGCATCAAAAAGATTGTTTACCGGATCCACTTCTCCTTTCACAGCATTGATGTAAAAATTATATCCTCTGAAATAACCCTTAGTTGAGGGATCACCAAAAATTCCGTTTAAAATATTATCCCGAATGCTGTTAAAAAAATAATAGCGCCAATTAACAGAAGTCCGTGTTACCAACTCTTCCAGATCAACATCAGGAATAAATACTACGTTACAGGCACTATCCGTATGAGCCGTTATGTAAATGGGTGCGGGCTGGCTATTTGCTGCATCGGTTGCCATTGAAAACGGATATGGACGGGTCGCAAAAATTACTTTATGTTCATAAGCTGCATAGGAAGTGTTCGTGGGGGTTACATTAAAAACATACGTTATTAATTCGTTTTTGTTAAAACCAGTGCTGTATTGAAATGTCAACGGAAAATTTACCGGTTCGCTCCATGTAAAACTTGTAACAGCAACTGATGCTCCCCATGCTAAGGTTACTACATTAAGTACTTTCTTAGTAATAGACAGTTTTACTTCTTTTATTTCTGCATCATTTTTTAGAAACAAAGTAAACGTAACCGGATTGAAAATATCGGGAGTTTCAGGATCATTATGATCGGGATATATTGGATTATGAATAGCAACTGTTTCGGGAGCAGGTTTATCACCATTACAGTTGCATGTATTTACGCAGGAACTTAGTCCCAATAAAAACAATCCTAAAATTATTAAACTGCGCTTATCCATATAAAAATAGAAAACTGAATGATGTTCATATATGAACATCAGCTAAGTTAAGTAACAATATTAATTACATTTTGTTCCGGGAGGGCAAAGAGTGCCTCCGGGATAAGATCCGGTTACATTAGCATAAGCGGAATCTCCAGTAGCTAAAAAATATTTTGCTACTAATGCCGGAGTTACATTATCTGACAATAAACCAATGCTCACAAATATTCCTTGAGATACCTGAGAAATAAGACAAATCTGACATGGGTTTACATTGACACCACTCTTATATTCGGTGATATGGGATTTGGCATTGTTAATTAATGTTTGCGCTTCTTCCAAAGTTATCGAAGTGATAGCTGCGCCTGCTGCACATGCCGCACAAGCTGAAGTTGTTGTTTCCGGACACGGATATAATTCCGTACATTTTTCCTTTGTTGGATTAGGGCAAGTACATCCGGTTACAACATAACCGATTAAAGCAATAAATAACAAATGATAGGTTTTCATAATGTTTAGGTTTTAGGAGTTAGAATTAGTTGGATTCATAAATTGTATAATTAAAGTTTCAATAGGCCAAGTTCAAAATCAAAGGACAATGCTAATAAAATAACTAATTGGTTTTACAAGAGGCTAAAAATATTTCTCTGAAAGGTTAAGAATGCCATAATTTCTATGGCAAATATAAAAAAGTAAATGGCAAAGCGCTTATTTTAGCCCATACTTTTCCACATACTTCCTATAAAGCTGCTTCTGCACATTATCCAAATCAATTTGCTTTCCGCGGATAAAAGCCATTTCAATATTATTGGTTCGCATATCGAGGGCATCACCTGAAGAAACAATTATTGTGGCATCTTTTCCATCTTCAAGAGAGCCAACGTTACTGTCAATGCCGAGAATTTTTGCAGGGGATAAAGTAATGGCAGTTAAAGCTTCTTCTTTCGTTAATCCATAGGGAACATCAGTGCCGGCATTAAAAGAAAGATTACGCACCTGCCAGAACCCTTCATTGCTGTTGCAAAATGTAACACCTGCTTTTTGCAGTAAAAAAGGAAGTTTATATGGTAAGTCAACATCTTCATCCTGTCTTGGGGGAAGCGAGTGAGTTCTGCCAACAATTACCGGAACATTATTTTCTTTCAACAAATCTGTAGCGTGCCATGAATCGTCTCCGCCAACGAGCACCATTTTAATTTTATATTCTTTACAAAAATTTACTGCGGCAATAATTTGTTTTACATTATTTGCTTGTACAAATATTTTTTTTGTTCCTGTAAACAACCCTTTCATGGATTCAAGATGCAGGTTTTTATTTTCGGGATTTTTCAGCTCGCTGTATGCTTTGGCATCGTTAAATAAGTCACGAATATCCTGCAGGGCTTTATCGGTATTCTTTTTTTGATCTTCTTCCGGTGCCGCACCTTGTCCTTTAAAAAGAGTCATGTTCGGCCAATTGAGATGAATGCCAATATCGGTTTTATAGGCAGCGTCTTCCCAGTTCCATGCATCAAGTTCTACAACTGATGACTGACCGGAAATTAATCCACCTTGCGGCACTATTTGAGCAAGCAATACTCCGTTTGAGCGTACAGTTGGTGTTACTTTTGAGTCAGTATTGTAGGCAATAATTGACCGTGTCTCAGGATTCAGCGAACCGGTTTCATTCATATCCCTGGTGGCGCGAACCAAATCAATTTCGCTTAAACCCAGAACGGTATTTGCTGCAATAAATCCGGGATAAACCTGTTTGCCACTGACATTAATAATTGTATCATACTCCCCCTGCTGTAACTTAATCAGTGTTGCATCAGCCACTAAATTTAGTTTTCCGCCTTTAAAACCAATGGCTGAGTTTTCTATTACTTTTCCGTTACCGAGGTGTGCAGAACCATTTATCAGTAAAATACTTTTTGATTGCGGGAGGACAGGAGCAGGGTTTTGTGAAAAAGTGTTTGATGCTATAACCAATAAAAAAAATATTTTAACGCAGAGACGCAGAGACGCGGGGAAATATTTAGTATTCATTTTTAGCTATTAAATTCAATGAGGTAATGACTCAACTTCATTGCAATGTTTTAATTCTTCCAACTGCTGTGATGGTTTTTGTGTAGCACTGCCTTTGTTTTTTTCGCTGTTCATTTTCTGAATTAAGCGTGCGCGTTCTTTTACTATGTATTCGCGGTTGTTCTTGTCAATTTGTTCATCAAAATAACAAACACCATCTACATAAGTCTGAAGGACTTTTGCATAAATTGATAAGGGATTATCGGACCATAAAACAATATCAGCATCCTTTCCAACTTTAATGCTCCCCACACGATCGTCCACATGCAACAGCTTTGCAGGATTGAGTGTAACAAACTTTAATGCTTCTTCTTCCGGAATATTTCCATATTTAACTGCTTTGGCTGCTTCTTGGTTTAACCTTCTTGCCATTTCACCATCATCCGAATTGAAAGCAGTAATCACTCCCATTTTATTTAATATGGCGCCATTATATGGTATAGCTTCAATCACTTCAAATTTATACGCCCACCAATCGGCAAAGGAAGAAGCACCCACACCATGCTTTTTCATTTTATCAGCAACCTTATATCCTTCTAATATGTGTGTGAATGTATTTACAAGGAAATTAAAAGTATCCGCAACATGCATAAGCATATTAATTTCTCCCTGCTGATACGAATGGCAAGTGATAAATCTTTTTGAATTCAGAATTTCAACCAAGGCTTCCAACTCTAAATCTTTTCTTGGTTTTAAAAGTTTAGTATCAGCGCGGTATTTTTTCCATGCATTATCATATTCACGCGCTTCCGTGAACGCGTTCACATAAACCTGTTCAACACCCATACGTGTTTGCGGGTAACGTGTGGTGTTTTGGTCGCCCCAATTGCTTTGCTTTACATTTTCGCCCAATGCAAATTTTATAAAACCATCCCACGGGATAACTTTCATTTCTTCGGGCGATTTTCCCCAGCGTAGTTTTATTAGTTGTGTTTGACCGCCAACGGGGTTGCATGAGCCATGAAGCAAATGTGATGAAGTTACTCCCCCGGCAAGTTGCCTGTAAATATTCACATCATCGGCATCCACCACATCGCCAATCCGCACTTCGGAAGTAACAGCTTGTGTACACTCGTTTACATCACCGCTGATTGCAATGTGCGAATGTTCATCAATAATCCCGGCTGATATGTGTTTGCCGGTGCCATCAATTGTTTTTGCTTCCGGTACATTTATGCTCTTTCCAATACGCGCAATCTTTCCATTCTGAATTAATACATCAGTGTTCTGCAGGATTCCATCCTGTTCATTTGTCCACACAGTTGCATTTTTTATAAGAACAGTTTTTGCAGCCGGAAATTCTTTAAAGCCATAAGCCATATTGGGATAAAGCAAATCGCCAACAGTTGGTTTTTCTTTCTGTGTAGTATCTTTTTTCTCTTCAGTCTTGAATTCAGAAACAAATTTTGTTTTCCATTTTATCCACGATCCGTCACTGAGCTGCCCGTTGCCGGATAATGTTTTTTGGTTTTCATCCGAAACAGTTCCTGACAGTCTCACCAAGCCTTTTGAAGAATTTTTTTTCAGCTCAAACTGTAAGGTATAATTATCCTGGGCAAATGAAAATATAACATTTGTTTTAACACTATCCTCTTTAATGCTTAACTGCTGATTGGATGCTTCTCCTTTTATTTCGAGCTGCATGGGAGGCAGGTTTTCTATCAGCAATTCAAAATTTCCGCGTATATCTTTTGGTCCGTAGCTTTTTGCAATATAACGTTTACCCTGCACCCAGTTTTCATGAATTACATTCTCTTTATCAAAAACATTTTTTGAAGTGATAATAAAATTCGCAATCATGCCTTTGTTCAGGTTGCCAATTTGATTTTGCACACCAAGTAATTCGGCAGGAGCTTGTGTTACTGCTTTTAGTGCCGAAGTTTCAGTTAAGCCAAGTTCAATTGCTTTACGAATATTTTTCAGAAAATCTTTACGGTCCTTTAAGTCAGCTGATGTAAATGCAAAGCTGATTCCGGCTTTTTCAAGAAAAGATGCATTAGCGGGAGCCATTTCCCAATGTTTCATTTCCTTCAATGAAATGTTTAATGCATCATATGGATCGCTTACATCATATGCATCAGGAAAATTCACTGGAATAACCAGCGGAACTTTTGAATTTTTTATTTCGTTGATACGCTGATATTCATCACCACTTCCTTTAATAATATAACTCACACCAAACTCGTCACCAATTTTATCGGCTCTTAATAACGATTGTTTGTCCTTTACTTCAAACAACTGAGGCAGCAATTGTAAATTATTCCATGCATCAAGAGAAAGATTATACTCAAGAGTTGAGCCTCCTTCTTTGTACCACTGCGCATCAAGATATGTTTGTCGTAGCAATGCTATACATCCCATCAATGAGCCGGGATAATCCTGGGTGGATGAACCTTTGTCGAATGAATAACAGGCAGCCGCTTTATCTTTTATAATCAAATCATTTTCTTTCCCGTTTCCGGTTGAAACAAAAACTGCAGAGCCACGTGCAATGCCATCGCGTTGCTGAGAAAGAACAGCACCGAAACCGTTATTCCTCAACTCTTCGGCCTTCTTTTCATCAGCATTAAATAATTTTATAGCTTCGGTCTCGGGGCGAATTGCCTGGTTCCAACCGTAAGCGCCTTTTGTGTTGGAAAGAAATTGAGGTCCGCGTGGTTTGTCGGTTGATTTCTTCTCAATGTTAATTCCGTAATCCGAAATCAAATCAATAAAAGAAGGATAAATATTCTTTCCTTTTAAATCATAAACAACAGCACCTCCAGGTATTTTTACATTTTTTCCGACATCCAGAATTTTTCCGTCCCGTATTAAAAGCGTTGCGCTGTCAATGGATGTTTTGTAATCAATAAAAATTTTTGCGTTGCGAAAAGCATATATTAAATGGCGTTCGTCCTGAACTCCGTTAACCGGAAAAGTTTTCTGCGCAAGCGCAACAGAAACAAAACTTAACGTTAATAATAATGTTAGCAAATTCTTCATAGCTGTCGTAAAGCAAGGGCAGCGAAAGTAATAATTTTATTGCCATAAATTTTTACGCTCCCTGCCAACATTATAATGTGAGAAAACTCTCATGACAAACTTTGCGGCTTCCATTGAATATGATAACATCCTTCATTTACCTAAGGATAAAGAAGTGCTTGATTTTATCAAACAGAAATTAAGCGACTATTACACACCCGAGCAATTTGAAGTGATAGATAAATTGTTCGAAATACACCGGACTTCAAAAGGATTTGATCCCGTAAGCTTTTCTAAAGTGCGTTTTAAAAGAATTAAATCAACAGCATTCCGCAAAATATTAGCGGAAATTAATCATAAGATTCCGGACATTCTGAGCACAAGCGAATACAAAGAGCACCTTAACAAGCAGGACCAGAGCAGAGCAATTCTTGAAAAATTGATTTTGATTAAATCCCGGATTGAGATAAATGATGATGAAAACCTTGAAGCTGCTATTCGCGAGCTAAAAGAACTTTTTGTGGTATCGAAAGATTATGACATTGTTGTTGCCTTTTCAAAATTATTGAAGCCGGATTTGGTTGCTAAGAAAACAGAACCATGATAGCGTAGTTTGCTGCAGGCAAATATGCATTTTATTGTATTTCGTTTTAGATAGTACCTTTGTTTCTCTAAAATAAAACATCATGTACACCGGAATGTTACATACGCATACACTTGTTGTGATGCTGTTTCTTGTTCTTTATTTAATCAAGACTACCTTGCTGATGCTTGATAAAAAAGAATCGCTCGAAAAATTTTCCGGGAAAATGAAAGTGCCGGAAATAATTATCAGCACGCTTTTTCTTTTAACAGGAATTTATCTTGCCATGAACTCGGGCAATTTAGGAAACTGGTTTTGGGTAAAGATGATTGCCGTGCTTACTTCCATACCGCTTGCCATCGTTGCATTTAAACGGATGAATAAATCGCTTGCGTTGGTTGCAATCATGTTCCTGGTGTATTCGTATGGAATTTCAGAAACTAAAAGCCCTACCTTTAAGCCCGAAGTAAATACGAATGAGTTTGCCACTGCAAATCCCGATGTTCTGGGCAAAACAATTTATGAAAGTAAATGCACTGCCTGCCATGGTATGGATGGCAAGCAACAGTTAAGCGGGGCGAAAGACCTTACGGTTTCTGAAAAAACTTTTGATGAAAAGATTGATGCCATTACTAACGGTAAAAATGCGATGATGCCGTATAAAAATATTTTGTCGGAAGTTGAGATTAATGCTGTTGCCGGTTATGTGGAATCGTTGAAGAAATAAAAACTCTACTTATTTTCTATCCGGAAAACTTTTCATTAAACGGGCAAACGCGTGCAGAAATCACATCACAATACTAAAAAACAGGAAACCGCAGTTCTCATCGCGTTGATTACAAAAGACCAGCCGGTGGAGCAGGCGAAGGAATATTTGGATGAACTTGAATTTTTGACGCTGACAGCAGGAGCCGAAACTAAAAAACAATTTATCCAGAAATTAGAGCATCCCGATCCTCGCACGTTTGTAGGTTCGGGTAAGCTGAATGAAATTGCTGCGTTCATCAAAGAAAATAAAATTGACCTTGCTGTTTTTGATGATGAACTATCGCCTTCGCAGATACGAAATATTGAAAAAGTGGTTGGGATAAAGGTGGTTGACCGCACCAATCTTATCCTCGACATTTTTGCAAAGCGTGCACGTACGGCAACAGCCAAAACACAAGTGGAGCTTGCGCAATACAAGTACCTCATGCCCCGGCTTACAGGTATGTGGACGCACCTGGAAAAACAAGCCGGTGGAATTGGCGCCCGCGGACCGGGTGAAACTGAAATTGAAACTGACCGGAGGGTTATACGCGATAAGCTGGCTCACCTTAAAGAAGAATTAAAAAAAATTGAGAAACAAAACTTCCAGCAGCGAAAGTCCCGAGGGAATATTGTGCGTGTTGCATTGGTAGGATATACTAACGTGGGTAAGAGTACCATTATGAATTTGCTGAGCAAGAGCGATGTGTTTGCCGAAAATAAATTGTTTGCAACATTGGATACCACCGTTAGAAAAGTAGTTTTGGAAAATATTCCGTTCCTGCTTTCGGATACGGTTGGGTTTATACGCAAGCTGCCGCACGATTTAGTCGAATCATTCAAGTCCACTTTGGATGAAGTGCGCGAAGCCGATATTCTTTTGCATGTGGTGGATATATCGCATCCTAATTTTGAAGAACAGATTAACGTGGTAAACCAAACGTTAGTTGATATTGCTGCGTCTGATAAGCCAGCTATTTTAGTATTCAATAAAATAGATGCCTACCGTTTCACTGAAAAAGAGCATGACGATTTAACACCGCACACCAAAGAAAATCTTTCGCTGGATGATTTGAAAAAATCGTGGATTGCCAAAGAAAACAAGCCGGGTGTTTTTATTTCGGCTGTGCGAAAAGAAAACATTGATGAACTGAAAAGGCGCCTGGGAGAACTGGTGAAGAATGTGCATGTGAAGCGGTACCCGAATTATATGTGAGAATTTCGGACTGCGGATTTCGAATTCCGGATTTAAATAACAATCAACCTAGTTGCGCAGGTATCGGATAATTTCCAAGAATTCATGGAGGATATTTTTTAGTTCCCGGTGAAGATTTTTCAGTTACGGTAACAGATTTCCCAAGCCCCGAATCAGATTTTAAAGTCAAGTTAGGGAACTTTCCAATCACTAAAACAGACTATCCACTCAATGCGTAATCTGCCTCTGTTATCTAGGCAAATGATGGAACCATCGGATAGCTTGCCCCTACCATTGAGGCAAATGATCCGGTCATTAAAAAGCTTGCCCCGATAGCAGAGGCAAATGATTCAGTCATAGAAAAGCTTGCCTCCATGACAGAGGCAAATGATCCAGCTATAGAAAAGTTTGCCTCCATAACAGAGGCAAATGATTCGGTCATAGAAAAGCTTGCCCCTGCAACAGGGGCAAATGATCCGGTAACTGAAAAATCTGCTTGGCTCAATAAAACAATTGATGTAAGCCCGAAAAAACATTTTTTTAAGAGAAAATACAATGAATTAATGCCTTTAAACGTTCATGGGGTAAATCAAAACTATTAAAACGATGCGTAAACATTATTTCCCGAAAAGCAATAAGAAGCGCCTCGCATGGCTGAAAAATTTCAGCGATAAAATCGGAACGTATGCAAGTGTTCTTATGATTTTGCCAACCGAAGCCCAAGAAGTTAAGGATTACTATACTATGCTGAAACATGCAATGGATACGATTGAAATGGTGCGGTCGTTCAGCAAAAGCATGACGGCTTTCCGGAAAGAGCTGATGTTTGGTTTGCCAGGAGGCAATGCAAGTGATGTACCGGTGCTTACATTGCCGGCTGCGCCAGCAGCAGTTCCTTCAGGTATTTTCGGCATAATAAGCGGAATGGTGCAGCGTATGAAAGGAAGCATTCATTATACCGAAGCCATAGGTGAGGATTTAGGTATTATCGGGGCTGATTTCGTTAAGGATTTTGCTGCGCTGAAAGCAGTTTTAAAAATTAAGCCCGATTTGGGGAGGCCTGAAATCAGCTATAACAAATACAATACGCATGGTATGAACCTGTATGTGAACCGCGATGATGGCAACGGCATGAAATTTTTAAAGCGCTTAACCCGAACCACTTTTATTGACAAGTATAAATTACCCGAAGAAAAAAGGATTGCTTTGTGGAAATATATAGGTATTTATGTGGTAGATGATATTGAAGTTGGAATTGCCAGCGATGAGGTGAGTGTGGTGGTGGGGAGGTGAGCAGGATATTATTTCTGATATACTTTAAAGTTTAAAGTAAAACCTATACCGATAGAAGGACGGATAAGGTTTTCTTTTGTTATTTCCGGTGGCGAAAGCGTGATTAAATCCATATCCCAGGAAGGACCGCTGCTAAATTTTGTATATTCATAATTTGCAAATGCAATGCCAAGGCTCTTTGTAAAATCAATTGTAAAATATTTTGAGCTTAAAATTTCTGATGTAAATACTAAATTTAAAAGATACACTTGTCTTTTCTCTGATTGACGGTACCAATAGCTCAATGTTAAACCCGGGCTGTCATCGCTATGATAGTACGGTGGAAAATACAAATCCTTATAGCTTATCCTGAATTCTAAATACCTCGGATTTCTTAAAGGATGGAAGTTCGTTCTTAGTTTATATCCCAGCTTGAAAATATGACCATGGCCTTCCCCAGGTTCGATTGTGATACCCCATAAATCATGTTTCCCAGTATTATTAATGTTGTACGATACAATCTGATAGCCGTAGTTAAAGTAAAAACAATTATCGTTTTTAATAAAGTACTGAAACGCTATTCCGGGCTCAAGATAAAATATTGCCGGAGTAAAGTAAACTGATAAATTTAACTTCTTTGAAGAATTAGAACTTAAATTGCCTTGAGAAAAAGAATGATTTGAAAAAACAATTAAAAAGAATAAACAAAAACAAAGTGGTAGCTTATGCATTCATTATTTGTCAACAAAAAAAATAAAGTTACACCTTCCCCGGAAGTTGCATCACCGTTCCGCATTTTTTTCAGCAAACAAAAATAAAGTTAAAAGGTTTCGTATCAACCTGATTAAAAATTAAATTATACTTTAGCCGCCCAAACTAAAACTACTCCTAAACTTAAAACTTATGAAAAAAATAATTTTATCGGTGCTTATTGCATTGATATGTTTTGGTATTTCATTCGGACAAAAACCCTCAAAAGAAATTCCAAATTACCTCCTTGCCGAAAACAGCAATTTTATAGTTCAGATTACAACACCATCTAGTAAGATGAAAACCCAGCCCGGAGTATCTGTTCTTGATGTCTTCCAGATAAATCACATGAAAAAAATTGTTCCGGAAGATTATCCGAATCTTGATGAGGGTTTATTCAAAGCTCTTACAGTTATGATGAAAAACGAATTTGCGTCAATGAATATGAATCCGGCCGCTTTTGTCAGCTTAAGTAACAAGGATGTTCAAAATGCAGAGTTTATGAAAAATTTGCAGGACCAATATCTTGATATAAAGCCTGGTTTTGTGGTCAATATTGCCCTGAGCGATTGGGATAAGGAAAAGAAAGCTTTTGAAAAAAATAAGCTGGAGCTGGATGATGTGAAGCCGGTTACACTTATGATTTCCAAATTGGGTGACACAGATGTAAGCAATATGTTTTTACTGTTTAAGATGAGCATGTCTGTAGCAGAGATGTTTAAGGACCTGAAAAAAATGATTGCGGACAAAGGGCCTTCCTACTTTATTAAATATATGGATATAGACGAGGAGATTTTCTCGAATTCAGAGTTTAATAATGAAATGTACGAAAAGCTATTAACGGAAAGCGCAGTAGTCGAAAAATATCCTGATGAAAAAGGGCTGAAAGAGGCCGAAGTGCTTGTTTTGACTTACAGTAAGAAAGACGATATGTATTACAAACAAACTCTTAAAAATTTGCAAAAATATTATCCATACAAATATAAAGTTATAGAGCAGAAGGATTTACCCGAACATCTGAATAAGGATTATAAATATTTACTGTTCGCTAAAGGTGAAATGGCTCAAAAAGTGAAATTTGAAGATGGCAAGAGAGAAACCAGGCCGATATATTTAATGCATTACGTTCTGAAGGATCTCCAAACAAAGGAAATATTCTATGGACCTGATAAGAATAAGCTGATAAAGAACGCGAGCTCAAGCCCTTCATATGCATTAAAGCACACGCTTAAGTACATGCAGGATTTTTACGGATGGCAGGATAAATAGAAAGCCAAAATAATTTTATTGCGGTTTCCCCGGAGGCTGCATTACCGTCCCGCATTTTTTGCAGGTATGTAATTCGGGAGTTGCATAAAATTTATTCAATATCTGCGGAAGCTGGTTAACAATATCCTTCATAGAAAAAACTTCCTGGTGCAATTTGTTATTGCAGTTTTCACAAAACCAGGTGCACGAATCCGTTTCCGCTTCCTCACGGACACGTTCAATAACCAACCCGATAGTATTTGCCGGCCGCTGCGGACAGTGATAAATATGAGGAGGGAGTAAAAACATTTCACCTTCTTTTATTTTTACATCAAGAGGCTTTCCATCCTGCTGTATTTTTACAGTGATGTCACCTTCGAGCTGGTAAAACAGTTCCTCGCCATCTTCAAAATGATAATCCTTGCGGGCATTGGGGCCACCCACTACCATTACAATATAATCTTCACTGATTTTAAATAATTGTTGGTTTCCGACTGGCGGTTTCAGTAAATGACGGTTTTCGTCAATCCATTTTTGGAGATTAAAAGGTTGTGCTACTGGCATAGTTATTATTTTTTAAACATTTCATCTACTTTCTTTTTTACATCGCTCGCAAATTCTTCTGCCTTCTTACCAAAATTTTTTGCGGCATCTTCCAAATCATCTTTCAGGTCTTCCATTTTAGTTTTCATTCCATCGCTTAATTTTCCTCCATTTATCAGAGTGTCAATTTGCTTATGAAATACATGAGGCATTTTTGATTTCAATGAATCGGAAACTGCAGTAATGGCAATTTTTGCCTGTTCGGGAGTGATGCCTGCTTTGGCGCTCACATCTTTTATTAATTGTTCCATTTTTAATTTTAGTTTTGCTTTCTTTATTGATTGAGTAAAATTACACATAATTTAGAATCATTAAATCACCAAATTTTAAATGAATCTCGATTTACAGGATAAGCGGGCATTGGTTTGCGGCAGCACACAGGGAATAGGCAGAGCCGTAGCAAAGCAGCTTGCCGTGATGGGTGCCGATATTACGTTACTTGCCCGTGATGAAAAAATGTTGTTGCAGGTTGTGCAGGAATTGTATAATGACGGAAGCCAGAAGCACGATTTCATTTGTGCCGATTTTAATAATCCCGATGAGGTGAAAGAAAAGGTTGAAAAATATATTCACGAAAAAAATCAGGTGCATATACTGGTAAACAATACCGGTGGGCCAAAATCAGGGCCCGTTACATCAGCACAGGCAAATGAATTTACTGAAGCCTTTAATATTCACCTGCTTTGCAATCATATTCTTGCGCAGGCATGCATGGAAGGAATGAAATCGGCACATTACGGACGTATCATTAATATAATTTCCACTTCGGTAAAACAACCGATAAAAGGATTGGGCGTATCAAATACAGTTCGCGCTGCTGTGGCTAACTGGTCGAAAACATTAGCAGGCGAGGTAGGGCAATTCGGAATTACTGTAAATAATATTTTGCCGGGAGCAACAAACACAACACGTCTCACTCAGCTTATTGAAGACAAATCACGCAAAGCCGGAAAATCATTTAACGATATTGCCCGTGAAATGATGAATGAAATTCCTGCCGGTCGTTTTGGCGAAGCCGAAGAAATTGCCAATGCCGTTGCTTTTCTTGCATCACCTGCCTCAGGATATATCAGCGGAATTAATCTTCCTGTGGATGGAGGAAGAACAGGATGTTTGTAAAACTATAAACCCACT